>DASWBP010000094.1:0-5256 GCA_036390555.1 Burkholderiales bacterium | reverse complement strand
GGCAAGGGCTGGATGGCGGGGCCGGCCTGCGTCATACCCCGGCAGAGCGTGCGGCTTTACGAATTGTGCCGGGCGAAAAAATGGGACGAGGCCATGATTTTGCAGCGCCGCCTCTGGACATTGAACGAGTGCTTCGCCAAGTACAACCTCGCCGCCTGCATCAAGGGCGGGCTGCAACTGCAGGGCTACGCGGTTGGCGATCCGCTGCCGCCGCAGTCACCGCTCTCGCCGGAAGGCCTTGAGGACGTCAGGCGCGCGCTCCAGGCAATCGGGGCGATCTGAGTGGCTGCGGCGACCGGCGTCGTCGCCCTGGCTGACGCGCTATCCTCACGTCTCACTCAATCTGCCGTCTTGTGGGAGGTCGCATGATGCAGGCTCGCGCATGCAGGAAGCGCGCTTTGGCGCTGCTCGCCGCTGGAATGGTCCTGGCAATGGCGGCGGCCGCGGAGACGCTCGACGCCGATGCGGCTCGCAAGCTCACTGCGGACCGCACGTGGCGACAGAAGCCGCCCTCGGGTCCGTCGTACAACTACTGGACCTGGAAAGCCGATGGTTCCGTCTGTCTTCGCCTCGACGACAGGAAAAGCAAGTGTGCCGACACCGGGACCTGGAAGCTGGAAGGCGGGCGCCTGTGTTACGAGCTCACGTGGTGGGCCAAGAGCTACGGCATGACAGCCGCCTGCTTTCGCATCTCGAGCGCAGGCCAGGGCCGCTTTGAAGCGGTGCAGGACAACGGCCTTGCGCTCTTCTCGTTCTGGCCCGAAGACTAGGGGACTTGGTCCTCGTGCGCGCTCGCCGCAAGCGGGGCGCTGTAGCTACTGCGGCAGGACCAGCACCGGCCGCACCGCGCGCAGCAGCTCTCGCAGCAGCTCGTCGCTGAGTTCCGGCTTGCGCACCACGCGCCGCGCCGCGCGCGGGTCGCCGCGCGGCGGGATGAGCAGCGCCGGCGCGTAGCCTTCGGCGAGCGCCGCGGACACGGCCTGCGAGGGCGTGGCGCGCTCCACGCGGAAGCGCCAGCCCTCGGGCGCGGGGCCGAGGATCGCGGCGAGCGCTTCTTCCAGGGCGCGCGCTTGCGCGCGCATCTGGCGCTCCAGCAGCCCGACGTCCATCGCGCGCCGCGCGGCCGAGGGAAAGCCGACCTCGGCGGCGAAGGGCATGCCGGCGAAGCGCAGCAGCTCCACGTCCTCGATGAACAGTCCGAGGAGCTCTGCCTGCATCTCGCGCGCCATGCGCGCGACCGTCTGCGGCGCACCGGCGCTGCCCGGTGCGAAGCAGGCAATGATGCGCGCGATCCTTACTTCTTCTTCGTCTTCTGCCATGGCCTGGCTCCGGCACCCGCCGCGAAGGCGCGCGCCTGGTCGGCGAACTCCGCGAGCCGCGCCTCGACGCGCGCGTGCACTTCCGCCGCGGGCACCCCGGTAAGCAGCTCGACGCCTTCGTCCACCGTGGCAACCGCGTGCACGGCGAACCTGCCTTCCTTCGCTGCCGCCACCACGTCCTCGCGCAGCATCAGGTGCTGGACGTTGGCGCGCGGAATCACCACGCCCTGCGTGCCCGTGAGGCCGCGCGCCCTGCACAGGTCGAAGAAGCCCTCGATCTTCTCGTTTACGCCGCCGATCGCCTGGATGTCGCCGTGCTGGTTCACCGAGCCGGTCACGGCGAGGGATTGCTTCACCGGCGCGCGCGCGAGCGCGGAGAGCAGCGCGTAGAGCTCGGCCGAGGACGCGCTGTCGCCCTCGATGCCGCCGTAGTTCTGCTCGAAGACGAGGCTCGCGGAGAGCGACAGCGGCCTGCCAAGCGCGTAGCGCCCCGCGAGGTAGCCCGAGAGGATCAGCACGCCCTTGGAATGGATCGGGCCGCCGAGCTCGGACTCGCGCTCGATGTCCACCACGCCGCCGCTGCCGAGGCGCACGCGCGCGGTAATGCGCTGCGGCATGCCGAAGGCATGTCCGCCGAGCTGCGCCACCGCGAGGCCGTTGACCTGGCCCGCGCGCTCGCCGGCGGTATCCACGAGCTGCGTGCCGCGCAGCACGTTCTCCAGCACGCGCTCGCGCACGCGGCCCAGGCGCGCCTCCTGCGCGTCCACCGCGCGCTGCACGTCGGCCGCCGCGATCGCGGCGCGCTTTTCCTGCGCCGCCCAGTAATCCGCCTCGCGCAGCAGGTCGCCGAGCGCCTGCATGCTCACCGCCAGCTTGCCCGCGTCGGCGGCCTCGCGCGAGCTCTGCTCGATGACGCGCGCCACCGCCGCGCGATCCAGCGGGCGCAGGGCTTCCTTCTTCACCAGCGCCGCGAGCAGCCGCGCATAGGCGAGGTCGTTCTCCGGCCCGCGCGGCATGTCCTCCTCGAAGTCCACCGCCACCTTGAAGAGCGCCGCGAACTCCGGGTCGTAGGCGTGCAGGAGGTAATAGAGCAGGCGCTGGCCCACCAGCACCACCTTCACTTCCAGGGGAATGGGCTCGGGCTCGAGCGACACCGTGCTGATCAGGCTGAGCTCCTGGCCGAGGGACTGCGTGCGGATCTCGCGCGAGCGCAGCGCGCGCTTCAAGGCATCCCAGGCGAAAGGCTGGCCGAGAAGCTTCAGGCAATCGAGCACCAGGTAGCCACCGTTCGCGCGGTGCAGCGCGCCCGCCTTGATCAGCGTGAAGTCGGTGACCAGCGCGCCCATCTGCGAGAGGTGCTCGATGCGGCCGACCAGCGCGTCGTGCGTCGGGTTGTCCTCGAAGACGATCGGCGCGCCGCTGGCGTCGCCGTGCTCGATCAGCACGTTCACGCCGTAGCGCCGGAAGGTGGCCTCGGGCGCCTCGGCGCGCCCCATGGGAACGCCGAACAGCGTCACCGGCTCGCCTTCCTTCGAGGCGCGGAAGGCCTCCGCGTTCTCCTGGATGTCCTCCTGCACCTCGGCGAGGTATTCCTGGATCTCGGGCAGCGCGCGGTAGCGCGCCTTCTCCTCCTCCAGCGTGCTGTTCACCGCCGCGCGCGTCACCTCGCGGTTGAGCTCGCGCATCTTGTTCATCGTCTCGCGGCGCCACCTGGGCAGGTCGTGCAGCACGCGCGCGAGCTCCTCCTGCAGCTCGGCGACCAGCGCCTCCAGGCGCTCCTTCTCCTTGTCCGGGAGCTTGCGGAAGTCCTCGGGCTCCATCACCGTGTCGCCCTTCATCGGGCCGAAGCCGAAGCCGGTCGGCGTGCGGATGAGCGCGATGCCCTGCTTGCGCGCGCGCTCGCCGAGGTCGCCGAGCGCCTGCTCCTGGCGCTCGCCGAACTCCGCCTCGATCTGCTGGCGCCGGTTGCGGTACTCGTCGGTCTCGAAGGCCGCCGGGATCGAGGCGCGCAGGTCCTCCACCAGCCGCTCCATGCTCGCGCGGAAGGCGTCGGCCTGGCCCGCGGGCAGCTGCAGCGCGCGCGGCTTGTGCGGCACCTTGAAGTTGAAGACGTAGCACCAGTCCGACGGCAGCGGCAGCGACTTCGCCTGCGCTTCCAGGTGCCGGCGCACCAGCGTCCTGCGGCCGATGCCCTCGGGCCCCATGGCGAACAGGTTGTAGCCTTCGCGCCGCATGCCCACGCCGAACTCGATCGCGCCTTGCGCGCGCGACTGGCCGAGCGCCGCCTCCAGCCCTTCCAGCTCTGCGGTCGTCGTGAATCTAAACTGCGCGGGGTCGCAGCGTCGGCGCAGCGCGTCAGCGGGCAGGGGAGCGTTCATCAAACCGAGTGTGCCGGGGCGCGTCCGGACGACGTTGACCTGGGTCAAAGGGGCCCGGGGATCGGGCTCCTACAGTGAGCGGGTGAACCCGCTCGCGAGCCCCCTGCTCACCGACCTGTACCAGCTCACCATGCTGCAGGCGTACTACGAGCAGGAGATGACGGACACCGCGGTGTTCGAGCTCTTCGTGCGCAAGCTCCCGCCGCAGCGCGAGTTCCTGGTCGCCGCGGGGCTCGCGCAGGCCCTGGAGCTTCTGGAGACCATGCGCTTCGGCGCCGAAGAGCTCGACTGGATCGAGCGCTCGAAGCTCTTCAAGCCGGACTTCGCGCAGCGGCTGGCGAAGTGGCGCTTCACCGGCGAGGTGCACGCGATGCCCGAGGGGACGCTGTTCTTTCCCGACGAGCCGATCCTGCGCGTGACCGCGCCGATGCCGGAAGCGCAGCTCATCGAGACGCGCATCCTGAACCTCATCCACTTCGAAACGGTGGTCGCCTCCAAGGCGGCGCGGGCGCGCCTTGCCGCGCCGGGCAAGCGCCTGATCGACTTCGGCCTGCGCCGCGCGCACGGCGCCGAAGCCGGGCTGCTTGCCGCGCGCGCCTCCTGGATCGCCGGCTTCGACGGCACGGCGACCGCGCTCGCCGCGCCGCTCTTCGGCATCCCGGTGTTCGGCACCATGGCGCACTCCTTCGTGCAGGCGCACGAAAGCGAGGCCGCGGCGTTCGCGCACTTCGCCAGGGCATTTCCCGAGAACGCGGTGCTGCTGGTGGACACCTACGACACAGTGGAAGGGGCGCGCCGCGCGGCGGCGACGCCGGGGCGCCTCAAGGGCGTGCGCCTGGACAGCGGCGACCTCGACGACCTCTCGCGCAAGGCGCGCCGGATCCTCGACGAATCAGGCCATCGCGACGCGATCATCTTCGCGAGCGGCAACCTCGACGAGGACCGCGTCGGCGCGCTGGTCGCCGCGGGTGCGCCGATCGACGCCTTCGGCATCGGCACGAGCCTCACCACCTCCGCCGACGCGCCGTACCTCGATGCGGTCTACAAGCTCGAGGAATACGGCGGCAAGCCGCGGCGCAAGCGCTCCACCGCCAAGGCAACCTGGCCCGGGCGCAAGCAGGTCTGGCGCAGCACCGGCGAAGGCGGGCGCTTCGCGCGCGACGTAATCACCGTCGAGGGCGACGCGCAGCCCGGCGAGCCGCTCATCGTGCCGGTGATGCACTCGGGCAAGCGCCTGCCGCAGCCCACGCTCGCCGATTCGCGCGCACGCTGCCTCGCCGACCTCGCGCGACTGCCCGCCCCATCAGTGGAAATCGCGCCTGCGCTCCGAGCGCTCGCCGACACCGTAGACCGCGACACCCGCTAGGCATTCGCGCCACGCCGACAACGGCGCGGCGCCCGGCGGCGGCGCCTTCCCCTTCCCCAGCGCCGCGAACATCCCTCGCCTCACTGCCGCGGGCGTCGGGGGCCTGCGGAACTCGCCCTTCCTGCATCTACGGGCTCAGACAGTCCTCGGCCTCCTTCCCTCCGCCCGCGATCCGGCTCGGCGCGTCGCGATG
>DASWBP010000093.1:0-14949 GCA_036390555.1 Burkholderiales bacterium | reverse complement strand
CGTCAACCTCGTGGGTACCATGCCGGTGCTCGAGAACGTGGCGATCGGCGCCTACCTGCGCGGCAACAAAGGAACGGTCGCGGCCATGCTGCGGCTGGAGCGTGAGGAGGAGCGCCGGCTGCTGCACGAGGCCGCGCGCCAGCTCGAGCGCGTCGGCCTGGGCGCGCACTTCGCCGAGGCCGCCGCGAGCCTGCCGCTCGGCCAGCAGCGCCTGGTCGAGATCGCGCGCGCGCTCGCCGCCGATCCCGTGCTGCTGCTGCTCGACGAGCCGGCAGCCGGGCTGCGCTTCCAGGAGAAGCAGGCGCTCGGAGAGCTGCTGCGGCGGCTGCGCGCCGAAGGCATGAGCATCCTCCTGGTCGAGCACGACATGGACTTCGTGATGGGCCTGGTGGACCGCCTGGTGGTGATGGACTTCGGCGAGAAGATCGCCGAGGGCCTGCCGGCCGAGATCCAGAACAACCCGGTCGTCATCGAAGCCTATTTGGGCGGCATCGAATGAGTGCAGCCCTGGAGGTGAAAGAGTTTTCGGTGGCCTACGGCAAGGTCGAGGCGCTGCACCGCGCGAGCCTGCGCGTCGCCGAGGGCGCGATCGTCACCGTGATCGGCCCGAACGGCGCCGGCAAGACCACGCTGCTCGGCGCAGTCATGGGGCTGCTCGCTTCGCGCGGCACGCTGCGGTACGACGGCAAGGCGCTCGACGGCGTTTCCACCGAGGAGCGCGTCGCGCGCGGCATGTGCCTGGTGCCCGAGCGCCGCGAGCTGTTCGCCGAGCTGTCGGTCGAGGACAATCTGCGCCTCGGCGCCTTCCATCGCCGCGGCGCCGGCGCGCGCGCGATCGGCGCCGACATGGAAGAGGTGTACGGGCGCTTCCCCCGGCTCAGGGAGCGTGCGCAGCAGCTCGCGGGAACGCTCTCGGGAGGCGAGCGCCAGATGCTCGCCCTCGGCCGCGCGCTGATGGCCAAGCCGCGCCTGCTGCTGCTCGACGAGCCGAGCCTGGGCCTCGCGCCGATCGTGGTGCGCGAGATCTACCAGATCATCGCCGGCCTGAAGCGCACCGGCGTCTCGATGCTGCTGGTGGAGCAGAACGCGCGCGCCGCCCTGCAGGTCGCCGACTACGGCTACGTGCTGGAGACCGGCGACATCGTCCTGCAGGGCGCCGCCGCCGAGCTCGCCGGCCACCCGCGCGTGATCGAGACCTACCTCGGGTCGCGCTCGATGGCGCGGTAGGCCGTCTCGATCCGCGTCCAGTCCTCGAAGCCGACCACCTGCAGGTATTCCTGCAGCGTCGCGCCGGTGCCCATCAACTCGAATTTCCCCGAGCGCATGTCCTCGAGCGCGACCTGCATGGCGCGCGTGACCCGCAGGATCAGGTCGATGCCGTAAGGCAGGATCTTGAAGCCGAGGCGGAAGTATTCTTCCGGCCGCAGGATCGGCGAGACGCCGCCGGCCAGCGGGTTCGCCACCTGCAGGTCGAACGCCTTGCCGACGCGCTCCAGCTCCTCCACCGTGCGCAGCGCCTCGATGAAGATGCAGTCGGCGCCCGCCTTGAGGTAGCGCTCGGCGCGCCGCATGGCGTCCTCCAGCCCCGTCACCGCGCGCGCATCCGTGCGCGCGATGAGGAAGGTCTCCGGATTCATCTTTTCCTGCGCCGCCGCTCGGATCTTGGCCTCATGCTGCTCGACCGGCACCACGCTCTTGCCTGCGAGATGCCCGCAGCGCTTGGGCCAGCGCTGGTCCTCGAGGAACAACGCGCCCACGCCCATGCGCTCGTAGGTGTGCACCGTCTGCACCACGTTCTTGACGTCGCCGTAGCCGTCGTCGGCGTCCACCAGCACCGGCAGGTCGCTCGCGGCCATGATGTCGCCCACCGCCTGCGAGAGGTCGCCCAGGCTCTTCAGGCCGATGTCGGGCACGCCGAAGCGCGCGCCCACCGCGCCGAAGCCGCCGATGAAGAAACCCGGAAAGCCCGCGCGCTGGATGAGCCGCGCGGCGAGCGCGTCGTGCGCGCCGGGCAGGATGAGCGGCCCTTCAGCCTCCAGCAGGCTGCGGAATGGCTTTCGCGTCATGGCTTCTTCCTCAGGGTGGCTTCGAACCGGCAGCGCCCGGCGCCGCGCGCGCGGCAGGCGGTTTCGCGCGCCTCGCAGGATGCGCCGAGCACCATCTCCGCGACCGCCTGCAGCATGCCGGTGATCGGCGCGCACACCGCCATGTGCGCGGCGCCGTAGCCGGCGGCGAACGGGCTGTCGCGTACCTGGAGCGCGAGCCGTGAGGCACTGCGCTTGCCGAAGGCCCAGCTGCCCCAGCCGAGCTCGGCGGCCGTGCTTTCGATCTTGGCGAGCAATGCGGCCGCATCGCTCGCTCCAGCTTCTGCATAGCGCCGCGCGGAATCGCCGCCCGCCTCCGCAGTCGAGCGTGCAAGCGCGGCGAGCGCCTGGTCCCGGGCGCGCGCGGGCAGGTGACGGAACATTCCCATCAGCGTATCGGCGCGCAAGCGCAGGTAGCGTGGCGCAGCCAGGCGATTCCCGGTCGCCCTGCGACTCCTGGCTCGTCCACGACGAGCGCCGCGCTTGCGATCAACGCTTCGCTCGCGATCGCCGCCGCGCCCGTGCCGGCCCGCCGTCACGCTGTCTTCTCCGCCGCCCATTGGCGCAGCGCCTTCTTGTCGGTCTTCGAGACCGAGGTCTTGGGCAGCGCCTCCACGATGCGGATGCGCGCCGGCACCTTGTAACGCGCGAGATTGGTGCGGCAGTGCGCGAGGAGCTCGTCGCCGTCGGCCCGAACGCCGGGCCGCAGCGCGACGTAGGCGACCGGCAGCTCGCCACGGTATTCGTCCTGCACGCCCACCACCGCCGCCTCGAGCACGGCGGGATGCATCACCAGCACTTCCTCCAGCTCGCGCGGATAGACGTTGTAGCCGCCCACGATCAGCATGTCCTTCTTGCGGTCGCGGATGTAGAGAGTGCCCTCGGCGTCGAACTCGCCGATGTCGCCGGTGTAGAGCCAGCCGCCGCGCAGCGCCTGCGCCGTCTCCTGCGGCAGGTTGCGGTAGCCGCGCATGAGCTGCGGGCCGCGCGCGCGAATCTCGCCGCGCTCGCCCGCGGGCAGCACGCGCGTGCCGGTCTCGACGTCCACGATCTCGATCTCGGTGCCCGGCACCGGCACGCCCACCGAGCCGGGCTTCACCCTGCCGCGCACCGGATTGAACGAGAGCACGGGGCCGGCTTCGGTCTGGCCGTAGCCTTCGTACACCGGCGCGCCGACCGCCTCGCGCCAGCGCTTGAGGGTCTGCGCCGGCAGCGCCGCCGCGCCCGAGTAACAGGTATGCACCGAGCGCCAGTCGGTGCCGGCGAAGCGTGGGTGCGCCAGCAACCCCGTGAACACCGTGGG
Organism: Burkholderiales bacterium; assembly: GCA_036390555.1. Lineage (GTDB taxonomy): Bacteria > Pseudomonadota > Gammaproteobacteria > Burkholderiales > SG8-39 > JAABQT01. Next base: position 11,562 of record DASWBP010000093.1, on the reverse strand, counting down.
GCTCCCCGGGAAGATGGTGATGCGCTCCTTCTCCACCGCCGCGAGCACATCCTCGGGCGTATAGCGCGGCAGCAGCACGAGCGTCCCGCTGCACCAGGCGGCGAGAAACAGCCCCATCGCCATGCCGTAGGAGTGCGATACCGGCATCATGCACAGGATCCGCTCGCCGGCACGCGTGGGCAGCAACCCCTCGCGCTGCGCCACGTTGGTAGCGATCGCGGCGTGCGCGAGGTCCACGCCCTTGGGCCTTCCCGTGGTGCCGCCGGTGTATTGCAGCAAAGCGAGATCCTCGCCCGCGGGAAGGTTCTTCGGCGTGAGCCCATCCCTGCGCCAGGCGTCGAGCAGGCGGGCGCCTGCGCCCACTGCGAGGACGTGCGGGACGCCGGCAGCTCGGGCAAGCGGCACCGTGGCCGGCGCGAGTGCGGCGTCCACGACCAGCACGCGCGGCGCCGCATCGCGCAGCATGAGGTCCAGCTCGCGCGCCGTGTACAGCGGATTGAGCGGCACATGTTGCGCACCCGCGGCCAGCGCGCCGAACGCCGCCATGCAAGCCTCGATCGAGTTTCCGAGCAGGGTGGCGACCCGCTCGCCGCGCGCGCCTAGCAACTCCAGCTCGCGTGCAAAGCCCGCGACGCAGGACAGGTATTCGTCATAGCGCAGGCGCCGCTCGCCGCAGACGAGCGCCTCGGCCTGCGGCGCGGCGCGCGCCGCCTCCGCGAGCATGTGCACGACCGTCGGGTAGCTGCGTTCCGGCATTCGCGGGCTCGACGTCGCCTGGGGCATGCGCGACATTTCCGGCGCCTTCACCCGGCGGCGAGCGCTTCGCGCAGCGCGGCGGCGTGCGCTTCCGGGCGCACCATGCCGAACTTCTCGCCGAGCAGCAGCTGCAGGTAGGCCACGTCCGAATTATGCAGTTGCGGATGCAGGTAGAAGCGCGGCAGGAAGCGCGCGCCCAGCCAATGCCGCCCGGATCGCTCGCCCTCCGCATCCGGGAACAGCGTCATGTTGAAGCTCCACTGCCCCAGCCTTGCGTAGGCCGCGGCAAGGCGCGCTAGGGCTGCGGCGAACACCTCGATCTCCGCGTCGCTGCACTCGCCGAGCGTGGCGCGTTCCGCGAAGAGCGCCTGCGCGTCTCCCAGCATGCCCACCGGACAGAAGGGCGCCCACCAGGTGACGCGCCCGTCCTCGAGGATCAAGCGCTCGCCGGCGGCGCGCTCGGCGTCGAGCAGCACCCGCGGCCAGGGCACGCCACGGCGCTCGAGATAGCGCGTCTCCGCCTCGAGCTCGCGCCGCAGCGCGTTGCCGGGCGTGTCGGTGACCACCACCTGCATATGCGGATGCACCTGGGAGGCGCCCGCCGGCGGCATGTAGTTCCAGGTGACGATGCCCCAGGTTTCGCGCGCCGCCATGCCGGCGGCGGCGCGCGCGATGAAGTCGCGCGCGAGCTTGAGCGAGTCCGCGATCACCGCCGCGTCCAGGGCGTGCATCGGCGCGAAATGCGCGCGCTGCATCACCACGATCGCCGAGACGTCGTCGTAGGGAAACAGGTTCGGCACGAGCAGCGCCTCGCCGCGCGCCATGCGGCCGCCGGGCACCAGCGCCTCGGGGTAGCGCGGCGTGATGCTCGCGATCCTCTCCGGGCAGAACGGGCAGGCCGCGCGCGTGCTCTCGGCGAGCGGTGCGAGGTCCGGCACCTCGCGCTTTGGAAAGGCGAAGTGGCAGATGCGCGCCGTCTCCCCCGTGAGCGGATCCTCGCGCACCTCGCTTTCGATCTCGGTAAGCTCGAAATTGCGGCGCGGGTCGTGCAGGCGCGCGGTCTTCCTGCGCACCCGGTACTCGACTTGCGGCGCCGCAACCGCCGCGCGCGCCCCGCTCCAGGCGCGGTGGCGCTCGACCTGCTCGAGCAGCTCGCGCACGCCCTCCCCCGTGGTGGCCACCGTGCGCACGATTGGCGGCAGCCACTCGCTGCGCTTGCGGATCGCCAGCATGGCGCGCAGCTCCTCTTCCGAGCGCGCGGCCTGCGGGCGGTCCGCCTTGTTCACCACGAAGATGTCGGCGATCTCGAGGATGCCGGCCTTGATCGCCTGCACCTCGTCGCCCATGTCCGGCGGGCACACGACCAGCCGCGTGCCCGCCACCGCGGCGATCTCCACCTCCGACTGGCCCGCGCCGACGGTCTCCACGATCACGGTGTCGAAGCGCGCCGCGTCGAGCACGCCGATTGCCGCGCGCGCCGCGCGCGCGAGGCCGCCGAGATGGCCGCGCGCGGCGAGCGAGCGGATGAAGACGCGCTCGTCGTGCTGGTGCTCCGTCATGCGCACGCGGTCGCCGAGCACGGCGCCGCCGGAAACGGGGCTCGAGGGGTCCACCGCCACGACGGCCACGCTCCTGCCCTGGCGCAGCAGCTCGCCGATGAGCGCGTTGACCAGCGTGGACTTGCCCACGCCTGGAGGCCCCGTGACGCCGAGCACGCAGGCGTGGCCCGCGCGCCCGGCGATCGCCGCGCGCACCGCGGCGGCGTCCGCTGTCTCGTTCTCGATCGCGGAGATGGCGCGTGCGATGGCGCCGCGGTCGCGCGCCGCGATGCGCTCGGCCCAGCCCGGGGCGTGCGCCATGCGCGCGCCTCAACGCCCTTCGGGCTTCGCGCCCGTCAGCGCGATGATGCGCCGGTAGCGCGCGATGTCGGCCTTCACCCAGGCCTCCAGCTCCTCGGGCGTGCTCGGCGCGGCATCCACGCCTGCGCCGGCGAGACGCGCCGGCACCTCGGCGCCCTTCAGGCCCGCCACGATCGAGGCATTGAGCCGCTGCACCGCGGCGCGCGGCGTGCCCGCAGGCGCGAGTACGCCATACCAGTTGAGCAGGACGAAATCCGGATAGCCCGATTCCGCGAAGGTCGGCACCTCAGGCGCGACGCTGGCGCGCGCCGGGCCGGTGACGGCGAGCGCGACGAGCTTGCCCGCCTTGGCCTGCCGGATGCCGTTCGCCGCCACGACGAAGGAGTAGCCGACCTGCCCGCCCATCACCGCCGTGAGCGCCGGCCCGCCGCCCTTGTAGGGCACGTCGATCATGTCGAGCCTGGCCATGCGCTTGAACCATTCGAAGCCGAGGTAATGCGGGCTGGAGGAGCCCAGCGACGCAAAGGAGTGCTTTCCCGGATTGGCGCGCGCGGCAGCCACCGCTTCCTCCAGCGTCTTCACGCCCGCGCCGGGGTGTGTCACCAGCATCAGCGGCGAGGTGGACACGCGCGCGACGAAGGCGAAGTCCTTCAGCGAGTCGTAAGGCAGCGCGATGCCGAAGGCGGCGTTGATCGAGTGGAAGTCCGTGGTGAGCAGCAGCGTATGGCCATCGGCTTCCGCGCGCGCCGCCAGCTCGGTCGCGATCACCGAGTTGCCGCCGGGGCGGTTGTCCACGACGACCGGCTGGCCCAGCTCGCGCGACAGGTGCTCGCCGAGCGCGCGCGCGGCAACGTCGGTGCCGCCCCCGGGCGGGAACGGCACCAGGATGCGCAGCGGCTTGCTCGGGAAGGCCTGCGCCGAGGCGGCGGCGCAAATCGCCGCCAGAACGAAGGCGAGGACGGAACGGACCATGGTCATCCTTTCATCTGCGCGGCAGGCTCGGCGCGAGCAGCATCGGGCCGTGCACGGCGAGGTACAGCAGGAACGGCGCCGCCCACAGCAGCGCGGAGGCCGCGAGCGCCCATTCGCCCAGGCCGTGCACGGAGTATGCGAGGCGCAGCAGCGCCGCGCCGAGCATCATGAGAAACGCAGCCTGCATCGGCGCGGAAGCGCGCAGCGGCCGGCCGGTATGGCGCAGCGCGACGCGCGTCATCAGGCCGATCTTCAGCATGCCGTAGGCGCCTACGGTGAAGGCGTGGATCCAGGCCTCGCGCGGCACCGCGGGCACGAGCTCCGACACGGCGCGTAGCACGAGCGCCGCAATCAGCCACGCATAGCCCAGGTGGATGCACCACAGCAGCGGCTCGCCCAGCGTGCGCCAGCCGCGCCAGCGCGCAAAGCGCCAGGCATGAATCGCGGCCGCCGCGAGCGCCGCCGCCGCCGCCCAGGGAGCGCCGGTGAGGTCCGCCCACGCGAACATCACCATCGCAGCCGCCGTCGCGTATTCGAGGGGCATCAGGATTGCCGCCGCGCGCTCGCCGCGCGCATGCAGCCAGCGGCGCGTGAACGCCGGGATGAAGAGGCCGCCGTAGAGCGTGAACAGGAACGCCAGCGCGTGCACGCCGAGCAGCAGCGCCGCATGCGCTTGCGCCTCGGCTCCGCGCCCGAGCGCAATGTGAAAGGCGATGTTCGCCCAGGCGAACGCGGCGAGCGGCGGCAGGGTCCACCAGAACAGGCGCCGCCGCGCCTTGCGCAGCGTCGCGTAGAGCAGCAGCGCAAGCGCCGGGAAGAGCAGGCAGTCGGCCAGGGCGGCGAGCGGTGCGCCCAGCCAAGGCAGTCCGTGCACGGCCGCGCGGCCCGCCAGCCAGGTCGCCGCCAACATGGCGAGCCGTCCGCGATCCAGCTCTGCCGCGCCGGACCAGCTCGGCAGCGCGGTGAGCAGCACCCCGCACACCAGCGCCCCGGCGAAGCCGAAGAGCAGCTCGTGCGCGTGCAGCAACGGCAGCGGCACGCCCGAGGCGGGGAGCACCCACCAGCCGAGGCGCGCGCCGTACCAGGAGGCGATGAGCAGCGGCCCGTAGACCGCCGCCGCGAGGAAGAACGGCCGGAAGCCGCTCGACCAGACCGCAGCGCCGCGCCATCCGCCGTCGCGCTCCCCGGCGCGGCCCGCGTCGCCGCGCTTCAATGCGGAATGACGCCCGCCGAGGCGAGCGCGCGGCATTCCGCATCCGAGAACCCCGCCTCGCGCAGCACCGGCCGCGTGTGCTCGCCATACTTCGGCGGGAAGCGGAATTCGCGTGCTGCGCCGGGCAGGTCTACTGCCATCGGCTGCATGCGCACCCGCTTACCGTCGGGCATCACGGTCGCGGTGAGGCGGCTGCGCAGGGCGTCCAGCTCGCGCACCGACTTCACGCCGTTGATGCGCGCGTGCGGGATGGTCGCCGCGCGCAGGTCCGCCATCGCCTCCTCGAGCGTGAGCCCGGCGGTCAGCGCGGCGATGTCGCGCTGCAGCTGGCTGCGGTCGCGGATGCGGCCTTCGTTGGTCTTGCGCTCCTCGGTGGCGAGCGAGGTGAAGCGCGGCAACGCGGTGAGGCGCTGCCACTGCACGTCGCTGCCGATCGCCATGTAGAAGAAGCCGTCGCGCGCCGGGTAGACGTTGGTCGGCACGAACTTGCGGTGCTCGTTGCCGGCGCGCGTGATCTCCCACGGCGCGCAGTCGAAGTCCACCAGCGGCAGCGTGGTGATGAGCCAGGAAGCCGCTGCCTGCAGCATCGAGACGTGGATCTCGCGCCCGCGCCCGCTCTCGGCGCGCTCGGCGAGCGCGAGCATGACGTTGGCGTACACCTCGTCGCCCGCCTTGAGGTCGATCACCGGCACCCCGCACAGCACCGGCGTGCCCGCGGGGTCGCCGGTCAGCTCCACGTAGCCCGCCATCGCCTGGATCACCGGGTCGTAGCCCGGCACCTCGGGGTACTCGGGCCCGAGCGCCGAGATGCCGGCCCAGATGAGGTCGGGCTTCACCGCGGCAAGCGTGGCGTAGTCGATGCCAAGCGGCCGGTAGCGCTCGGGCACCGTGTTGCAGCAGAAGATGTCCGCATCCAGCTCGCGCACCAGGCGCTTGAGCGCTTCGCGCCCCTCGGGGAGCTTGAGGTTGAGCGCGATCGCCTCCTTGCCGACGTTGGGCGCGATGTAGTAGCTGCGCCGGTCGTCGTCCGCCACGCGGCTGCCGATATAGCGGTTCGGGTCTCCCGGCAGCCCCTTGCCCGAGCCAAGCGCCTCGATGCGGATCACGCGCCAGCCCAGTTGCACGAAGCGCAGCGTCGCATACGGCATCGAGAGCGCCTGCTCGAGGCTGAGGACGGTGCGGCGCTTCACGCCGCCGCCTCCGGATTGCGATTCACCCTGCCGCGCTCCAGGCCGGGGCCTTGGCCGCGCCGTGCAGCGCGCGGTAGACGTTCTCCGGCGTGAACGGCAGCGCATAGATGCGCGTGCCGGTCGCGTTGTAGATCGCGTTGGCCACCGCCGCGGCGATGCAGATCGCTGGCGCTTCGCCCACGCCCTTCGCGCCCTGCGGGCCTTCGCCATCCATCGTCTCGATGAAGGTCACGTCCATTTCGGGGATCTCGGGCGCGGTGACCAGCTTGTAGTCGCGGAAGTTGGGATTCTTCACGACGCCGCCCTCGACCATCAGGTCCTCGGTGAGCGCGTAGCCCTGCCCCATGACGATGCCGCCTTCGATCTGGCCTTCGATGCCCAGGCGGTTGAGCACGCGCCCCACGTCGTGCGCGCCGGTGACCTTGAGCAGCCGCACGATGCCGGTCTGCGTATCCACCTCGATCTCGCAGACCTGCGTCGCCCAGGCATAGGCCGCGGAGACATCGCCGCGGAACTCCTTGTCCTGGTGCTTGCTCGGCGGCTCGTAATAGAAGGTGGTCATCACCAGCTCCGCGCGGTCGGAGAAGTGCAGCCCGCGCAGGAACTTGCCCAGCTCGAAGAGCTTCTCGCCCGTGTCCTTCCTTACGATGCAGCCGCCGCGCAGGTCGAGCGCGTCCTCGGCGAGCCCGGTCTTCGCCGCCGCCGCCGAGAGGATCTTGGCCTTCGCCTTGCGCGCCGCGCCGATCGCCGAGTTGCCGGCGATGAAGGTGGTGCGCGAAGCGTGCACGCCCACGTCCCAGGGCGTGATGTCGGTGTCGTTGTTGACCACCGTCACCGCCGAGAGCGGCAGCCCCAGCTCCTCGCACACCAGCTGCGAGAGCACGGTCTCCGAGCCCTGGCCGATCTCGGAGGCGCCCGTCATCAGCGTGACGTGCGCGAAGTCGTCGATCTTGAGGATGGTGCCGCAGCCGTCGGACGGATAGATCTTGGCGCCGCCGCCCACATGCAGCATGGAGGCGATGCCCACGCCGCGCTTCACCGGGTTCGCATCCTTCCAGCGCGCGCGGTTCTCGGCCTGCTTCTGCAGGAAATCCGAGCGCGCGGCGGCCGTGGAAAGGCAATCCTTGAAGCCGCAGCTCTTGAAGTGCATGCCCTGCGGGGTCACTTCGCCCGGCTCCTGCGCGTTCCTGAGGCGGAAGGCGAGCCCGTCCATGCCGACAGCCTCGGCGAGCTTGTCCATGTGCGCTTCCACCGCGAAGGTCGCCTGCAGGTTGCCGTAGCCGCGGAAGGAGCCCGCATAGGGATTGTTGGTGTAGACCGCGCGCGTCAGGTACTTGCAGTGCGGCACGCGGTAGAGCGACGAAATCGTCTGCATCATGACGAACGGCGTGGTCGCGCCCCAGGAGGTGTAGGCGCCGTTGTCGTGCACCGTTTCCACCGTGCGGAAGGTGAGCGTGCCGTCCTTGCGGCAGCCCGAACGCAGCTTGAGCAGCACCGGCTGGCGCGTGGGCGAGGCGAGGAACTCCTCCTCGCGAGTGAACACCATCTTCACCGGGCGCCGCGTGATCTTCGCCAGGAAGATCACGATCGGCTCGAACGGGTAGATGTCGAGCTTGGAGCCGAAGCCGCCGCCGATCGGCGGCTGGATGATGCGGATGCGCGCCGGGTCGATGCCGAGCAGCTCGGCGAACTCGCGCTTGTGCAGGAACGGCACCTGCGTGTTGGAGTAGAGCAGCAGGTTGCCGTTCGGGTCGAACTCGGCGATCACCCCCGAGACGCCCATGCAGCAGTGCGTCACGTAGTGCAGCTTGAAGACGTCCTCGACCACGAAGTCGGATTCGGCCTCGCCCTTCGCCACGTCGCCCTGCGCGTATTCGAAGGTCATGGCGATGTTGTCGGGCTTGCCGGCGAAGGCCACCGGCGCGCCGGCCGACTTGAGCTGTGGGCTGGAGGCGTCCGCGCCGTGCGGCTCGGGGTGGATGAGCGGCGCGCCCGGCGCGAGCGCCTGGTCGGGCGTGGCGACGACCGGCAGCGGCTCGTACTGCACCCGGATGAGCTTGAGCGCGGCCTCGGCAATCTCCTCGGTGTCCGCGGCGACCGCCGCCACCTCGTCGCGCAGGCTCCTCACGCGGTCGGTCTTGAGCGGCAGATGGTCCTTGGCGACGCCGATCGGCCGCTGCCAGGGCACGTCCGCCGCCGTGATCACGGCGTGCACGCCGGGCAGCGCCTTCGCCGCGCTCGTGTCGATCGAGACGATGCGCGCGTGCACCTGCGTGGAGCGCAGGATCCTGGCGTGCAGCGCGCCCGGCACCTCCAGGTCGTGGATATAGCGCGTCTTGCCGCTCGCCTTGTCGGGCGCATCCAGCTTCGGGATGCGCTTGCCAATCAGCGTAGGCACAGGTGGGGTCAGACCCCGATTTTCCGGCTTGGGGTCTGGCCCCGGTTTTCCGTCAACCGCGCCCATGGCTGCCCTCCTTCGCCGGCGCGCCGGCCGCCCCCGCCGCACTGGCGATCGCGTCGATGATCTTGCGGTAGCCGGTGCAGCGGCACAGGTTTCCTTCGATGCCGCGCCGGATCTCGGCTTCGCCCGCGCCCGGCTGGCGCTCGATCAGGTTGCTCGCCTGCACCATCAGCCCCGGCGTGCAAAAGCCGCATTGCACGGCGCCGTTGGCGACGAACGCGTCGCGCAGGCGCTCGCCGCGCGGGGTGGTCGCCACGCCCTCGATGGTGACGAGCTCGCGCCCGTCGCAGTCGGCAGCGAACAGCAGGCACGAGTTCATGCTGCGGCCATCCACCAGGATGGTGCAGGCGCCGCACTCGCCCTCGCCGCAGCCATACTTGGTGCCGGTGAGGCCGAGCTTGTCGCGCAGCATCTCGAGCGCGCTCATGCCGGCGGGCACGTTCAGCTCCCGCTTCACCCCGTTCAGGGTGAAGGCGATGTCACAGCTTGCAGGCATGGGTGATGACCCTCTTCAGCATGTTGTGGATCAGCTCGCGCCGGTACCAGTCGGAGGCGCGCACGTCGGAGATCGGCCTGACTTCGCCGAGCGCCGCGCTCGCGGCGGCCTCGAGCGTCTGCTCGTCGGGCGCGCGGCCTTCGAGCGCGGCTTCGGTGCGCGGCGCGCGGATCGGCGTGGGCGCCACTGCGCCGAACGCGACGCGCACGCTACGCAGCACCTTGCCTTCGCGACGCGCGGTGAACGCGATCGCGATGGCGGCGATGTCCAGGCCGGGACGCGTGCCGTGCTTGTAGAACTCCCCGACGGCATCCTTGGGCGGCAGCGGCACCTCGACCGCGGCGAGCAACTCGGCGCCCGTGCGCGCCGTGCGTCCGGGCCCCGTGAAGAACTCCGCGAGCGGCACGCGGCGCTCCAGGACCTTGCCGTTGGGCTTGGAGGCAAGCACCGCGCGCGCATCGAGCGCAAGCAGCGGCACGAGCGTGTCGCCCGCTGGCGAGGCATTGCACAGGTTTCCGCCCAGGGTGGCGGCATTGCGGATCTGGTCGCTGGCGAAATGGTCGCAGGCCTGCCACAGCACGTTCAGCCGCTCGCGCACCAGCGCGCTCTCCAGGAGCTCGCTGATGGTGACGAGCGCGCCGAGGCGCACCACGCCGCCCTCCTCGCGGATGCCCCGCAACTCGGGCACGCGGCGCAAGCTCATCAGCACCGGCTGGAGCTTCAGCTTGCCGATGCGCGATTGCGGCATGACGTCGGTGCCGCCCGCGAGCACCGTCACGTTCCCGGTGCGCAGGATCTCGGCGGCTTCGTCCAGCGAGCGCGGGGCGCGGAAGGTCTCGAGAGCGCCCACCTCAGAACCTCACCGGCTCGCGGAAGCGGCCGAACTCCCCGACCAGCACGCCGGTGATCTCGCCCACGCTCGCATAGGCCTTCACCGCCTGCATGATCGCGGGCATCAGGTTCGCGCCCGACTTGGCGTCGGCCCTGACGCGCGCCAGCGCTGCCTGCACCGCAGCGGCGTCGCGCTCTGCGCGCACGCGCCGGAGCGCCTCGACTTGCGCGCGCGCATCCTCGTCCTTGTAGGGATGGAATTCCATCTCCGGGGTCTTGTCCTCGGTGCGGTAGCAGTTCACCCCCACCTTGCGGAAGCTCCCCTCCTCGATCGCGCGCTGGCGCTGGTAGGCCTGCGCCGAAACCTTCGCCTGGATCGCCCCCTCGGCGACCAGCTTGACGATGCCGCCCTGCTTGTCCACATCCGCCATGATGCGCTCCATTTGGCCGCGCATCTGGTTGGTGAGCGTTTCGATGTAGTACGAGCCGCCCAGCGGGTCCACCGTGTCCGCGAGGCCCATCTCCTCGATCAGCAGCTGCATGGTGCGCAGCGAGATGCGCTGCGCGTATTCCGAGGGGATGGTGTAGGCCTCGTCGTAGCAGCACAGCGCCATGGTCTGCGTGCCGGCGAGCGCGCAGATGAGCGCGTAGTAGGCGCCGCGCACGATGTTGATCTCCGGCTGCTCGAAGGTGAGCCCGCCGCCGCCGCCGCCCGCGATCATGCGCAGCCACATCGAGCCGGGCTGCGTGGCGCCGTATTGCTCCTTCATGATCTTCGCCCACAGGCTGCGGCCGGCGCGGAACTTGGCCACCTGCTCGAAGATGCTGCCGAAGCAGTTGAAGTTGAACGACAGGCGCCCGGCGAACTCGTCCACCGGCAGGCCGCGCCGGATCACCTCGTCGGCGTAGGCCTTGGCGATGCAGAAGGCGTAGGCCATCTCCTGCGCGGGATCCGCCCCGGATTCGCGGATGTGGTAGCCGCACACCGAGACGGGGCTGTACTTGGGCGCGTGCTTCGCGCAGTACTCGATGGTGTCGCCCACCAGGCGGATCGAGGGCGCCACGGGGTACACCCAGGTGCCGCGGCCGACGAACTCCTTGAGGATGTCGTTCTGCGCCGTGCCGCGCAGCTTGGCGAGGTCGTAGCCGCGCTTTTCCGCCATGGCGAGGTACATCGCGATCAGGATCGCCGCCGCGCCGTTGATGGTGAGCGACACGGTGATCTTCTCGAGGTCCACGCCCGCGAACGCGGTCTCGAAGTCGCGCAGCGTGTCCACCGCCATGCCCACGCGCCCGACTTCGCCCTCGGCCTGCGGGTCGTCGGAATCCATCCCGCACTGCGTGGGCAGGTCGAACGCGACGTTGAGGCCCGTCTGGCCGTTGGCGATGAGGTAGTGGAAGCGCTTGTTGGTGTCGGCCGGGTTGCCGAAGCCCGTGTACTGCCGCATGGTGAACGGCTGCTTGCGGTACATCAGCGAATGGATGCCGCGCGTGAAGGGGTACTGCCCCGGCAGCCCGATCATCTCCGCGCCGCCGCTCGCCGCGACGTCCTCGGCCGTGTACAGGGGCTTGATGGCGATGCCCGATTCGTTCACCACGGGGCGAAGCTCTTTCTCCGGCAGGTCCTTGGGTTTCATGGCGCGTTCGCCTGGATGTAATTGACGATGTCTTCGAGCCGCGAGCTCGAGGGGAAGATGCCCTTGAAGCCGAGCGCGCGCAGCTCGGCGTGGTCCTGCGCCGGGAGGTTGCCGCCGATCACCCACAGCTTGTCCGCGAGGCCCGCC
>DASWBP010000092.1:0-28439 GCA_036390555.1 Burkholderiales bacterium | reverse complement strand
GTTCTCGACCAGGACCAGGCTGTCGACGAATTCCTGCGTCAGGCGTGCCTCCTGCCGCAGCATCCGCTCGTTGAGGAAGCCGGACAGCAGCCAACCCGAGACGGTGCTGATCGATGCGATGGAGACCAGCGCCACCGCTGCGAACCACCGGCTGAGGCTGAACGGAATCGGAATCAAAGGGCGCAAGCCATGACTCTAGCGCACCGATTTCTCGGTTGCGCCGGGGAGGGTGCGGCGGGGCGCTGGGGGGAGTCGTGAACCTCGGTCTGTCGCCGAGCGGTGCGCCCCGCCGCAATGCGATACGGGCAGCTTGCTCAGCCCTGCACCGGGTCGACGCCCTCGTCGTCGAATCCGTCGTCGTAGTCGTCGGCACCGTGCTTGGCGACGGTCACCGGGACGGCGTTGCAGACATCGGTGCCGTGATCGTCGCAGCCATCGTCGGTCTCGACCGGGTCGTCGGTACCGTTCTTGGCGAGGGTCACCGGGGCGGCGTTGTAGACATCGGTGCCGTGATCGTCGCAGCCATCGTCGATCTCGATCGGGTCGTCAGTCCCTTTTCTGGCGAGCGGGCTGGGGAACGACAGGGCGGGCACCGTAACTGAACTCGCCGAGCTCTCTTGGGTGGAGGCGTAAGCAGCGGGGGTGGCAAGGCCGGCGGAAAGAAGCAGCACGGTCAACAACGCGAGTCTTGGTTGCATTTGGTTGGGCTCCGTTTATCTGGTCTGGGGGGGGTATTTGGGATAGTGGTCCCAAATCAAGACAGAGCATCCCCTGTGCCAGCCGTCGCTCGAGCCCTGAAATACTTCAGCAACTATCTGTCAAAGAAAGGTTTTTCTGCGATCTTGTCAACGCTGGCCGAACTCCAAGGCAGCGCCGCAGGGCCGCCTGGTGGGGGATTTCACCCATGGACCGGTGTCCTTCCCCAAATTCTGGGATCGCTCGTTGGCGAGGCCGCTCGCTCGGGCCCCAAGGGATTCGCGGCCTGATCGCCGCCCCGGTCTTCAGGGACTTGCGGTCCCACCTGTCGCGGATACGGGCAGCCCCGCCGCACGCCACTCCGGAAAACCGTTCTCCAGCCGCCGCGCGCGCCAGCCCCGCTTCCTCAACAGTTCGACCGCATCGAAAGACATCAGGCAGTAGGGGCCGCGGCAGTAGGCCACGATCTCCTTGCGCCTGGGCAAGCTCGAAAGCAGGCCTTCCAGCCTGTCGAGCGGCACATTGATCGAACCCGGAATGTGGCCCGCAGCGAACTCCTCGGCGGGTCGCACGTCGAGCACCGTCACGAGCCCGTCGCGTGCGCGTGCCAGCAGCTCGTTCGCCGGCACCGGCTCCATTTCGTCGCGATGAGCCCGCCAGAGCCTCACAAGCTGTTCAACTTCAGCCACCCGGTACTCGGCCACCGCACGCAACGCCGAGATCAGGGCGACCACGTCGTCGCCTGACAGCAGGTAGTAGACCCTGAGACCCTCTTTCCGGGAGGTCACCAAGCCTGCCTGGCGCAGGGTCTGCAGGTGCTTCGAGGTGTTCGCAACCGAAAGGCCGCTCATCCGTGCGAGCGCGTCCACGCTGCGCTCGCCCTGCGCGACGTACTCGAGGATCTTCAGCCGCCCCGCGTTGGAGAGCGCCTGCGCCACGCGCGCCAGCTGACCGTAGAGAGTCGACTTGACGGACTCGGCGCCGGCGCCGGGCTTGGCCATTCCGCTCAGAACACCGCGACCTTGTCGGCCCACTGGTGCCACTCCGCGAGCTCGGCCATCGAGCTGTGCTGCGCGCCCTCGGCGAGCTCCACATCCGTGATGCCACGCGCCTCCATGCAGGAGCCGCATACGCCGATGCGGCCGCCGCGGCGCGCCACCATGCCCAGCATGTCAGCGATGTTGTAGTAGCCCTGCGGCACCTTCTGTCCGCGCTTGGCGCAGGCGGCGGCGTCGCCCATCAGGAAGACGCGCACTTCCTCGGCCTGGGCCTTGAGGAGCGCGATGGCGAGTCGCAGGCCGTTGTAGCTGCGCTCGCCGCCGTAGGGCTGCTCATTCAGGATGAAGAGGGTCTTGGCCATGGTGAACCTCGGTGGCTGTGCTAGCGCATCTCGGGGCGCGGCGCCTCTTTGGCAGGAGGCGGCATGCCCCCGCGCTTGAATGGGATCGCCAGCATGCCCAGGAGGCTGCTGCACTCCTCTGTGCTGCGGAACGCCGCGATGCCGATCGTCATGCCCTCGTGCCCGGCGCGCGGCTGCGCGCGGTAGGTGCGGAACAGGCGATCCCAAATCGAAAGGTTGAAACCGAAGTTGCTGTCGGTCTCGTCGCGCTCGATGGAGTGGTGCACGCGGTGCATGTCCGGCGTGACGACCAGCCTGCGCAACACCGCGTCCAGCGCAGCCGGCAGCCGCGCATTGCCGTGATTGAACATCGAGGTGGCGTTGAGCAGGATCTCGAAGATCACCACGGCGAGCGGCGGCGCGCCAAGAGCCGCGATCACAGCGAGCTTGATGACGAGCGACAACAGGATTTCCAACGGATGAAACCGCGCGCCAGTGGTGACATCGATGTCCAAGTCGGCGTGGTGCATGCGGTGCAGGCGCCAGAGCACGGGCACGGCATGGAAAACCCAATGCTGCAGAAAGATGGCGAAGTCGAGGAGCACGACTGCGGAGGCCACTGCAAGCCACGCCGGCACGGGATGCAGGTTCAGCAGCCCCCATCCGGCGTGCTGGACGGCCGTCGCCGCGCCCACCGCCGCGGCTGGAAAGGCCAGCCTGACGACAAGCGTGTTCAGAATGACGATGCCCAGGTTTCCCGGCCAGCGCTGCAGCCGGGAGAGCGTGCGCGGGCGTCGCGGCGCAAGTGCTTCCCAGCCCGCCATCGCTGCCAGGACACCAAGAAATGCCGCCAGCCGGAGGGCGGGCTCGTGCGCGATCGCGAACGCTTCCATTGCGATGGCAAATACTCAACCAACTAGTTGAATACTGCGCGGCGCGGCAAGCGCCGTCAAGCCGCGCGGCCGGATCGCGCCTGCCGCCGGTATGTACCGTGACGGGTCGCGGCGGCACAGGGGAACGTCCCGCAGGGTATTGCCGCATGCGGCGCGGCCGTATCATTCCGCCACGCGAAGGGAGGCCCGCATGACCGCAACCGGCAAGGCGCTGCTCCTCGCATCGGCAATGGGCGCCGCCGCGCCCGCCGCGGCGCAGGAGGTGATCGTCAATCACGTGCGCCTCGACGAGCGCACGCGCACAGCCCTGGAGCGCACCTACGGCGTGCCGGTCGCGCCCGGCCGCTACTGGTACGACGCGTTCTCGGGTGTCTGGGGAATGGAGGGCGGCCCCGCGCAGGGCCAGATCCATCCGGGCCTGCAGCTCGGCGGCGCGCTGCGTGCCGATGCTTCCCGCGGCGACACCGGCGTCTTCGTCAACGGCAGACAGCTGCACCGGCTCGATGTCGCCGCCTTGCGGCGGTGCACGCAGGTCACGCCCGGCCGCTACTGGGTCGCGGCGAACGGCATCGGCGGCTACGAGGGCGCGCCGCCCTCGTTCAACCTCGCGGTGCTCTGCGGCAACGCGGGCGGTGGCTCGAGCACCCGCTGCGACAATTATGGCGGCGGCCAATTCAACTGCAGCAACCCGCGTACCGGCATCGGCATGATCAGCGAGGGCGGCGGCCGCGGCGCTGTCTTCGTGGACGGCAAAGTGATCATGACGCCAAATTGACGCACATCAAACCGCGAAGGCAACATAGCTTCGATCCTTCGTCTGTTGTCGCCGGACGCGCAGGTGTCCGGGCGCACTTTTCCTGAAGAGGAGTTCGAGAATGAGAGCAGCAGCGCTTTCCGTCCTCGCGGCAATTGCGGGCGCGTTGGCCGCGGAAGCGGCGCTGGCGCAAACGGCGCAACCGCAAAGCGCCTATCGCGACAAGCGCTGGGAGTTCACCCTGCAGATGCGCGGCGTCGAAGGCAAGAACTATGCGTTCGAGGGCGGCTCCACGGCACAGACCAAGGACGCACTGGGCTTTGGACTGGGCGTCTCCTACAACGTCAATCCCCACCTGAATATCGGCGGGGAGTTCCTCTGGGCCCAGCAAGATTACAACGCGACGGTCCAGGCGGCGCCCGGAAATCCCAGCGGCTCCTACGTAGGCCGGGGTAGCGTGGACCTGGCCTCGTTCATGCTCAATGCCACCTGGAACATCCTGGCTGGCCCGGTGACGCCCTACCTTTCAGGCGGCATCGGCTCCACCACCGTGGACACCAACATCCCAGTCGGGCCGCCCGGGAACTACTGCTGGTATTACCCGTATTGGGGCTACTACTGCGGCACCTACGTGCCGACCGCGTCGCAGACCGCCTTCAGCTACAACGCGGGCGCGGGCATCCGCTGGGATTTCTCGCGAGAAATGTTCATGCGGTTCGGCGCGCAGCAGCAGTGGACCGACTTTAGCGGCACCACGGAGAGCTATCCCAGCAACACCGTCTGGCGCCTGGAGCTCGGCTTCAAGAACTAGCGCGCGGTAATCGCACCGCCCTGGCGCGCTCCCGCTTTCCGGAATGCGGCTAGCGCAGCGCCTCGAGCAGCTGCGGCATGACCTTGGGCGTGGCCGTGGCAATCTCGCCGCGCTCAAGGTAGCCGGAGTTACCCTGCAGGTCGCCCACCAGGCCGCCGGCCTCCTGGATGAGCAGGGCGCCCGCGGCCATGTCCCAGCGCGAGAGTCCCATTTCCCAGAAGGCGTCCAGCCGCCCGCAGGCGACATAAGCGAGGTCGAGCGCCGCAGCGCCCGCGCGCCGTACGCCTGCGCTGGAGGTCATCATGGTCTTAAGCTGGCGCAGGTAGAGGTCCAGGCGCGAGAGTTCCTTGAACGGAAAGCCGGTGCCTACGAGCGCATCTCTCAGCTGCGCGCACTTGGAGACCCGGATGCGCCGGTCGTCGAGGAAGGCGCCGCGGCCGCGGCTCGCCGTGAAGAGTTCGTTCTTGCCCGGGTCGTAGACCACCGCCTGCGACAGCACGCCCTTGTGTTCCAGCCCGATCGACACGCAGTACTGCGGAAAGCCATGGATGTAGTTGGTGGTGCCGTCCAGAGGATCGATCACCCACAGGTATTCGGGCCGCGCGCCCGGCGTGTCGCCGGACTCCTCGGCAAGGATGCGGTGCTCGGGGTAGGCGGCGCGGATCACATTGATGATCGCTGCCTCGGCCGCCTTGTCCACCTGGGTGACGAAGTCGTTGCGGTTCTTCGCCTTCACCTCCAGCGAGCCGCCCTCGAGCAGCGCGCGGTTGATGATCGAGCCGGCGCGGCGCGCAGCCTTGACGGCGATGTTGAGCATCGGGTGCATGGCGGCGCGCATTCTACTCTCGGTAGACTGTCGCCATGGCGAATGCGCGCGTCGTCCTGTGCCGGCCGAGCCACCCCGGCAACATCGGCGCTGCCGCGCGCGCGATGAAGACCATGGGCCTCGCAGACCTGCGGCTGGTGGCGCCCGAACGCTTCCCGGCGCGCGAGGCCGAGTGGATGGCGACGCATGGCGCGGACGTGCTCGGCGCGGCGCGCGTGCATGCGACGCTTGGCGAGGCGATCGCGGACTGCGTGGCCGCGTTTGCGCTGACGGCGCGGGCACGCGAGTGGTCGCCGCAGGTGTTGCCGGTGCGCGAGGCGGCGGGCCGCGCCGTGGCGCTCGGTGCGCCAGTGGCTTTCGTCTTCGGCAGCGAGAGCGCGGGACTGACGAACGAAGAGCTCTTTGCCTGCCAGTTTCTCGTTCACATCCCTGCCGACCCCGGGGCGAGCTCGCTCAATCTGGCGCAAGCGGTCCAGGTCGTGGCCTACGAGCTGCGCATGGCACAGGACGCGTCGGTACCGGCGATGCGCACCGAGATGCTTGCCACCGTACGGGACCTCGAAGGCCTTTACGGCCACCTTGAAGAGGCGGCGCGCGCGTGCGGCTTCCTCGGGCCCGGCTCGAAGCTGCGCGAGCGCTGGCGGCGACTCTTTTCTCGGGTGCCTGCGCTCGAGCGCGAAGAGGTGAATATCCTTCGGGGCCTGCTCAAGGCCCTGATGAAACAATAGTTGATCGAATCTGTCGGATAATCTAGAGTTGCTGCATGTTCAAGCACCTGCGCGAAGACATCGCCAGCATTCGGGAACGCGACCCGGCGGCGCGCACCACGTGGGAAGTGCTGACCTGCTACCCGGGGCTGCATGCGGTGTACATCCACAAGCTCGCGCGCTGGTTCTGGACGCACGGCATGCGCTGGCTCGGCCGCTTCACCTCGAATTTCGGACGCTGGGCGACCGGCATCGAGATCCACCCCGGGGCGATCGTCGGGCGGCGCGTGTTCATCGATCACGGCATGGGCGTGGTGATCGGCGAGACCGCCGAGGTGGGCGACGACTGCACCATCTACCAGGGCGTGACGCTCGGCGGCACGTCGCTGTATCGCGGCACCAAGCGCCACCCCACGCTTGGCCGAAGCGTGATCGTCAGCGCCGGGGCCAAGGTACTCGGCGGATTCACGGTGGGCGATGGCGCGAAGGTCGGCTCCAATGCGGTCGTCTTGAAGGAGGTCCCGGCCGGGGCCACCGTCGTCGGCATCCCGGGGCGCATCGTGGAAGAGACGGGGACGCGCAAGGCTGAGCGTTTCGCCGCGTATGCCGTGGTGCAGGAGCAGGACGACCCCTACGCCAAGGCAATCCAGAAGCTCGTGGAGCACTCCACTGAGCTCGAGCAGGCCATCGCCAAGCTCCAGCAGAAGGTCGCCGAGATCGAGAAAGACAAGCAAAGAGAACAGCTTAGAGCGGTAAAGTAATTGTTGACCAATTCTGTCGGAATTGGCTATACTTGACCGCGTTAATCGGGTAATCGGAGATTCCATGAGACTGACGACGAAGGGCCGGTTCGCGGTCACCGCAATGGTCGACCTGGCGATGCGCCAGACGCGCGGGCCGGTGACGCTGGCGGCAATCAGCGAGCGCCAGCACATTTCGCTTTCCTACCTCGAGCAGCTGTTCGGCAAGCTGCGCCGCCGCAAGCTCGTCTCCAGCGTGCGAGGCCCAGGCGGCGGTTACCGCCTCGCGCAGCCGATGCAGGGCATCTCGGTCGCCGACATCGTCATCGCGGTGGACGAGCCGCTGGATGCCACGCAATGCGGCGGCAAGGAGAACTGCGCGGACGACAAGCGCTGCATGACGCACGAGCTTTGGGCGACGCTCAACAAGAAGATGCACGAGTACCTCTCGTCGGTGAGCCTTGCCGACCTCGTGGCGCAGCAGGCCGAGAAGCCGCAGGTGGCCGTGCTGCACGACAAGCGCCCGGTGGAGAAGGTCGCCGCGTGAAGCTGCCGATCTACCTGGATTACTCCGCGACCACGCCGGTGGACCCGCGCGTGGCGCAGAAGATGATCCCGTATCTGACCGAGCACTTCGGCAATCCGGCGAGCCGCTCGCACGCCTTCGGCTGGAAGGCGGAAGAGGCGGTCGAAGAGGCGCGCGCACACGTGGCGGCGCTCATCGGCGCGGATCCCAAGGAAATCGTCTGGACCTCCGGCGCCACCGAAGGCAACAACCTTGCCATCAAGGGCGCGGCGCAGTTCTACAAGACCAAGGGCAAGCACCTCATCACGCAGAAGACCGAGCACAAGGCGACGCTCGACACCATGAGGGAACTCGAGCGCCAGGGCTTCGAGTGCACCTACCTGGACGTCGAGGAGAACGGCATCGTCGACCTGAGGAAGTTCGAGGCGGCGATCCGGCCCGACACCATCCTCGCCTCCATCATGATGGTGAACAACGAGATCGGCGTGATCCAGCCGGTTGCCGAGATCGGCGAGATCTGCCGCGCGCGCGGCGTCATCTTCCACTGCGACGCGGTGCAGGCCGCGGGCAAACTCCCCATCGACCTTGCGACGCTGAAGGTGGACCTGCTCACCATCACAGCGCACAAGATGTACGGGCCCAAGGGCATCGGCGCGCTCTACGTGCGACGCAAGCCCCGCGTGAGGATCGAGCCGCAGATCCACGGCGGCGGGCACGAACGGGGTTTCCGCTCCGGCACGCTGCCCACGCACCAGATCGTCGGCTTCGGCGAGGCGGCGCGCCTGGCGAAGCTGGAGATGGCCGAAGACGGCAAGCGCATCCGCGCGCTGCGCGACCGGCTGTGGCGCGGCCTGTCGTCGATGGAGGCGGTGGTGCTGAACGGCGACCTGGAGCGGCGCATCCCGGGCAACCTCAACGTGAGCTTCAATTACGTCGAGGGGGAGTCGCTGATCATGGCGATCAAGGACATCGCGGTGTCCTCGGGCTCGGCCTGCACCTCGGCGTCCCTCGAGCCTTCCTACGTGCTGCGCGCGCTGGGGCGCTCGGACGAGCTGGCGCATTCCTCGATCCGCTTCACCCTCGGCAAGTACACGACCGAGGAAGAGATCGACTACGCGATGAACCTGGTCAGGACCAAGGTGGCGAAGCTGCGCGAGCTCTCGCCCCTGTGGGAGATGTACAAGGAAGGCGTCGACTTGAATACCGTCCAATGGGCGGCACATTGAGGTAAGCACCATGGCCTACAGCGACAAAGTCATCGATCACTACGAGAATCCGAGGAACGTCGGCTCGTTCGACAAGAACGACGAGGCGGTGGGCACCGGCATGGTCGGCGCGCCCGCCTGCGGCGACGTGATGAAGCTGCAGATCCGCGTGAACAAGGACGGCGTCATCGAGGACGCGCGCTTCAAGACCTACGGCTGCGGCTCGGCGATCGCCTCGAGCTCGCTGGTCACCGAGTGGGTGAAGGGCAAGCACCTGGACGAGGCCGCCGGCATCAAGAACACGCAGATCGCCGAGGAGCTGGCGCTGCCGCCGGTCAAGATCCACTGCTCGATCCTCGCCGAGGACGCGATCAAGGCGGCGATCGAGGACTACCGCAAGAAGCACGGCGTGGAGGAAGCCAAGCCCGCGCAGAAGGCGGCCTGACATGGCGGTGACGCTCACCGAGAAGGCCGCGAGCCACGTGCAGAGCTTCTTTGCCAAGCGCGGCAAGGGCGTCGCGCTGCGCATCGGCGTGCGCACCTCGGGCTGCTCGGGTTTCGCCTACAAGCTGGAGTTCGCCGACAGCGTCAACCCGGACGACGCCCAGTTCGAGAGCCACGGCGTCAAGGTGGTGGTGGACGCCAAGAGCCTGCCGTTCGTGGACGGCACGCAGCTCGACTACACCCGCGAAGGCCTCAACGAGGGGTTCAAGTTCAGCAACCCCAACGTCAAGGACCAGTGCGGCTGCGGCGAGTCGTTTAACGTATAGCGGACAGATTGCACGACGCTCGCGCGACCGGCCGACACACGGGATACGTGTGCGGCGGCGCGTGACGCGTCGCTGCAAGTAGTAGCGCGCCGCCGCAAGCCATGAGCAGCCATTTCGAGCTTTTCGGACTCGCGCCGGCCTTTGCCGTGGACGCGGCGGCGCTGGAGCGCGCCTACCACGAGATCCAGGCGCGCGTGCACCCGGACCGCTTTGCTCACGCAGGCGGCGCCGAGCGGCGCGCCTCGCTGCAGTGGACCACGCGTGTCAACGAGGCCTACCGGGTGCTGAAGAGCCCGGTGCAGCGCGCGAAATACCTGCTGGAGCTGAACGGCGTGGACGTCGCCTTCGAGACCAACACGCAGATGCCGCCCGAGTTCCTCGTGCGCCAGCTGGAGTTGCGCGAGGCGCTGGCCGAGGCGCGGGCGCCGGAAGCGCTCGAGCGGCTGCAGGGCGAGGTGCACCAGGAGCGTCGGCAGCTGGAGCGGCGCATCGGCGAGCTGATCGACGCCAGGAGCGAATACGCCACGGCCGCGGGCGAGGTGAGGAAGCTCATGTTCCTCGACAAGCTCGCGGCCGAGATCGACCTCGCCTTCGACAAGGTAGAGTAGGGGCGGACGCACTCCTCATGGCGCTGCTGCAGATCTCCGAGCCGGGCCAGTCGGCCGCCCCGCACCAGCACCGGCTGGCGGTTGGCATCGACCTCGGCACCACGAATTCGCTGGTGGCAACCGTACGCAGCGGCACGGCGACCGTGCTGCCCGACGAGCAGGGCCGTGCGCTGCTGCCTTCGATCGTGCGCTACCTTCCAGGCGGACGCGTGGAGGTCGGCTACGCCGCGCAGGCGCGGCAGGCCGAGGATCCGAAGAACAGCATCGCCTCGGTCAAGCGCTTCATGGGACGAGGACTGAAGGACGTGGGCCACGCCGAGAACATGGCCTACGACTTCACCGACGCGCCGGGAATGGTGCAGCTGCGCACCGTGGCGGGCGTGAAGAGCCCGGTGGAGGTGTCCGCGGAGATCCTCAAGGTGCTGCGCCAGCGCGCCGAGCTCTCCCTCGGCGGCGAGCTGGCGGGCGCCGTGATCACGGTGCCGGCCTACTTCGACGACGCGCAACGCCAGGCGACCAAGGACGCGGCGCAGCTTGCCGGCCTCAACGTGCTGCGGCTCCTCAATGAACCCACCGCGGCGGCGATCGCCTACGGACTGGAGAACGCGGCGGAAGGCGTGTATGCGGTGTTCGACCTCGGCGGCGGCACTTTCGACATCTCCATCCTCAGGCTTTCCAAGGGCGTGTTCGAAGTGGTGGCCACGAACGGCGATTCGCTGCTCGGCGGCGACGACTTCGACCAGCGCGTGTTCTGCTGGGTGGTGGAGGAGGCGAAGCTGCCGCCGCTCAACGCGCGCGACATGCGCCTGCTGCTGGTCAAGTCGCGCGAAGCGAAGGAATACCTGACCAACCACGCCGAAGCGCGCATCACCGCGCGCCTCTCGGGCGGCGAGGTGGTGGACGTGGCGCTCAGCGCGGAGAAGTTCTGCCAGATCACGCAGACCCTGGTGCACAAGACCCTCGGCCCGATGCGCAAGGCGCTGCGCGACGCTGGGCTCGCCGTGGAGGACGTGAAGGGCGTGGTGATGGTGGGCGGCGCCACGCGCATGCCTCAGATCCAGCGCGCGGTGGGCGAGTTCTTCCGGCGCGACCCGCTCAACAACCTCGACCCGGACAAGGTGGTGGCGCTCGGCGCCGCCATGCAGGCGAACGTGCTCGCCGGCAACAAGCCGGCCGGCGAAGACTGGCTGCTGCTCGACGTAATCCCGCTCTCGCTCGGCCTGGAGACCATGGGCGGCCTCGCGGAGAAGATCATCCCGCGCAATTCGACGATCCCGGTGGCGCGCGCGCAGGAGTTCACCACGTTCAAGGACGGGCAGACCGGGATGAGCTTCCACGTGGTGCAGGGCGAGCGCGAGCTGGTGGCCGATTGCCGCTCGCTCGCCCGTTTCGAGCTGAAGGGCATCCCGCCGATGGCGGCCGGCGCGGCGCGCATCCGCGTCACCTTCCAGGTGGATGCGGACGGCCTGCTGTCGGTGGCGGCGAAGGAGGCGATCACAGGGGTGGAGGCTTCCGTGGTGGTGAAGCCTTCCTATGGCCTTGCCGACGCGGATGTCGAGCGCATGCTGCGCGATTCCTTCGAGCATGCGAAAGACGACATGCACGCGCGTGCCCTGAACGAGGCGCGGGTGGAGGCCGAGCGCCTCATCGAAGCGGTGCGCGGCGCGCTCGCCGCCGACGGCGCGCTGCTCTCGGCTGCGGAGCACGCGGCGATCGAGAAGCAGGTCGCGGCCCTCGAGGGCGTGGCGCAGGCGAGCGACCATCGCGCCATCCGGCAGGCGACGGACGCGTTGAACCGCGCGACCGAGGAGTTCGCCACGCGCCGCATGGACGCGGGCGTGAAGCGCGCCCTCGCCGGCAGGCGCATCGCCAGCCTCGACGTCTGACGCGAATACCGGGCTGCCGATGCCAAAGGTAAAGGTGCTGCCGCACGCCACGCTCTGCCCGCAGGGCGCCGAGTTCGAGGCCGAGACCGGCAAGTCGATCTGCGACTCGCTGCTCGAGCACGGCGTGGACATCGAGCACGCCTGCGAGAAGTCCTGCGCCTGCACCACCTGCCACGTGATCCTGCGCGAGGGCTTCGGCACGCTCGCGCCTGCCGAGGAGAAGGAAGAAGACCTCCTCGACAAGGCCTGGGGGCTGGAGGCGACCTCGCGGTTGTCCTGCCAGGCGCGCGTCGCGCAAGGGGACCTCACCATCGAGATCCCGAAATACACCATCAACTACGAGCGCGAGGGCGGAGGCAAGAAATGAAGTGGACCGATTCGCGGGAGATCGCCATTGCATTGGCAGATGCGCGCCCCGACACCGATCCGAAGAACGTGCGCTTCACCGACCTCATGCAGTGGGTGATGGCGCTGCCCGGCTTCGACGACGACCCGAGGCGGTGCGGCGAGAAGATCCTCGAGGCCATCCAGATGGCCTGGATCGACGAGGCGGGCTAGGCGCAGGGGGCGGCGGCGCCACTTGCGGCCCCCACGCACCCGCGACAGGCTCAGTCGTCGAGCCCGCTCATGCCCCTGCGGTGCGCGAGCGGCTTCGCGCCCGCAATGCGGTAGGCCACCATCCCGGGCCAGGCGAGCCGCCCGTCGGTCCGGCGGCTGAACAGGATCCCATCCGTCTTCGAAAGCATCGACGTGCGCGCCGCAGGCCCGCGCGCGTCCGCGGGGTCGATGACCTCGCACACGGCCTGGCCCTTCCTCACGCGCTCGCCTTCGCGCACGTGGAAGGTGAGGAACCCGGGCTTCGGGATGTAGCCCACGTCCATCCCGGCGATCGGCGTGGCGCGCGCCTTGAGGCGCGGCAGCCTCCCTGCGCGTCCGGCGATGACGCCGCGCCGCATCAGGAAGCGGAACAGATTCTTCGCGTCCGCTTCGCCAAGGCGGTGGTTCACGTCCTGCTGCCCGCGGTATTCGATGGTCGCGGACAGGCACGCCTGCGGGATGTCGGCTTCGGGGAAGCGCTCGGCAAGGCGCGCCCAGAGCGCCCCGTTGGCGCCCGAGAACGTAAGCACGTCGGGGTAGGGCTCGTTGTACAGCGTCGCCTGCGCGCCGATATCCGCGGCGAGCGCCTCCGCGGGCCCCGGCCAGTCCTTGCGCGAGATGAACAGGTGCAGCGCCGCCTGCACGTCGCAGTGCAGGTCGAGCACGATGTCGGCATCCACTGAGAGCTGCATGATCGCCGCGCGCAGCGCCTGC
This sequence comes from Burkholderiales bacterium, assembly GCA_036390555.1. Classification (GTDB taxonomy): domain Bacteria; phylum Pseudomonadota; class Gammaproteobacteria; order Burkholderiales; family SG8-39; genus JAABQT01. The sequence goes on along the minus strand of DASWBP010000092.1, from coordinate 15,367 downwards.
AGCTCGTTCGCCGGCTTGAGTGCGCGCAAGGCGGCGAGAGCGGCGCGGCGGATCAGCGTGACGTTCGCGTCCGCATCCCGCCCCAGGCGCCCGCCGACGCGCTCGGCGACCGGCGCGGCGAGCTCCGGCCAGTTACGGTTGAAATTGTCGCGTCCCAGCAGCTCGTAGCGTCCGAGATGGTTGTTGCCGACGAGCTGCGCCAGCCCGATCGGATTCACCGTGGGCACGACGACGATTTCCCCCTTGATGCGGCGCGCGCGATCCGCAGCGGCGAGCATCGGCATCAGGTGGTGCAGCGCCATCGCGCCGGGCAATTCGTTGGCGTGAATCGCGGCCTGCAGGTACGCCTTGGGTCGCGCGCCCGGGCGTCCGTAGCGATGGAACGCGATGCCGCGGCGCGTGCCCGGCGTCATGGCGGGGAGCGCGATTCTTCCCGGTCGGTGCGGCATGGATTCCTCGGTCCGTGGGTGCGCCATTCTTGCGGGTAATCCGGGTAATATCCAGCGCAACGTCCGCGGGCGTCCGGGGCGCTTTTCTTCAGTACCCAGCGGCACGTTCCCGGTCATCCGGCGGCACACTTCTCGGAGGAGGAAGGCAATGGACGAGCATCAACTGCGCGAGCTGATCGCGGAAGTGAAGGCGGGCCGCATGTCGCGCCGCGGCTTCATCCACACGATGGTCGGGTTCGGGCTGACCGCGCCGCTGGCGGCGCAGATGCTCGCGCATTCGGGCATCGCGCAGGCGCAACCGGCTTCCACCTATAAGCCCACCCGGCGCGGCGGCGGCGGGCCGCTCAAGCTCCTGTGGTGGCAGGGCGCGACGCTGCTCAATCCGCATTTCGCCGTGGGCACGAAGGACCAGGAGGGCTCGCGCGTCTTCTACGAGCCGCTCGCCGCGTGGGATCCGGACGGCAACCTCATCCCGATCCTCGCCGCGGAAATCCCCAGCGTGGACAACGGCGGCCTCGCGCGCGACGGCATGTCGGTGGTCTGGAAGCTGAAGCAGGGCGTGCAGTGGCACGACGGCGCGCCATTCAGCGCCGACGACGTGGTGTTCAACTGGGAATTCGCCGCCGATCCAGCCACCGCAGCGACCACCGCAGGCAGCTACCGCGAGATCAAGGTCGAGAAGGTGGACTCGCACACGGTGCGCGTGCGCTTCGCCAAGCCCACCCCGTACTGGGCCGACCCGTTCGTCGGCACCGTCGGCATGATCATTCCGAAGCACCTGTTCGACAAATTCCGCGGCGCCAAGTCGCGCGAGGCACCGACCAACCTGAAGCCCGTGGGCACCGGCCCGTACCGCTTCGCCGACTTCAAGCCCGGCGACATGGTGCGCGGCACGCTCAACCCCGGCTACCACCTGCCCAACCGCCCGTACTTCGACACGATCGAGATGAAGGGCGGCGGCGACGCGGTGTCCGCCGCGCGCGCGGTGCTGCAGACCGGCGAGTTCGACTACGCCTGGAACATGCAGGTGGAGGACGAGATCCTCAAGCGCATGGAGGCGGGCGGCAAGGGACGCGCGGTGATCACGCAGGGCGCGAACATCGAGCACATCCCGGTGAACGCGACCGATCCGTGGGCCGAAGTGGACGGCGAGCGCTCGAGCCTGAAGACGAAGCACCCGCTGTTCTCCGACCCCGCGGTGCGCGAGGCGATGAACCTGCTGGTGGACCGCAAGTCTGTCGAAGATCACATCTACGGCCGCACCGGCGTCGCCACCGCAAATTTCCTCAACAACCCGTCGCGCTTCCGCTCGCCAAACATGAAGTTCGAGTTCAACGTCGACAAGGCGAACGAGCTGCTCGAGGCGGCGGGCTGGAAGCGGGGCGCCGACGGCATTCGCGCCAAGGATGGCAAGAAGCTGCGCGTTGTGTTCCAGACCTCGATCAACGCGCCGCGGCAGAAGAACCAGGCGATCGTCAAGCAGGCCTGCCAGAAGGCGGGCATCGACATGGACCTGAAGTCGGTCACCGCGTCGGTCTTCTTCTCCTCCGACGTCGCCAACCCGGACACCTACGGCAAGTTCTACTGCGACATGCAGCTGTACACCACCACCATGCCGCAGCCGGACCCGGAGCGCTTCATGAACCAGTTCTGTTCCTGGGAAGCGTCCAGCAAGGAGAACAAGTGGCAGGGGCGCAACATCTCGCGCTGGAGGAGCGACGAGTACGACCGGACCTACCGCGCGGCCGAGGCCGAGCTCGACCCGGTGAAGCGCGCGGCGCTCTTCATCCGCATGAACGACCTGGTCATCGCCGGGCGGCACATCATCCCGGTGGTCTACCGGCCGAGAGTATCCGCCGTGGGGACCAAGCTCAACGCGCCGCTCTCGGGCTGGGACAACGACCTCTGGAACCTGAGGGACTGGTACAAGGACGCCTGATCCGGGCCGTTCGCTAGGGCAACCCCTTGGGCCGGTACCTGGCCAGACGGCTGCTGCTCGTGATCCCGAGCGTGATCGGGATCAGCGTGGTGCTGTTCGTCATCCTCGCGCTCGCGCCAGGCGACCCCTTCGAGGAACTGGCGACCAACCCGAACGTCCCTGCCGAGGTGCGCGCGGCGCTGCGCGCCTCCTTCGGCCTGGACGATCCCGTGGCCGTGCGCTACTTCCGCTGGTTCGGCGCCCTGCTGCAGGGCGACTGGGGTTTTTCCTTCGCCAGCCGCATCGACGTGGCCACGCTGGTCCTGCAGCGCATCCCGGTGACGCTGCTGATCATCGGTTCCTCGCAGGTGCTGGCGCTGCTCATCGCGCTGCCCGTGGGCGTCTACGCGGCGACGCGCCCCTATTCGATCTTCGACCAGATCGCCAACACGCTCGCCTTCGTCGGCTTCTCGCTGCCGACCTTCTTTACCGGGATCCTGTTCATCCTGCTGTTCAGCATCCACCTCGGCTGGCTGCCGTTCGTCTACCGCGCCGACATCGCGGCGACCGGCTGGGCCTGGTACTGGGAGCACTTCAAGCAGGCGCTCATGCCGGTGATGGTGCTGGGGCTGTTCCAGGGGGCGTCGTGGACGCGCTACGTGCGCTCCGCGGTGCTCGACGTGATCCGCCTCGACTACGTCACCACCGCGCGCGCCAAGGGACTCGCCGAGCGCGTGGTGATCGTGAAGCACGTGGTGAGGAACGCGCTCATTCCGGTGGTCACGCTGGTGGCGCTCTCGATGCCGGCGGTGTTCGGCGGCGCGATCGTCACCGAGCAGATCTTCCGCGTGCCGGGCATCGGCTCGCTGCTCATCTCCGCGATCCTCGCCAACGACACGCCCGTGATCATGGCGGTGACCTTCGTCCTCGCCATCCTCGTGATCCTTTTCAACCTGCTCGCCGACATCCTCTATGGCTGGCTCGACCCCCGTATTACTTACCGCTGAGGGCGGCGCGCCGGTCGCGGCGCAGCGCGTCACGCCCGGGGCCGAGGCCTGGCGGCGCTTCAAGCGCCACAAGCTGGCGCTCGCCGGCGCGGTGATCCTCGGCGTCATCGCGCTCGCGGTGCTGCTCGGACCGCTCCTCTGGAAGGTGCCGATCAACGAGATCGACTTCAGCGCGAAGCTGCAGGGCCCGTCCTGGAAGCACCCGCTCGGCACCGACGACCTCGGCCAGGACCTGCTCGCGCGCATGCTCTACGGCGGGCGCATCTCGCTCGCGGTGGGTCTGGCCGCGATGCTGATCGCCGTGGTGGTCGGCACCATTGTCGGCGCGATCGCCGGCATGTCGCGCGGCGCAGTGGACGCGGCGCTGATGTGGGTGACCGACCTGTTCCTTTCGCTGCCGCAGCTGCCGATGCTGCTGCTGATCATCTATCTGTTCCGCGATGCGCTGAAATCCATGTTCGGCCTGGAGGTCGGCGTCTTCATCCTGATCGTGGCGGTGACCGGGGGCTTTCGCTGGATGCCGGTGGCACGCCTGGTGCGGGCGCAGTTCCTGTCGCTGCGCGAGAAGGAGTTTGTGGAGGCCGCGCGCGCGCTTGGCGCCTCTCCCTCGCGCCTGGTGGTGCGCCACATCCTGCCCAACGCGCTCGGGCCCGTGATCGTCGCCGGCACCATCGACGTGGCTGCCGCCATCATCTTCGAGTCCACGCTGTCGTTTCTCGGTCTCGGGTTCCCGCCCGACGTGCCGAGCTGGGGCCGCATCCTCTACGACGCCAAGGACCACCTCGACATCGCCGCGCACTGGGCGCTGATCCCGGGCCTGGTGATCTTCCTTACGGTGCTGTCCATCAACTACCTCGGCGACGGCCTGCGCGATGCGCTCGACCCGCGCAGGGTGATCTGACGATGAACGCGCGCCCTGGCGAGCGTCTGCTCGAGATCCGCGGACTGAAGACGCACTTCGCCACGGACGAAGGCATGGTGCACGCGGTGGATGGCGTGGACCTCGCCATCGAGCGCGGCGAGACGCTGGGGGTGGTGGGCGAGTCCGGCTGCGGCAAGAGCGTGACCGCGCTCACGGTGATGAAGCTGCTGGCCATGCCGCCCGCGCGCATCGTCGCGGGCGAGATCCGCTGGCGGGGCCGCGACCTGGTGCCGCTCGCGCCTGCGGCCATGCGTTTGATCCGCAGCCGCGAAATCGCCATGGTGTTCCAGGAGCCGATGACCTCGCTCAATCCGGTGTACACGGTGGGCGGGCAGATCGCCGAGGTGCTGCGCCTGCACCAGGGCCTTTCGCGTCGCGCGGCGATGGCGCGTGCCGTGGAGATGTTGCGCCTCGTGCACATTCCGCACCCGGAACGGCGCGCGCGCGACTACCCGCACCAGTTCTCGGGCGGCATGCGCCAGCGCGTGATGATCGCCATGGCGCTCGCCTGCGAGCCGCAGCTGCTCATCGCCGACGAGCCGACGACCGCGCTCGACGTGACGATCCAGGCGCAGATCCTCGAGCTGCTCGGCGAGCTCAAGGCGAAGATGGGCATGGCAGTGATGCTGATCACGCATGCGATGGGCGTGATCGCCGAGACCGCGCAGCGCGTGGCGGTGATGTACGCTGGCAAGGTGGTGGAGGAGGCGCCGGTGGCGGAGCTGTTCCGCGCCCCGCGGCACCCTTACACGCGCGGCCTCATCCGCTCGATCCCGCGCATCGACCTCGCGGCGACCCGCAAGGAGCGCCTGGAGGCGATCCCCGGCGTGGTGCCGAGCCTGCTCGAGCCGGCGCCGGGCTGCCGCTTCGCGCCGCGCTGCGTGCATGCGCGCGAGGAGTGCCGCGCCACGCCCGCGTTGCGCGAGATCGGCCCTGGCCACAAGGTGGCCTGCGTGCGCGCGGAGGCGCTGGCATGACGCAGCCACTCCTGAGCGTGCGCAATCTGGAAAAGCGCTTTCCCGTCAGCGGGGGATTCTTCGGCCGCACGCTCGAGCACGTCCACGCGGTGGACGGCGTGAGCCTTGACCTCGAGGCGGGCGAGACCCTCGGCCTGGTGGGAGAGTCGGGCTGCGGCAAGTCCACCACCGGGCGCTGCATCCTGCGACTCATCGAGCCGACGGCGGGGGAGATCCGCTTCGATGGCAGGGACGTGCGGGCGATGGCACCGCGCGAGCTGCGCGGGCTCGCGCGCGGCATGCAGATCATCTTCCAGGACCCCTTCGCTTCGCTCAATCCGCGCATGACGGTGGGCTCGATCATCGGCGAGGCGCTCACCATCCACGGCCTGGCGCGCAGCGCGCGCGAATACGACGAGCGCGTGGCGGGCCTGCTGCAGACCGTGGGCCTCGATCCGGACTACCGGCGGCGCTTTCCGCACGAGTTCTCCGGCGGCCAGCGCCAGCGCATCGGCATCGCGCGCGCGCTTGCGGTGTCTCCGCGGCTCGTCGTCTGCGACGAGCCCGTGTCCGCGCTCGACGTCTCGATCCAGGCGCAGGTCCTCAACCTGCTGGAAGACCTGCAGCGCCAGTTCGGCCTGGCGTACCTGTTCATCGCGCACGATCTCTCGGTGGTCGAGCACATCAGCCGGCGCGTGGCGGTGATGTACCTCGGCCGCATCGTCGAGCTGGCCTCGAGCCGGGAGCTCTACAGCTCGCCGAAGCATCCCTACACCGAGGCGCTGCTCTCGGCGGTGCCGGTGCCCGATCCCGCGGCGAAGAAGAAGCGCATCGTGCTGCAGGGCGACGTGCCCAACCCGATCCACCCGCCCGCGGGCTGCCACTTCCACCCGCGCTGCCCGCAGGCCATGGCGCGCTGCCGTGTGGAGTCGCCTCGGCTGCGAGAGGTTTCGCCCGGCCATCTCGCCGCCTGCCACCTGAACGATTAGGCTGCCTCCTGCATGGACAAGCTCGCCGAGTACTACGCCCAGCGCGCCCCCGAGTACGAACGCGTGTACGCCAAGCCCGAGCGCCAGCGGGACCTCGAGGCGCTCAAGGCGCGGCTGCGCACGATGCTGCGCGGCCGCCGCGTGCTCGAGCTCGCCTGCGGAACGGGCTACTGGACCGAGGTGTTCGCGCCCGAGGCCGCCGAAGTGACGGCGCTCGACGTCAACGAGGAGGTGCTTGCGATCGCGCGCACCAAGCGCTATCCGGCGCATCGCGTGCAGTTCGCGCGCGGCGACTGCTACGCGCCGCCCGATTGCGGCCACCGGCACGACGCGCTTTTCGCCGGATTCTGGTGGTCCCACGTGCCGCTCTCGCGGCTGGATGGCTTCCTCGCCGCCGCGGCGGGGGCGGTTGCGCCGGGTGCGCTCCTCGTATTCACGGACAACCGCTATGTCGAGGGCTCGAGCGGCACGGTGTCGCGGCGCGACGCCGAGGGCAACGGCTACCAGCTGCGCCGGCTGGACAACGGCAGCACGCACGAGGTGCTGAAGAACTTCCCGACCGAGCACGAGCTGATCGCGCGCACGGTGAGGACGGGCTGGGGCGCGAACGTCGAGCTCTTCGAGCACTATTGGCTGCTCAGCTACTGGGCGAACGCATGAGGCACGTCTACGAGATCCGCGGCCCGCGCGAGGCCGCGCTGCCCCTGGTGCTGGATTCGCCGCATTCCGGCAACCGCTTCCCGGCGGACTTCGACGCCGTCGTGACCGAAGCGGAGCTGCGCGAGGCGGAAGACTGCTACGTGGACGAGCTCTGGGGCGGCGCTGCGGCGCTCGGCGCGCCGCTGCTCGCCGCGCTCTTCCCGCGCACCTACCTCGACCCGAACCGCCACGCGGGGGACATCGACCCGGACCTGATCGAGGACCGCTGGCATGGCGAGGTCGTGGCAAGCGGCAAGGCTAGGCTCGGCAAGAGCCTCGTCTGGCGCACGCTCGAGGACGGGCGCCCGATCTACGGCAGGAAGCTCAAGGCCGCGGAGGTGCGCCTGCGCATCGAGCGCTACCACGCTCCCTACCATGCGGCGTTGCGCACGCTGCTGGACGACGCCCACCGGCGTTTCGGCGCCGTGTGGCACATCAACTGCCATTCGATGCGCGCGGTGGCCGGCAAGCAGAGTGACGACGGCGAGGGCCGCGCACGCGCCGACGTCGTCCTGGGCGACCGCGACGGCACCACCTGCGATCCGGGCTTCACCGAGTTCGTGCGCGCCACGCTCGCCGGCATGGGCTACGACGTGCGCGTCAACGACCCCTACAAGGGTGTCGAGCTGGTGCGTGCCTACTCGAACCCGCGCGCGGGGCGGCACAGCCTGCAGATCGAGCTCAACAAGCGCCTGTACATGGACGAGGCGACGCTGGAGAAGAAGCCGGATTTCGGCACGCTGCAGCGCGACCTGCACGCGCTTCTTGAGGCGCTCGCCGGCTGGATCCGATGAAGCGCTTCCCGATCGAGCTCGCGCCGCCCGACATCGCGCCCTACCGGCAGGGAAACAGCGGCGTGGACTACGTGCACGTGCTCGATTCCGGCCGGCCGGGCCCGAACGTGATGGTCCAGGCGCTCACCCACGGCAACGAGTTCTGCGGCGCGATCGCGCTCGACACCCTGTTCCGCGAGAAGCTCCGGCCCGCCGCGGGCCGGCTCACCCTGGCGTTTGCCAACGTCGCCGCCTACGCGCGCTTCGACTTCGACGACCCTGACCGCTCGCGCTACATCGACGAGGACTACAACCGCGTCTGGGCGGACGACGTGATCCTGGGGAGCCGCGACTCGGCGGAGCTGCGCCGCGCGCGGGAGCTGCGGCCCTTCGTGGACGCGGCCGACCTGCTGCTCGACCTGCACTCGATGCACGAGCCCTGCCGCCCGATCATGGTGTGCGCGAAAAGCGAGAAGAGCGTCGCGCTCTCGCGCCGCATTGGCGCGCCGGCGGACCTGCTGTTGGACACCGGCCACCCGGCGGGCCTGCGCATGATCGAACGCAACGCCTTCAACGACCCCTCGAGCCCGAAGGCCGCGGTGCTGATCGAATGCGGCCAGCACTGGGAGAAAAGCGCGGCCGCGATCGCTATTGACACGACGCTGCGATTCCTCAAGGTGTCAGGTGTCGTGGATCCGGCGTGGTGCGACGCGCGCCTCAGCCTTGCGCCGCCGCCCGCACAGCGCGTGATCCGCGTCACCGAGCCGGTGGTGGCGAAGACCATGGGCTTTCGCTTCGCCCGGGACTTCGCGGGACTCGAAGTGCTGCCGGCAAAGGGCACGCTCGTCGCCACCGACGGCGCAACCGAGTGGCGCACGCCTTACGAGGACTGCGTGATGGTCATGCCCTCGATGGCGCACCTCAAGCCCGGCACGACGATGGTCCGGCTGGGAAGATACGCCCTATGAGCAGGACTGCCTTTCGCAATGCAGCGCTGTTCGACAGCCGCAAGGGCGTCCTGCGGCGCAACGCGACGGTGGTGGTGGAGGGCGAACGCATCGCGCACGTCGCCTTCGACGCTGCTCGGGTGGACGACGCGCAAGTGTTGGACCTCGCCGGCAAGGCATTGCTCCCCGGCCTCATCGATTGCCACGTGCACGTGACCGCGGTGCACCACGACACGCTCAAGCTCGCGCAGCAGCCGCCCTCGCTCATCACCGCGCAGGCAAAGGACGTGCTCGCGGGCATGTTGGCGCGCGGCTTCACCAGCGTGCGCGACGCGGCGGGCGCCGACTTCGGCCTGCAGGAAGCCGTGGAGCGGGGACTGTTCGCCGGGCCGAGGCTTTTCATCTCGGGCTGGCCGTTGTCGCAGACGGGCGGCCACGGCGACATCCGGCCGAAGGGCGCGCGCCAGGTGTGGTGCACCTGCGCGGGGCTCGGCCTGTTCGGCGCGATCGCGGACGGCGTCGGCGAGGTGCGCAAGGCGGCGCGCGAGCAGCTGCGCAACGGCGCCAACCAGATCAAGGTGATGGCGGGGGGCGGCGTGGCGAGCCCCACCGACCCGATCGACGGGACGCAGTATTCGCTGGAAGAGCTGCGCGCGATTTGCGAGGAGGCCGGGGCGGCGAACACCTACGTCATGGCGCATGCCTATTCGCCGGCGTCCATCACGCGCGCGGTGCAGTCGGGCGTGCGCTCGATCGAGCACGGCAACCTGCTGGACGAGGCCTCGGCACGCGCGATGAAGGCGGCGGGCGCGTTCCTCGTGCCCACGCTCGCCACCTACGCCGCGTTTGGCGAGGAGGGCGCGAAGCTCGGCGTGCTGCCGGTGATGCTCGAGAAGCTCGAGCGCGTGCGCCACAAGGGGGTCGACGCCATCCGCATCGCAAAGGCGGAGGGCATCCCGATCGCCTTCGGCACCGACCTGCTCGGGCACATGCACGCGCGGCAAACGAGCGAGTACGCATTGCGCGCAGCGGCGATGACGCCGGCCGAAGTCCTGCAAAGCGCGACCTCGGTGGCGGCGCGGCTCCTCAACCAGGAAGGCAGCTTGGGTGTGATCGAGCCGGGGGCATGGGCGGACCTGATCGTCGTGGAGGGCGATCCCACGGCGAGCCTCGCGCCGCTCGAGGCGCCCGACAGCGGCCTGCGCGCGGTGATGAAGGCCGGGCGCTTCCACATCAACCGGCTCTAGCCTATTTCTTGCGGTACTTGCCCCAGAGGTCGTCCAGGCGCGAATAGCGCCCGCAGCCGGTGGCGTAGTAGCGGTAGCGCACCGGGTTCTTCAGGTAGTAGTCCTGGTGGTAGTCCTCGGCCTTCCAGAACTCGCCCGCCGGCTCGATCGGCGTGAGGATCTTCTGCTTGAAGGGCTTGTCCTTCTCCCACTTCGCCTTCGAGGCCTCGGCAAGGCGCTTCTGCTCGGCGTCGTGATAGAAGATTCCGGGGCGGTACTGCGAGCCGCGGTCGCAGAACTGGCGGTCAATCACCGTCGGATCGTGGTTGAGCCAGAACGTCTCGAGCAGCGTCTCGTATTTCACCTTGGCGGGATCGTAGGTGACCTGCAGAACTTCCGTGTGCCCGGTCGCGCCCGAGGAGACCTGTTCGTAGGTCGGATTCTTCACCTTGCCGCCCATGTAGCCCGACACAGTCTCGACGACGCCGTCCACCTTGTCGAAGGCTTCCTCGGTGCACCAGAAGCAGCCCGCGGCGAATGTGGCCTTGGCGAGCTTCGGCGCCTGGGCCGGGGCGACGGCGGGGGCGATCAGCGCGAGAGCAAGCAGAAGTCTGAGCATTGCGGTCCTCCTCATTTCGGGTTTCGCGACCAGGTGGGGCGGGGCAAGGGCCCGCCCTGCCCATTCGTCGCGCGCGGCGTCCCAGCCTTACGTCAGCGCGTGAGCGCGGCGGGCGAGATCAGCACGCCGAACTGCTCGCACCAGATCACCACGCTGTCGAACTTCGCCACGTCCACCCCGACGGGCACCTCGTAGTTCTGGCTGCCCTTGAAGGCCTTGAGGCGTCCGAGGTCCACGAACATGGTGCGCGCGACGTTGGTGCTCGGCAGCACGTTCTTCTCGGGCACCAGGTAGACGTGGAATTTCGGCCCAGGCCCCACCTCGAAGTCGGGTTCCAGGTGCAGCAGGCCGTCGTAGATCGTCACGCGGCCCTTGCCGTAGTGGATCGGGTCCGAGGGATTGGCATGGATGAACTCGCCGCGCGCCAGCACCTTGCGCGTGGCCGGGCTCTCCACCTTCTCCTGCGCAACGATGTCCGCGAGAAAGAGATAGGGATAGACGAAGATGCCGAGCGCGAAGCCGCCCGCCAGGCCGAGCAGGCCGCCGACGGCGAAGGTCGCGAAGCCGCGCGCGAGGGGGGACATCAGGCACCTCCGATGACGACGGAGGTCATGGAGATCGAAGTTGCGACCTCGTCGTTGAAGTAGGACACCGGCTCACCCGGCTCCTGCAGCGCGAGCGCGTAAAGGAGTGGCAGGTAGTGCTCCGGCGTCGGGATGGACATGCGCGCATCGTTGCCGAGGGACGCGAAATCGGCAAGCGCTGCGTGGTCGCGGCCGTCGATGCGCCGGCGCACCTCCGCGTCGAAGCGCAGCGCCCAGTCGTAGGGCCGACCGTCGCCCGGGCGCCAGACGCCGAGGTTGTGCACGATGTTGCCGCTGCCGGCAATCAGGATGCCCTCATCGCGCAGCGGCGCCAGCTTCTTCGCCAGCGTGTAATGCCAGGGACCCGGCTGCGCCGTGTCGAGGCTGAGCTGCACCACCGGTACCGAGGCGTCCGGGTACATGCCGATCAGCACGCCCCAGGCGCCGTGGTCGAGGCCCCTGCCCGGGTCGAGCCGCGCCCCGGTCAGCTCGGCCGCGCGGCGCGCGAGCGCCGGGTCGCCGCTCGCCCGGTACTGCACGTCGAACAGCGCCTTGGGGAAGCCGTAGAAATCGTGGATGGTTTCGGGCTGCGCGACCGCGCCGGCGTACACGCCGCGCGTTTCCCAGTGCGCCGACACGCACAGCACCGCCTTCGGCCGCGGCAGGCGCACGCCGAGCGCGCGCCAGGCGCGGTGGAATTCGTTGTCCTCGATCGCGTTCATCGGGCTGCCATGCCCGAGGAACAGGACCGGCATGCGGGCCACGCTACTCCACCTTGGCCTTGGCGCGCAGGTCGCGGATCAGCGTCTCGACCTTCTGGCGCGTCAGGCGCTGCTGGATCTGCGGCTTTACCTGCGCGAGCGGCGGGAAGTTCACCGCGCGCTGGTCCTCCAGCTGGATGACGTGGAAGCCGAAGCGCGATTGCACCGGCTCCTGCGTGATCTGGCCCTTCTGCAGCTTGACCATGGCGTCGGCGAAGGCCTTGTCGAACGCGGCGGGCACGCTCCAGTCCAGGTCGCCACCGCGCTCGCGCGTGCCTTCGTCCTTGGAGGACTTGCGCGCCAGCTCCTCGAACTTCGCGCCCTTCTTCAGGTCGGCGATCAGGCGCTTGGCCTCGTCGGCGCTCTCCACGAGGATGTGGCGCGCGCGGTACTCGGTGGCGCCGGTCTGCGAGCGCGCGTTGTCGTACTCCTTCTGCACCTCGGCGTCGGTGACCGGGTGCGTGCGCAGGTAGTCGTTGATGTAGGCGCCGACCAGCACGTCCTGGCGCGCCATGTCGAGCTGCACCGGCACGTCGCCTTTCTTCGCGGTGCCGGCGCGCGCCGCCTCCTGCGCCACCAGCTCCCGGTTGATCAGCTCGTCGCGCACGACGGCGCGCGTCTGCTCGTTGTCTGGCGCGCCGCGCGAGGTCTGCTGGCGCACCAGGAAATCGAGGCGCGCGCGCGGGATTGCCGTGCCATTCACGGTGGCCACCGGCCCGGTGGCGGAGGGCTTCGCCGCGGGCTTGGCGGCGGCGTCCTTTGCCGCCGGGGCGGCGGGCTTGGCCGCGGGGTCCTGCGCCTGCGCGGGCAAGGCGAGCGCCGCGGCGGCCGCCACGGCGAGCAATCGGGTTCTCATGAGCTGCCTTTCTCCTCAGGTGCGCGCGCCGTGATGGCGAGCGCGTGGATGGGATGCTGCATCAGGTCACCGAGCGCCTGGTAGACCATGCGGTGGCGCGCGACGGTGGGCTTGCCGGTGAAGGCCGGCGCGACGATGGTGAGCCGCCAGTGCGTGCCGCCGCCCTCGCGCCAGCCGGCGTGGCCGCGGTGGCGCTCGCTCTCGTCGACGAGCTCGAGCGCCTGCGGCTGCAGCGCCGCCAGCCGCTCGCGGATGCGCTCGGCGACGCTCAAGTCTTGTCTTCCGCGTAGCGCGACAGCACCACGCCCTGGGCGAGCACGAAGACGAGCATCAGTCCCAGTCCGCCGAACAGCTTGAAGTTCACCCAGGCGCTCTCCGAGAAGTTGTAGGCGACGAACAGGTTCGCGGCGCCCATGAAGGCGAAGAAGGCCACCCAGCTCCAGTTGAGCTTCGCCCACACCGGCTCGGGCAGCGCGATCTGCTTCGACATCATCGCTTTGACGAGGTTCCGGCCGGTGAGCGCGGCGCCGGCGAGCACCGCGGCGAACAGCCAGTACAGTACCGTGGGCTTCCACTGGATGAAGGTCTTGTCGCGCAGCATCAGCGTCAGGCCGCCGAACACCACGATGATGGCGAGGCTCGCCCACAGCATGGGGTCGATTTTCCGCCGGCGCAGCGCGAGCCAGCCGATCTGCGCGAAGGTGGCGGCGATTGCCACGCCGGTGGCGACATAGATGTCCCACACCTGGAACGCGGCGAAGAACAGGATGACCGGGAACAGGTCGAACAGGAACTTCATGGCAGGGTCGCGATTCTACCAGCGCGCCGCCGCCTGCACCGCGAGGCTACTTCCAGCCGCCGATCGCCTTCTTCGCGGGCTCGTTGAGCGGCCGCAGCAGCAGTCCCGTCGTCGAGACGTTGACCGCGTACTGCGCGCCGTCGGCCATCGGCGCGTAGGTGGCGCTGCCGTAGAGCGCGTCGGCCAGCGGCAGCCAGCGGCCCTGCTCCTTGAGCAGCGCCCACAGGTCGAAGGGCGCCTCCGCGGCGAGTGGGTACACGGTGCGCGGCAGGGTCTTCTCCTGGCTGGTGTCGGCGTAGCGCCCCGCCACGCGCTCGAACCGGTACAGCGTGTCCAGTCCGAGCAGCGCGCCCATACCCTTCCACTTCAGCACGCGCGCGTCGATCTGCCATTCATCGCCGCGGATCTCGAAGGACCGGGCCGGCGCGTTCTTCAGCACCAGCAGCAGCTCGTAGCGCCTGGGCGCGAGCTCGCGGAACACGGCGCGCGCGGCCTCCTGCTCCTGCGTCAGGCGCGAGTAGGTGTGCAGGCTCGCCGCGAGCAGCGCGCCGCCGGTGGCGAGCGCCGCCACCGCGACGGCGAGCACCAGGTACACCACGCCGCCCGTGATCTGCCAGTCGCGCAGGCGCTGGACCGAGGCGATGAGCAGCAGCAGCGCGATGAGGCCGCCGACCGCGGCGATCGCGATCATCACCGTGTCGGGGCTCAGCGCGGCGATCCAGGTAGGCATCGGGGGCAGCGGGCGCGTTGCTCAGGCGCGTATCGGTATGAGCGCGGCGGCGCTCAGCGCAGCAGCCCGCGCTTGCGATGCCAGTCGATGATGGATTCCTTCGGGAACTCGCGGAAGTGCTTCTCGCCCCGGCCTTTGGGCACAGGCACCCAGCTCGCCTTGGAATCGAGCATGATGTGCTGGCGTTCCTTCGGCGCGGGCAACTTGGTGTCGATCGCGGAAGCGAAGGGGTAGATCCATTGCGCCCAGCGCCGGTCCCAGAGCCAGAGCGCGCTGCCGCACTTGGGGCAGAAGTGGCGCTGCGGGCCGCCGCGCGTGGCGCGGTAGATCTTCGTGCGGCCCTTCACCTTCATCGTGTCGGCCTTGCCCATGATGTTGATGGCATAGCCGCCGCCGCCCGCCGTCTTGCGGCAGATCGAGCAGTAGCAGGCCATGTACGGGAACGGCGTCTCCGACTCGACGGAGAAGCGCACCGCGCCGCAGTGGCAGGAGCCCTTGAGCTGCATGGCGGCTAATATACCCACAAAACCCGGGAGGTCACTGTGTCGCTGGTCACGCTCATCGAGTATGCAGACGCAACGCCGGAAGTGCGCGCGGTCTACGACGACATCATGCGCAAGCGCGGCACCGATTGGGTCAACAACTTCTGGAAGGCGCTGGCCAACGATCCGGCACTGCTGCGCCGCACCTGGGAGAACGTGCAGCAGGTGATGGCGCCGGGGGCGCTCGACCCGCTGGTGAAGGAGATGGTCTACGTGGCGGTGAGCGCCACCAACGGCTGCGAATACTGCACGCACTCGCACACGGCGGCGGCGAGGAAGAAGGGCATGAGCGACGCCATGCTGATGGAGTTGATGGCGGTCGTGGGCCTGGCCAACGAGACCAACCGCCTTGCCAACGGCCTGCGCGTGCCGGTGGACTCCCAGTTCCTGCGGTAATGCTTACAGCGCGCCTACCCCGGATCGGGTAGCGCGGGCCAGCGAGGGCGGGATTAAGCTAGCCCTCGCATGGAACAGCCGACCACCGTAGCGCTGGTCGAGGACGAGGCCGAGGCGCGACAGCGACTGAGCGCGTCGATCCGGGCGCAGGCGGGCCTGCGCCTCATGGGCGAGTGGAGCACGGGCGGCGAAGC
>DASWBP010000091.1:0-1974 GCA_036390555.1 Burkholderiales bacterium | reverse complement strand
GCCGAACAGGCCCGCGGGGGGCAGCTGGAAGCGCCCCGATTGCAGCGCCATCAGCACCGGCGCCTGCGGCGCCTGCTCGTCCGCGGGCACACGGAACACCTCGCGCCGGCCGAGCGCGCCGCGCTGCTTGCCGGCGCCGCCGGTGTCCGGCAGCAGCTCGCGCCGCTCGACCAGCAGCGGTGCGTCGCTCTCGAGGATCTCGACGGGCGTGTTCGCGCCGTTGGCCGGGAAGATGAAGCTGCCTTCGCCGTCGCGCCGCGCGCCGGCGCCCAGGCCGCCGCCCCGGATCATCACGGCATGGAACGGCCGCCCGTCGCCGCGCCGTCCGTAGAACATCTGCATGGTGGCCGGCGTGCCGCCGCCGGCGGCGACCACGCGCTCGGGCAGCGCCTCCGCAAGCGCGCGATAGATCACCTCGGTCACGAAATGCCCGATCTGCATGCGCGCCGCCACGGCCGCGGGGTGGCGGCAGTTGACCACCGAGCCCTCGGGCGCGATCAGGCGAATCGGCGCGGCGATGCCGTCGTTGTTCGGGATCTCCGGGTCGAAGACGCTCTTCACCGCCATGTGCACGTAGGCGTAGGTGAAGTTGTAGACGACGTTGCCGCCCCAATCGACCTGCGGCGAGGAGCCCGTGAGGTCCACGGTGATGTCGCTGCCCGCGATGGTCACCGCGCAGCGGATGCGAACTTCCGGCTGCCCGGCCACCTGCTCGATGGCGGCCTCGGCGCGGTACACCCCGGGCGGCGCCTTGGCGATCGCCTCGCGGATGCTGCGCTCGCTGCGCGCGATGATCTCGGCGCCCAGGCCGTCGAGGTCCGGCAGCTTGTATTCCTCCAGCATGCGCACGATCTGCTCGGCGCAAACGTGGTTGGCGGCGATCTGCGAGCGGATGTCTCCGTTCACCTGCTCGGGAGTGCGCACATTGGCGCGGATCATGTCGAGCACGCCCTGTTTGAGCTGCCCCGCGTCGTAGAGCTTCACCAGCGGGATGAACAGGCCCTCCTCGAACACCTCGCGGTTGTCCGAGGCGACGCGCCCGCCGATGTCCGAGTGGTGCAGGATGCAGGCGGTGAAGGCCGCGAGCCGCCCGCGGTGGAAGATCGGCGAGAGCACGCAGACATCGTTCAGGTGCCCGGCGAGCGCCCAGGGGTCGTTGGTGATGAAGACGTCGCCCTCGCGGAACGAGCCCGCCGGCAGCCCCTGCACCAGCTTCTTGATGCCGAGCGCCATGGCGCCCGACTGCCCGGGCGTGGCGAGCGTGCCCTGCGCGAGCTCCCTGCCGCGCGAGTCCGTGAACATGCAGGTGTAGTCGTGCGCGTCGCGCAGCAGGCTGGAGAACGCGGTGCGCGCAACGGCGGCGTCGGCCTCGTCCACGATGGAGATGAGCCGGCGCCAGAGGATTTCCAGGGTGATCGGGTCCAGGCTGGTGCTCATGACGGTTCCTTCGGCAGGTCGATCCACAGGAAGCCGAGCTCGTCCACGCGCGAGCGCGAGCCCGCGCCCGCGATCACCGTGGATTCGCGCTCCTCGAAGATCGCAGGCCCGGCAACCTCGGCGCCGGGCGGCAGGCGGTAGCGGTCGTAGACCGCGTGCGGGATGAAATCGCGTGCGACGCCGCAATACGCTGCTCGCTCGCCCTTGCGCGCCTGTGCGGCGCTGCCCTGGCGCGAGAGCTTGGGCAGCTCGAGCAGCTTCACCGGCAGGCTCGCGCGCACGCAGAAATTGACGAACTCGACAGGCGACTCGGGGTAGGTGCGGCCGTAGAGCTTCTCGTAAGCCTGGTCGAACCTGCGGCGCAGCGCCGCGGCATCGAGCTTGGAGAAGTCGCGCTCCGGGACCGCCAGCGCGGTCTCCGAGCCCTGGCCGATGAAGCGCGCCTCCACCGAGCGCGAAAAGCCGACCGGGCCCTCGGCGCCCGCCTTGCGCAAGGTGCGCTCGCCCTCCATCTCCAGCTCGCGGAACAGCGCCTCG
>DASWBP010000090.1:0-44722 GCA_036390555.1 Burkholderiales bacterium | reverse complement strand
GTCCACCTGGTCGTCCCACATGCGCAGGTCGAGCGCCATGCCATGGATCAGCAGCACCGCCTCGCCGCTGCCCGACACTTCGCAATGCAGCGGCGGCGTCACGCCTTCCCCATCCACGCGCCGGAGGCGAGCTGCTCCTCGATCGCCGCGATCTCTGTCTCGAGCGCGCCCTTCGGGTCGAGCTCCACGCCGCGGTCCACGCAGCGCTTGGCGAGGCGCAGTGCCTGCGCCGGCGCCTGCACGATGGTCCTGGCGATCTCCGCGAGGACAGCGTCGAGCGTCGCGGTTTCCACCAGTCGGGAGACCAGGCCGTGGCGCTCTGCCTCGTCCGCCGCAAGCGTCCTGCCGGTGAAAAGCATGTCCTTCGCCAGGCGCTTGCCGAGGATGCGCGGCAGGCGCTGCGTCGCGCCGACCGTGCCTCGGATCGCCTCCGGCGCGCGAAACGACGCCGCCTGCGTGGCGACGATGAAATCGCAGGCGCAGGCAATCTCGCAGCCTGAGCCGACCACGGGACCTTCGGCCACGGCGATTGCCGGCATGGGCAACGCTTCGATCGCCGCATAGGCGGCGAAGGCTTTCATGCGCCGCTCGCGCACCTGCGCCTCGCTCATGCCTTGGCGCTCCTTGAGGTCCGCGCCCGCGCAGAACACCGGGCCGTTGGCACGGACAAGGACCAGCCTGACCTCGGGATCCGCCGCGGCGCGTTCGGCCGCGGCACGCAACTCCTCGCACATGGCGAGGTTGAGCGCGTTGCGGCTCTCGGGCCGGTTGAGCGTGATCGTCGCCACGCCGCCCTGCGATGTGTAGCGGATCGTCGGCTCGGTCATATTGCGCGCGCCTTGCGCAGCTCGGCGATGCGCTCGTCGGAATAGCCCAGGCGCTCCTTCAGGATCGCCTCGTTGTGCTCGCCGAGCGCGGGCGGCCGCCCGACTTGCGGGTCGTCCCAGCCGAGGAACTTGTACGGCAGCGCGAGCGCCTTGAATTCGCCGACGCCCGGGTAGTCGAAGCTGCCCACGAGCTTTCGCGCGCGCACGTGCGGGTCGGCGACGATCTCGGCGACGTCGTTGACCGGTCCCACCGGCACTTCCACCGCGTCGAGCTTCGCGAGGAGCTCCGCTCGCGTGAGCTTGCCGACCGCCTCGGCAAGCGCCGCCATCACCTCTTCGCGCCGTGCGAGACGCAGGGCGTTGCTGCCGAAATTGGGGTCAGACCCCAATTTCGCGAGGCCGAGCGCCTCGCAGAGCGGCTGCCAGTGCTGGTCGCTCGCAGTGATGTGCGCGTACTTGCCGTCCTTGCAGCGGAAGGTCGCCGTGGGCACGCGTCCCGGATGCTCGGTGCCAAGGCGCGGGGGGATCTCGCCCAGCGCGAAGTAGCGCGCCGCGGCAAGGGTAAGCAGGCTCACCTGCCCGTCGAGCATCGAGAAGTCCACGTGCGCGCCGCGGCCGCTCCTCTCGCGCCCGGCGAGCGCGGCGAGGATCGCGATCGCCACCCACAATCCGGAGGTGAGGTCGGCGACGGGAAGGCCCGGCTTCACCGGGCCGCCGCCCTTCTCGCCCGTGAGGCTCATCAGGCCGCCCATCGCCTGGAAAACCGTGTCGTAGCCCTTCTTGTGCGCATAGGGCCCGGTCTGGCCAAAGCCCGTGCAGGAGACGTAGACGAGCTTCGGATTGAGCGTCGAGAGCGTCGCGAAATCCAGGCCCTGGCGGCCAAGCGTGCCCACGGGGAAGTTCTCGACGAAGGCGTCGGCCTGCTGCGCGAGCTCGCGGATGATCCTGCGGCCCTCGTCCGAGCGCAGGTTGACCGTGATCGAGGCCTTCGATCGGTTGCAGGCGAAGTAGTACGCGGAGTCCGTGGCGAGCTGCGGCTCGAATCCGCGTGTCTCGTCGCCGGCGCCCGGCTGCTCCACCTTGATCACCGTGGCGCCGAGCTCCGCGAGGATCATGCTCGCGAAGGGGCAGGCGAGCACGCGCGAGAGGTCGAGGATCGTGAGGTGCTGCAGCGGCTTCATGGCGTGCGCTGCGCCGGCGTTGCGGGCGGCCGCATGAGTGCGGGCATCGGCGTGGCGGCGGCCGGGGTCATGTCGCTAGCGCAGCGTGAGCAACGCGATGCCGGCCAGCACGATCAGCGCGCCCGAGACGGTGCGCGGCGTGAGCTCCTCGCGGTTCTTCAGCAGCCACACGCTCACCGGGAAGATGACCAGCGGCGTGGTGTGCACCACCAGCACCGCGAGCGCGATCTCGATCTTCGTCATGGCGAGCGAGATGAAGATCGAGCCGAGCGAGGTGAACACGCCGCAGCCGATGTAGAGCAGCACCGTGGTGCGGTCGGCGGCGCGCAATTGCCCGACGATGCGCGGCCAGTTGCGCGTCACCACCACCTGGCAGGCGAGCGCGGCGACCGAGGCGATCACCGTGCCGAGCGCGGCCTCCTCCCAGTTGCGCATGGCGATGCCGCGGATCACGTTGCCGAAGCCGAAGCCCGCCACCGTGAGCAAGCCCGCCAGGAAGCCCTTGCGCGCGACGTCCGGCGCGAGCGCGTGCGCCGAACCCGTGCGCGGCTGCGTGAGCCACAGGCCGACCCACACGACCGCCATGAGCATGATCTCGTAGGCGCCGAGGATCTCGCCGGCGAGCAGCCAGGCCGCCAGCAACGCGAAGGCCGGTGAGGTGGAATGGAACACGCTCGCGCGCGAAGGGCCAAGGAGCTTCACCGTGTCGAAGAGGAAGCGCCGGCCGAGAAAGGTGCCGACCACGCCGCCCACGGCGAACATCCAGGCGCCCGTCCAGTTCCAGCCGTAGGGTGCCTCGCGCGCGGCGAGCTCCGCGGCGAAGATCGCCGCGGGAAACAGCACGTTCGTCGCGAGCACGATGAAGAACCCCGCCTCCACCGGCAGGCGCGCCACGGCGTAGCGCGTGATGATGATGTTGGTGGCGAAGGACAGCATCGCCAGGAGGGAGTACGTGACGCCCATGGCTCATGGCTTGCGAAAAGCGCGCATCCTCTTGTTGGCCTCGCGGCCGCGCTCGAGCGCCTGCGCGAGCGGCAGGTCGGCCGCTTCGTGGAAAAGCTGTTTGGTCAACCGCATCGCGGGCGGGCTCACCGCCGCGAGTTTGCGCGCAAGCCCGAGCGCCTCGTCCATGAGCTTCGCGGCGGGCACGACACGGTTGACCAGCCCGAGCGCCAGCGCGCGCGGCGCGCTCACCGGCTCGCCGAGCGCCACCAGCTCGAAGGCCGCCTTGCGGCCCGCCTGGCGCACGAGGTTCGCCATGACGATCGCCGCGACGATGCCGTGCCTGGTTTCCGGGTAGCCGAGGGTCGCGTCCTCGGCCATCACCGCGAGGTCGCCCGCGATCGCGAGCCCCGCTCCGCCGCCCATCGCCGCGCCGTTGATGGCGGTCACCACGGGCTTGGCGAGCCTGGGAAACGCGAGGTGCAGCTGCATCGTCAGATCCGCGCGCGCTTCCACGAGGTGCTGCCTGTCGGGCGTGAGGTCCTTGAACTCGGCGAGGTCCGCGCCCGCGCAGAACCCCTGCCCCGCGCCGGTGAGCACCACGCAGCGCACTTCCTCGTCGGCGTCCGCCGCGCGCAGCGCCTCGAGCAGCGCCTGCGTCAGCGCCGTATTCAGCGCATTGCGCTTCTCGGGACGATTCATGACGAGGACCCGCACCCCCTCCAAGTCCTCGACAAAAATGGGGTCAGGGCCGAATTTCCTGTCCGGAAAAAAATTCGGCCCGGCCCCCATTTTCACAGCCTTGCGAGGCGCGAGCACGCCTCTTCGAGCTCGGCGACGAGGCGGCGCATCACTTCGGCCGCGGGCAGGATTTCGTCGACGAGGCCCGCAGACTGGCCCGCTTCCACCTTGCCCCACTCGACGTCGCCCTCCAGCGCCGCCTGCTTGAGGCTGGAGGTCTTGAACAGCGCATCGAGCTCGACCTGCGTGGCGCCCGCGCGCTCGGCCGCGTTGAAGCGCTCGGAGAACTTGTTCTTGAGCTGCCGGATCGGCAGCCTGCCGCGAGCAACCAGCGTAGAGCCGTCCACGTCCGCGGCAAGCACCGCGCGCTTGTAGTTCTCGTGCACGCTCGCCTCGGGCGTGGCGATGAAGCGCGTGCCGAGCTGCACCGCGTCCGCGCCGAGCGCAAGGAGCGCGGCGATGCCCGCGCCATCCGCCACGCCGCCGCTCGCGACGAGCGGCAGCTTCACCGCCCTCGCCACGCGCCGCACGAGCACGAGCGTCGTCACCTCGGAGGGCGGCGGATGCCCGCCCGCTTCCATGCCGTCCACCACGAGCGCGTCCACGCCCGCGGCCTCGGCCTTCTTCGCATGTTCCACGGAGGCCACCACGTGCAGCCACTTCGTGCCGATCGCGCGAAAGCGCGCGAGCTGCTCCTTCGGACCGCCCTGCGAGGCGACCATCACCGGAATCTTCGCCTCGTAGGCGATGTCGAGCAGCTCCGGCGCGCGCGGGTTGTTGAGCGGGATGTTGACCCCATAGGGCTTGCCGGTGCCCGCCTTGATGTCGGCAAGCGCGCGGCGGAAATCCTCGGGCCGCATCGGCCCGGCGGCGATCACCCCCATGCCGCCGGCGTTCGACACGGCGATGACGAGCGGCGCATTGGACGACGCCCAGCTCATCGCCGCCTGGATGATGGGGTGGCGAATGCCGAGCAGCTCGGTGATGCGCGTCTTCATGGCGCCGAGCGCTCTCGCTCGATGAACTCGCGCGCCCGCGCCGCGAGCTTGTCCAGCGCGGCGTCAAAGGTGGCGCGCTCCTTCTCCGTCAGGCAGCCGAGGAAGGCGTCGTTGCGCTCTGCCGCGGCGTGGATCAGTCCCTCGTAAAGCTTGCGCCCCTTGCGCGTAAGAGTGAGGCGCACGCCGCGTCCGTCGTTCGCGTCGATCGCGCGCAGCACGAGGCCGCGCGCGGCAAGGCCGGACACCACGCGGCTCATCTGGCTCTTGTCGATGCCCGCCGAGCGCGCGAGCTCGTTGAGCGACTGCGCGCCCGCGGCGCCGCCGAGCAACGCGACCGTGCGCCACTCCCACAGGCTCACGCCGAACTCGCGCCCGTAGCGCAGCTCCGCGCCGCGCGACAACAGGTTGGCGACGACGTGCAGCCGGTAGGACAGCAACTCCCGGATACCCGGGGGGTCAATCGTCGAAGAACGGGGTCTCATTCGCGCCGCGCAGTTTCAGGTCGAAGCGGTAGCGCCCGGGCGCCTCCTCGCGCGCCACGAGCAGGCTGCGCCGCGCCTGCGGCACCGCCTTGCAGACGGGATCGATGTCGTTCGCCGCCTCGCCCGGGAAGAACATCGTGGTCTTGAGGATGCGCATCAGCCCGGAAAACATCACCATGACGTTGATGTGCCGCGCGCGCCCCTGCGGCGCGCCGGGACGGATGGTGCGAAAGCTGAAGCGGCCCTCCTTGTCGGTCGCCGCGCGCCCCCAGCCGAAGAATTTGGGGTCGGCCTCGCGATGACGCGGATCCGCGGCGTGCCGGAAGATGCCCTTCGCGTCCGGTTGCCAGATTTCGACCACCAGGTTGTCGAGCGGCGCACCATCCTCCTGGCGCACCACGCCCACGATCTCGATCGCCTCGCCGTCGGCCGTGCGGTCCTCGAACTGCGTGAGGTCGTTCGCGCCCGCGTCCACGTAGCGCGGCGGAAAGAACGGCCCGATGGTCGCCTCGCCGGTCGGCACCAGCCGCTTGCGTGCCTTGGCCTCCGCCGGCTTGCGGCGTGCAAGCTTCGCCGGCTTTCGAGTCGCCATGCGGCGACTCTGAGGTGGCTTGCGCTTCTTCGTCATCGGCTGGTCACTCTTTGCAGGGGTGCGGGGTGCCGCCAGGCGCACTCCTTCAAACTTGCGCCGGCGTGGCCTTGCGGCCGCGCAGCACGATCTGGTGCTCGAAGACGAGCGCGTTGTGCGGATCGCCCGTGGGCGGCACGAGGCGCGCGATCAGGCGCTCGCGCGCGCCGGCGTCGGGCACCGCGTTCAGGATGCGGTCCTGGCCATTGAGCGGCTCGCCCGGGAAATACATCTGCGTGACGAGGCGCGAGAGCCACACCCTGCCGAAGAGCGAGAAGTGGATGTGCGGCGGGCGCCACCAGCCGTCCCTGGTGGGTACCGGGTAGGCGCCGGGCTTCACGGTGCGCAGGTCGATCGCGCCCGTCTCGTCGGTGAGCAGGCGCGCCGCGCCATAGAAGTTGCGGTCCACCGGCGCATGCTCGTCGTCGTTCGGATGGATGTAGCGCCCCGCCCCGTTCGCCTGCCAGATCTCGACCATCGTGCCGCCCACCGGCGAGCCGTCCTCGTCCACGATGCGCAGCTTCAAATGCATCAGCTGCCCGATCGCCTGCCGCTCGCCGTGGCCGGCGATGTCCCCGCCAAGCAGCTTGACGCGCTTGGCGATCTCCGACGGCCCGGTGAGCTCGGAAAGCGTCAGCGCGCGCCTGATGAGCGGCTGTTTCGGGTTGCGCCACGGCGTCTGCGGATAGCCGGGGACGATGCGGATCGGCTGGGTGCGCTCGTTGCGCGGCGTGATCACATAGCTCATCGGTGAGGGCCTCGGCGGCGGCGCGCGCCCCGCACGGCGGGCCTTGCCGGCCCTGCGCGCGGGCGACGTGCGTCGTTGACAGCCTAGCGCCGGATAGTTGATGATGTCAACTATGGCGCAGGTGACGCTGTGCGAGTGTTTCGCGCGCGACGGGCTGCAGCACGAGCCCGCCTTCGTGCCCACGGCGACCAAGCGCGCGCTGATCGAGCGCTTCGCGGCGCTGGGCTTCCCGCGCATCGAGGCGACCTCCTACTCCAATCCGAAGGTGGTGCCGCAGTTCGCCGACGCGAGCGAGCTGCTGAAGACCTTGCCGCGGCGCGCGGGCACCTTCTACAAGGCGACCTGCGCCAATCCGCGGGCGGTCGAGCGCGCGCTCGCCGACCTCGAGGCGGGCTTCGGCGTCAACGAGGTGAGCCTGCTCGTCTCGGCCACCGAGGCGCACACGCAGAAGAACCTCAACCGCACGCGCGCCGAGCAGTGGGCGAACGTGGAAGAAATGGTGAAGCTCGCTGGCGGGCGCTTCCGCCTGGTGGGGACTGTCTCGGTCGCCTTCGGCTGCCCCTTCGAAGGCAAGGTGGACCCCGCGGTCGTGGCAAACGACGTGGCGCGCTTTGCCGCGCTGGGCGTCACGCATGTCGCGCTCGGCGACACGACGGGGCTTGCCACGCCGCGCTCGGTCGCGGCGATGGTCACGCGCATGCCGCGCGAGGCGACGCTCATCGCGCACTTCCACGACACGCGCGGCACCGGGCTCGCCAACTACGTCGCCGCCTATGAGGCGGGCGTGCGCCATTTCGACGCCTCCTTCGGCGGCGTGGGCGGCCACCCCGCCAGGGTGAAATACGGCGGCGGGCACACCGGCAACGTCTGCACCGAGGACCTGGTGAACCTCTTCGAAGCCATGGGCATCGACACCGGCATCGCCCTCGACGGCCTCGTAGAGACCGCGCGCACCTGCGAGGAGGTGCTCGGCCGCGAACTGCACGGGCGCGTCACGCGCAGCGGGCTCTCCGGTTGATCTGGGTCGTCGGCGTGACCGCGCTCGCCGCGGGCCTGCTCGTCGGCCTGACGGGCATCGGCGGCGTGCTGCTGGTGCCGGTGCTCACCGGCGCCGCCGGCCTGCCGCTCGAGAGGGCCGTCGCGGCCTGCATGCTCGGGTTCCTGTTTTCCGGCCTGTACTCGGCGTTCATCCACCTGCGCCGCGCGCAACTGCCCGCGCGGCCGGTGGCCGCGCTGTGCGTCGCTGCGGCCTGCGGCGCGGCGCTCGGTGCAGCGACGCTCGACCGCCTGCCCGATACCGGCGTGCGCCTGTTCGTCGCTGCGCTCGCTTTCGGATCTGGCGCGCACGCCCTCCTCTCGCGCCAGGTTGCCGCAGGGCGCATTCCCGGCGCCACTTTGCTGGCGTTCCTCGGTCTCTTCGTCGGCTACGGCTCGGCGATCTCGGGAACGGGCGGGCCGGTGATGCTGATTCCGATCCTCCTTGCGCTGCGCACGCCCGTGACTGCGGCGATCGCCCTGGGCGTGACCGCGGGGATGCCGATCACCGCGGCGGCGACGGCGGTGTATGCCGCCGAGGGCCAGGTCGATCTGCCGCTCGCGCTCACGCTCGCGGCGCTGCTCATCGCCGGCACGTGGGCGGGGGCGCGCCTCTCGGCCCGGCTTTCCGGCCGCGCGCTCACCGCCGCGGTCGCCTGGACGCTCGTCGGCGTCGGCGTCTGGTTCGCCTACGCGAGCCTGCGCTGAGCGCAGATAAATTATGATGCGCGCCATGAAGCCTCCGTACCGCGCCGACCAGGTCGGCAGCCTGCTGCGCCCCGCGGGGCTCGCCGCTGCGCGCAAGCAATGGAAGCAAGGCGCTCTTGGCGCCGAGAAGCTGAAGGAAATCGAAGACCGCTCGATCCGCGAGGCGGTGAGGAAGCAGGAGGAGATCGGCCTCAAGGCCGTGACCGACGGCGAGTTCCGCCGCGACTGGTGGCACCTCGATTTCCTCGAGCAGCTCGACGGCGTGAAGACCATCGCCAACCCCGGACCGAAGTTCGGCGGCACCGAGGAGCAGCCGCCGATCGCCACCGTGATCGGCAAGGTGGATTGCTCGAAGCCCATCATGGCCGAGCATTTCGCCTTCCTGAAGTCGGTGGCGAAGGCGACGCCCAAGTTCACCATCCCCTCGCCTTCGATGCTGCACCTGAGGGGCGGGCGCAACGCGATCTCGAAGGACGCGTACCCGGACCTCGGGCTGTTCTGGGACGACGTCGCCGCGGCTTATCGCAAGGCGATCGCGCACCTCGCCAAAGCGGGCTGCACCTACCTGCAGCTCGACGACACGGCCTTCGCCTACCTGTGCGACCCGAAGATCCAGGAG
Organism: Burkholderiales bacterium; assembly: GCA_036390555.1. Classification (GTDB taxonomy): domain Bacteria; phylum Pseudomonadota; class Gammaproteobacteria; order Burkholderiales; family SG8-39; genus JAABQT01. The sequence continues at coordinate 35,813 of DASWBP010000090.1, read as the reverse complement.
AACTGCCGCAGGAACGGCGACGACCCGGCGAAGCTGCCGCGCCGCTACGCCGACACCATCAACGCGGCACTCAAGGACAGGCCCGCCGGAATGACGGTGACCATGCACACCTGCCGCGGCAACTTCAAGAGCGCCTGGGTCGCCGAGGGCGGCTACGACCCGGTCGCCGAGGCGATGTTCTCGGCGAACGTGGACGGCTTCTTCATGGAGTTCGATTCGGCGCGCGCCGGCACCTTCGAGCCGCTGCGGGCCCTGCCCAGGGGAAAGAAGGTGGTGCTCGGCCTGGTCACCACCAAGGTCGGGCAGATCGAGGACAAGGCGATGCTGAAGCGCCGCATCGACGAGGCGGCGAAGTTCGTGCCGCTGGAGAACCTGTGCCTGTCGCCGCAATGCGGCTTTTCCAGCACGCACCATGGCAACGTGCTCTCCCAGGAAGACCAGTGGAAGAAGCTCGCGCTGATCGTCGAGGTCGCGCGCGAGGTGTGGGGCACGGCCTGATGCGCCTCACGCAAATCGCGCACATGCCGCGCGGCGCGCGGGAGGGCCACCGCGCACGCGTAGTCAGCCTCGTCCTGGCGGCGCTGCTCGCCTGGCAGGGCGTCGCCGCAGCGCAGCCGCGCGCGGTGTCGCCGCGCGGCGAGCTCGACCCCGAGGAGCGGGCGACGATCGCGCTTTTCGAGCGCGCGCGCGACACGGTGGTGTTCATCAGCACGCGGCAGCAGGTGCGCGACTTCTTCTCGCGCAACGTACTGACCGTGCCGCGCGGCACCGGCTCCGGCTTCATCTGGGACAACGCGGGCCATGTGGTCACGAACTTCCACGTGATCCAGGGCGCCAGCGGCGCCATGGTGCGCCTTGCCGACGGGCGCGACCACCCGGCGCAGCTGGTCGGCGTGAGCCCGGCGCACGACATCGCCGTGCTGAAGATCAGCGTCAAGGACAAGCCGCCGCCGGCCGTGCCGCTCGGCACGAGCGACGACCTGCGCGTCGGACAGAAGGTGTACGCCATCGGCAACCCGTTCGGCCTCGATTGGTCGCTCACCACCGGCGTGGTGTCGGCGCTCGACCGCTCGCTGCCCAGCGAGAACGGCGTCAGCATCGAGCACCTGATCCAGACCGACGCGGCGATCAACCCCGGCAACTCGGGCGGACCGCTGCTCGACTCCGCCGGGCGCCTGATCGGCATGAACACGGCGATCTACAGCCCCTCGGGCGCCTCGGCAGGCATCGGCTTCGCGGTGCCGGCGGACACCATCAACCGCGTCGTGCCGCAGCTCATCCGCACGGGCAAGTACGCGCGCCCGCTGCTCGGCGTCGAGGCCGACGAGGGCGTGAACCAGCGCCTCGCGCGCCTGAGCAAGGTGCGCGGCGTGGTGATCCTGAAGGTCACGCCGAATTCTGCCGCCGCCAAGGCGGGCCTGCGCGCCGCCACCATCGCGCGCGACGGCACGATCACGCCCGGCGACATCATCGTGGAGATCCAGGGCCAGGCCGTGGACAACGTCGGCAAGCTGATCGGGCGGCTGGACGACTTCAAGGCCGGCGACACCATCCGCCTCGGCATCCTGCGCAACGGTCAGAAGATCGAGGTGCGCGCCACTCTGCAGGCCGCCAACTGAGCGCCGCCGGTAGCTGAGGGCAGCGTGCGCGGCTGCGGCCGCGCGCGCCGCCTACTTCCTGCGCGCGCGCGCCTTGGGGCTCTTGCGCAGTCCGGCAGGCTTGAGCACGAAGTCGTACTTGCACTCCGCTTCGCCGGCCGCGTTCTTCCTGAAATTGACGATGAGCGACTCCTTCACGCCGAACACCGCGTCGGAATCGAGGTACTTGTCGCCCTTCACGAACAGGTGCGTCACGAGCTTGTCGCAGCCGGGCGCCTCGATCATGAAGTGCAGGTGCCCGGGGCGCATCGGGTGGCGCCCGCAGGCGACCAGCATCTTGCCCACCGGCCCGTCGTGGGGCACCGGGTAGCTCACCGGCTTCACGCAGCGGAAATGGAACCTGCCTTGCGCGTCCGAGCGAAAACGCGCGCGCAGGTTGGTGCCCTCGGGCTTCTGCACGTCGTAGAAGCCGTCGCCGCCCGCTTCCCACACGTCGACCAGCGCGCCGGCGATCGGCTCGCCTTTCATGTCCCTGACCGTGCAGCTGACGACGCAGGGCTCGCCGGGCGTTCCCGGCCTTGCGATGTTCGCGCCGTGCGGCAGCTCTGGCGCGCCCGCCACGAAGAACGGGCCGAGCACCGTGGACTCGGTGGCATTGCCCACCTTGCCGTAGTTGATGAAGTCCACGAGCATCGAAACGCCCAGCGTGTCCGACATCAGGATGAACTCCTGGCGCTTGTCGTCGCACATGTGGCCGGTCGCGGTGAGGAACTGGATGCCCCGGAACCATTCCTCCTGCGTCGGCCGCACCTCGCGCACGAAGGCGTGCAGGTGCTTCACCAGGCTTTGCATCACCTTGCGCGTGCGCGCGTCGGGTGCTTTGCCCACGCGCTTCAGGACCTCGGCGGTGAGCGTCTTTTCGCTGAAGTTGCGGATGGCCATCGTCGTTCCCCCTCTTGCCTCAAATGCTAACATCGGCCGCCAGGAGGAAGCCCCGATGAGAATCCACGTCTTTCTGCTGGGCGTTGCGCTCGCGTTGCCCGCCTTCGCGCAGGACCGCACCGTCAAGTTCCTGGTCGGCTTTCCGGCCGGCGCGAGCCTCGACACCATGACGCGGCTCATCGCCGAGCGCATGCGCGTCACGCTCAACCAGCCCGTGGTGGTGGAGAACCGCCCCGGCGCCGCCGGGCAGATCGCGATGACGGGGGTGAAGAACGCGGCGCCCGACGGCCTCACGCTCGTCATGACGCCGCTCGTTACGGTGGTCACCGCGCCGCACGTGCAGAGCCTGCCCTACGATCCGTTCGCCGACTTCGCGCCGGTCTCGCACGCGGCGGACTTCCTCTTCGCCTTCGGCGTCAACGCGCAGGTGCCGGCAACGACCCTGGGCGACTACGTCGCGCTCGCCAAGCGCGAGCCGAAGTTCGCCAACTATTCGTCCGCCGCGCCGGGCAGCCTGCCGCACTTCTTCTCGCTGCTGTTCGCGGAAAAGGCCGGCGCGCCGCTCAACCACATCGGCTACAAGGGCTCGGCGCAGGCGATGGCCGACCTGCTCGGCGGCCAGATTGCGGCGTTCATGGGCGTCACCTCCGACCTCGCGCCTCAGCACCGCGCCGGGAAGGTGCGCGTGCTCGCCACCTCGGGCGCGAAGCGCTCGCGCGACCTGCCCGACGTCCCCACCTTCCGCGAGCTCGGCTATCCCATCGAGGGTGCGGGCTGGTATGCCGCCTATGCGCCGGCGAAGACGCCGAAGGAGGCGACCGACCGGCTCTCCGGCGCCATCGCCGAGGCGATCCGCTCGCCGGAGGTCAACCAGAAGCTGGTGGCGATGGGCCTGGAGCCGACGGGCACCAGCGCCGAGGAGCTCGCGCGCATCCACCGCGCCGACTACGAGAAATGGGGCCCGGTGATCAAGGCCTCCGGCTTCAAGCCCGGCGGTTGAACCTCCTTTTCGCCTCGAAGATCGAGCCGGCCGAGCGCTGGTTGCCGCTGCTCGAGCGCGCGCTGCCGCAGGACCGCATCCACCTCGAGCCGCGCGCCGATATCGACGTCGCGCTGGTCGCGGCGCCGCCCAAGGGCACCTTCGGCAGGTTGCCGAAGCTCAAGCTCGTGCAGTCGCTGTGGATGGGCGTCGAGAAGCTGCTCGAAGATCCGGAGCTGCCGCGCGACGTGCCCTTCGCACGCATGGTGGACCCCGGCATGGTCGCGGCGATGTCGGAGACAGTGCTCGCGCACGTGCTCGACTGGCACCGGCATTTCTGGACCTACCGCCTCTGGCAAGGGCAGAAGAAATGGAAGCAGCGGCGCCAGTTCATGGCGCAGGACCGCATGATCGGCATCCTGGGGCTCGGCGAGCTGGGCACCGACGCCGCGCAGAAGCTCCTCGCGCTCGGCTTCCGCGTCTGCGGCTGGAGCCGGCGGCCAAAGAGCATTCCGGGCGTGCACTGCTCGACCGACCTCGACGAGGTCCTCGCGATGAGTGACGCGATCGTGTGCCTGCTGCCGCTCACCGCGCAGACGAGGGGCATCCTGGACAAGCGCGCTCTTGCGCGCATGCGCAAGGACGGCGCCCTGATCAACGTCGCTCGCGGCGGCCACGTGGTGGTGCCCGACCTCATTGCGGCACTGGATTCGCGCCACCTCGCGCACGCCTACCTCGATGTCTTCGACAGCGAGCCGCTGCCCGCCGACTCGCCGCTCTGGACGCATCCCGGCGTCACCGTGACGCCGCACATCGCGGCGCTCACCGAGCCGCGCACCGCGGTGCCGAGCATCGTGGCAAACGTCGAGCGCGTGCGCCGCGGAGAGCGGCCCCTGCACCTGGTGGATTTCGCCGCCGGCTACTAGCACGCCCCCGCCGGCGACCGCGCGGCCCCGGGTGCCACGGCCAACCTGCTGACAGGCAGATTGGTTATCATGCGCCGCATGAGCTACACACTGCCGGAATTCCTCGCACATGCCCTCGCCCTCGAGCAGGAGGCGGCCGACCGCTACCTGGAGCTCGCAGACATGATGGAGTCCTACCGGAACGACTCTGTCTCGTCCGTGTTTCGCGACATGCACCGCTTCTCGCTGATGCACCGCGACGACATCCAGAGGCGGACGACCGGTGTCGAGCTGCCGCAGCTGCGGTCATGGCAGTTTCGCTGGCGCACGCCGCCCGAGGTGGGCGGCGAGGAAGCGTTCGACTCCACGCTCACGCCCTACCAGGCGCTCAAGTACGCGCGCGAGAACGAGGTTCGCGCGCTGCTGTACTACCGCTCGGTCGCCGCCGGCGCGCAGGATGCCGAGCTCGTGCGCCTGGCGAAGGAGTTCGCCGACGAGGAAGCCGGCCACGTCGAGGCTCTCGACAAGTGGATCGCGCTCACGCCCAGGCCCTCCGCGACCTGGGCGGAGGATCCGGAGCAACTGCCACCACCCGGCTGAGCGCGCCGGCGCGTACGTAATCTTGCGGTAGACGGGCGCCCCACCTCCGGGCGTATAGTCGGTGTCAGGATCCGGCCACCGGAGCCGACTGGAGGAGGATGAAAGCCGATCACGCGCCGCTCGCCCAAGGCGAGCTGGCGGAGCGTTTCCCCTCAGTACGCGGGGCCACCGTGCGCCTGGCCGACGGCCTCGGCGCGGAGGACTGCGCGTTGCAGTCCATGCCCGACGCGAGCCCGGTGAAGTGGCACTTCGCGCACACCACCTGGTTCTTCGAAACCTTCGTCCTCGAGCGGTTCGACGCCGCCTACCGGCCGTTCCGTCCGGAGTTCCGCTTTCTCTTCAATTCCTATTACAACGGCGTGGGCGAGCAGTTTGCCCGCCCCCAGCGCGGCATGCTGTCGCGCCCGGGGCTCGACGAGGTACTTCGCTACCGCGCGCAGGTGGACGAGCGCATGCGCGCGCTGCTTGCCGGCCGCACGCTGTCCGCCGACGCGCTCGCGCTCATCGAGCTCGGGCTGCATCACGAGCAGCAGCACCAGGAGCTGATCGTCACCGACGTGAAGCACCTGCTCTCGCTCAATCCGCTCGCCCCCGCCTGGCGCGCGGGTTCGCCCGCGCGAGCGGCGGGCGTGCCGCTTTCCTGGGCAGCGCATCCCGGCGGCGAAGCGCAGATCGGCCATGGCGGCGCGGGCTTCGCCTTCGACAACGAGCTGCCACGCCACCGCGTGCTGCTCGAGCCCTTCGAGCTGGCGAGCCGCCCTGCCACCAACGCCGAATACCTCGCGTTCATCGTGGATGGCTGCTATCGCAGGCCCGAGCTGTGGCTGTCGGAGGGCTGGACGATGGCGCAGGCGCAGCGCTGGGAAGCACCGCTTTATTGGCGCAAGCGCGACGGCGCCTGGCTGGAATTCACCTTGCACGGCCTGCAGGCGCTCGATCCCGATGCGCCGGTCACGCACATCAGCCACTTCGAGGCGGATGCGTTTGCGCGCTGGTCGCAGGCGCGCCTGCCCACCGAGTTCGAGCTCGAGGCCGTGGGCGGCGCCTTCGCCGACGTCTGGCAGTGGACTTCGAGCAGCTACGGCCCCTATCCGGGCTACCGGCCGGCGCCGGGCGCGGTAGGCGAATACAACGGCAAGTTCATGTCCAACCAGTACGTGCTGCGCGGCGGCTCGCGCGCCACGCCGCCGGGCCACCTGCGGCCGAGCTACCGCAACTTCTTCCCCTCCTCGGCGCGCTGGCAGTTCAGCGGCGTGCGCCTCGCGCGCGATCCGTCCTACTAAGGCGCGACGGTCACGCGCAAGAACGTCGCGGGAATGGAGGTCGTGTCCTTCCGCGAGCTCCTGTTCTGTGTCTCGAACAGGTCCTCCAGCTGCTTCTGCAGATCCGCAACGCGCCCGCTCTTGCCTGCGGCTTCGAAGGCATTCATGGTCGGCCCGTAGTAGTTCTTGAACCGGCCGACGAACTCCGCCGGCGCACCGGGACAGTTGAACGTAAACGTGTCGCGCGCGAAGGTGATCTTGTCGGCCGGAACCCCGGCAGCGGCAAAGCGCTCGGTGACGCTGCTCTCGACGCCCCAGGTCATCGGGCTCACGAAGCCTTCTGGCGGCGGGGGCGTGAACGCCGAACTGATCTTCAGGATCTGCGCGACCAGCGTCGGATCGTTGGGGATCCAGTTGCCCATGATGATGCGTCCCCCGGGCCGAGTGACGCGGATCATCTCCTTCGCGACATCGAACGGCTTGGGCGCGAACATCGCGCCGAAGATGCTCACCAGCAGGTCGAAGCTCCGATCCTGCATCCCCTGCATGTCGGAGGCATCGCCCTCCTGAAACCTGCAGTTGTCGAGACCCAGGTCGCTTGCGCGCTTGTTGCCGGCGGCGACGAGGTTGCTCGCAATGTCGACGCCCAGTACGTCGGCGCCGCGTTGCGCCTGGGGGATGGCGGTCGTTCCGTCACCGCATCCAAGGTCGAGCACCTTGATGCCTTTCGTGATGCCGAACTTCTCGACGAGCGCTTCTCCGCTTTCGCGCATGGTCTCCGCGATCCGCGTGAAGTCGCCTTTTTCCCACATTGCCTTGTTGGGATTCATCTGATAGCTGCTCCTCTGGTGATTCATGGTTGGTGTCGGTATCCAAGTCAGCGCCGCAGCCGCGTGCACGCCGGTCTGACGCCTTACGTTCGCGGTCACTCGTGCGTGGCCGCAGAAGTGCAAAAGCATCGCGCGGGGTATGGCCGCGCGTCAGGATGAGCAACGGGTCGGACGGCAGCCTGGACTGCCAGGCGGGCTGGCTGTGAAAGATTTCTCAGCCGAAGTAGCGCTTGATCTCGAGCACCTTGCGCCAGACTCGATGGTGCTCAAGATCATTCTACGCCGGTTAGCGATCGCGTGCCGACCGGCAAACGCACGCGAGGTTACGCCTGCGCGATGCCCATGCGCCAGGGCGCTGGAGCTTCCGAAGGCGGGGACGCTCCCGCCGCGCCGCTAGCGCGCGAGGTAGCCGGAGTCCACGGGAAGCGTGACGCCGGTGATGCAGCGCGCGGCAGGGCCCGCGAGGAAGACGATCGCCTGCGCGATATCCTCCACCTCGGGCAGGCGACCGAGCGGCGTGTGCTCCATCACCTTCTGCAGCACCTCCGGGTTGGAGAAGATCGGCGTGGTGAGCTCGGTGCGCACGAAGGTTGGAGCCACCGCGTTGACGCGGATGCCGAGCGGAGCGAACTCCAGCGCGAGCGCGCGCGTCAGGTTCACCACCGCGCCCTTGGAGGCCTGGTAGGCGGGATTCGGAAACAGCCCGCCCGAAAACCCCATGATCGAGGCAAGGTTGACGATCGCGCCGCCCTGGGCGCGCATCGAGCGCGCCGCGGCGCGCGAGCAGTAGAAGAGCCCGTCGAGGTTCACGGCGAGGACGCGCTGCCACTCCTCGCGCGTGATGTCGAAGGCCGACTTGCGCACCGCGATGCCGGCGTTGTTGACGAGGATGTCCACACGGCCGATCCTGGAGAACGCCGCGTCGACCGCCTTGTCGTCGGCCACGTCCACGGCGATGATGCCCGCGCCCGGCTCCAGGTCCATGCGATACACCGTCGCGCCGAGACTCTCGAGCAAGTCGGCGGCCGCCTTGCCGATGCCGCGCGCGGCGCCGGTGACGACGGCATTCTTTCCCTTCAGGTCAGCGTTGGCCATGATGCAAGTAGTATAGGGGCATGCACGACCTCGTCATTCGAAACGCCCTGATCCTCGACGGCCTGGGCGGCAAGCCGTTCCGCGGCGATCTTGCAGTCGCCGGCGGCGCCATCGCCGGGATCGGCACGTCGCTTTCCGGCCGGGAGACGCTCGATGCCGACGGGCTCGCGCTGATGCCCGGCATCGTGGACAACCACACGCACTACGACGCGCAGATCACCTGGGATCGGCTCGTCTCGCCTTCGCCGTCGCTGGGCGTCACCACCGCGATCATCGGCAACTGCGGCTTCACCATCGCCCCCTGCAGGCCCGCCGACCGAGATCTGGTGATGAAGAACCTGACGCAGGTGGAAGGCATGTCGCTTGAGGTGCTGCGCGCGGGGATCAACTGGGACTTCGAATCCATCCCGGAATACTTCCGCATGCTCGAGCGGCGCGGGGCGGCGATCAATATCGCCGGCTTCGTCGGGCACTCGTCGCTGCGCACCTACGTGATGGGCGAGGACGCGCCGCGGCGCGCGGCGACGCCGGAGGAAGTCGCGCGCATGCGCGAGCTGTTGCTGGAGGGCATGCGGGCGGGCGCCGTGGGTTTCGCCACCAGCACTTCGCCCGCGCACAACGGCCACGGCGGCCTGCCGATGCCTTCGCGCCTCGCCGACGAGGCGGAGTTGCGCGCGCTGGTCGGCGCGCTGCGCGACGCGGGCCGCGGCGTCTTCATGCTCACCAAGGGCGGTCACACCAAGGTGAGCTTCCTGGAAGAGCTGGGTGCATCTGCCGGCCGGCCGGTGGTGATCGCGGCGCTCCTGCACAACAGCACCAATCCGCGCGCGGTGTTCGAGGACCTCGAGGCAATCGCGCAGGCGAACGCGCGCGGCCGGCGCCTGGTCGGCGCGATCTCCTGTTGCCCGCTGTCGATGGACTTCACCCTGCACTCGCCCTACACGTTCGAGGGGCTGGAGTCCTGGAAGCCGGCGCTGCCGCTGAAGGGCGCCGCCTACGAGGCGAAGCTCCGCGACAAGGCCTTCCGCGACGCGGTGCGCGCCGAGCTCTCGCGCCCGGCGCACTTCCGCCTGTTCAACGGCCAGTGGGACCAGGTCGAAGTCGTGGAGTCCGCGCGCAAGGACTGCGAGCAGCGCTCGATCGGCGAGCTGGCGCGCGCCGCGGGCGAGGATGCGCTCGATTTCATGCTCGACCTCGCGCTCGCGGAAAAGCTCGACACCGTGTTCAACGCCATGCTGCTCAACTCCGACGAGCAGGCGGTGGGCGAGATGCTTCGGCATCCGGCGAGCCTGGTGTCGCTCTCGGACGCGGGCGCGCACCTGACGTTCTTCAACGACGCCGGCTTCGGCCTGCACCTGCTCGGGCATTGGGTGCGCGAGCGCGGCGCGCTTTCGCTCGAAGATGCGGTGCGCAGGCTGACCAGCGTGCCCGCGCAGCTCTTCGGCATCCGCCAGCGCGGCGCGCTGAAGCCCGGCTACGCCGCGGACCTCCTGCTCTTCGACCCGGCGACGATCGGCCGCGGCCCGAAGCAGCGCGTCTTCGACCTGCCCGGGGGCCATCCGCGCCTCACCACGCCTGCCGTGGGCGTGCATGGCGTGTGGGTGAACGGCGTGCGCGACCTCGAGCGCCTGCCGGGCAAGTTCCTGCGGGACTTCGACGGTTAGCCACGCGTCGTGGAGCGGTCCCGACGCTGCGCGAGCGCCGGTTCGCCCCGTACAAACGTCGTTGTGGGGCGACGCTTTTCGAGGGAGGCGAATCTTCAACCTGTTGTTTCGGTGGAATTTTGCGCCGGGCACGATCAATGCATGGCCCTTGGGTTGGACCTCAACCCACCAAGGAGACACCATGCTTCAAAAAGACAGCCTGTTCCGCCGCAACGATTCGTTCTTCCGCTCCACGCCGCCGGCGACGCCCGCGACGCCCGCGACGCCCGCGGCGACGACCGCCACGCAGCCCGCACCCGAGGCGGCGAAGCCCGCTGCCGACAAGGGCGAGGAGCGCAAGGAGTCGAAGCTGATCGTCGGCCCCGACATCAAGATGAAGGGCGTGGAAGTCACCGATTGCGACACGCTGGTGGTCGAGGGTCGCATCGAGGCGACACTGGACTCGCGCGTCCTGCAGATCGCGCCCAACGGCACGTTCTGCGGCACGGTGGCGGTGGACACCGCGGAAATCCACGGCAAGCTCGAGGGCGAGCTCACGGTGCGCAAGCAGCTCATCATCCACGCGACCGGCAAGGTCTCCGGCAAGATCCGCTACGCCAAGATCAAGGTCGAGGAAGGCGCCGAGCTCGCCGGCGAGATCAGCATGATGGAGCGCGGCCCGCAGGGCGTCATCGTCAAGCGCACCGGCACGTAACCGCGCTGCGGCGCGCAACGGGCCGCGGGGGCGCGGCGACCGGCGGCGCGGGCGGGTTGAGGCTCGCAAGCGTGTCGCCGCGGCCCTTGACTCGCGCGCGCGCGCGCGCAACAGTGGCCGCCATGCCCCTGGACATGACGGCCCGATGAGCGAGCCCGCGGACTGGGCGTTTCCCGCCGAGCTGCGGCCGCGTCCCGAGGACTGGCGCTTCGACCTGGATGCCGCGCTCGGCGCGATGGTGCTGGTGCGCGCCGAGGTGCCGGAGGACGCGTTCACCGCGCAGATCCTCGGCACCGAGCGCGCCGGCAACGGCGTGGTGATCCGCGACGACGGCCTCATCCTCACCATCGGCTACCTGATCACCGAGGCCGCTTCCATCTGGCTCACCACCGCGCAGGGCGCGGTGGTCGCCGGCCACCCGCTCGCCTACGACCAGCAGACGGGCTTCGGCCTCGTGCTGCCGCTCGGCCGGCTCGGCGTCGCGCCGCTTGCGCGCGGCTCGGCGTCGCGCTGCCGCGTGGGCGATGACGTGCTGGTGGCGGGCCACGGCGGGCGCGCGCACGCCTTGAAGGCGCAGGTGTTCGACAAGCGCGAGTTCGCCGGCTACTGGGAGTACGTGCTGGACGAGGCGCTGTTTGCCGCGCCCGCGCACCCGCAGTGGGGCGGCTCGGCGCTCATCGGCGCCGAGGGCAAGCTGCTCGGCATCGGCTCGCTGCTCGTCGAGGAGAAATCGGGCGACCAGAACGTGCAGGGCAACATGTTCGTGCCCGTGGACCTGCTCGAGCCGATCCTGGATGACCTCGTCACCCGTGGCCGCGCGCAGCGCCCGGTGCGGCCCTGGCTCGGCATGTACACCACCGAGATCGCGGGCAAGCTGGTGGTCGCGGGCCTTGCCAGCGGCGCGCCCGCGGAGCGCGCAGGCCTGAAGCTGGGCGACGTCGTGGTCGAGGTCGCGGGCCAGCGCGTGGGCGGCCTCGCAGAACTCTTTCGCAGCATCTGGCGCCTGGGCACCGCCGGCTGCGAGGTGCCCCTCACCATCGCGCGCGCCGGCTCACGCCTGCAGGTGACGCTGAAGTCCGCCGACCGCAGCGACTTCCTGAAAAAGCCGTCTCTGCACTAGACCGGCGCTCGCCCCCATTTTTCCGGCGGGTGTACCAGACGCCGATGCCGACGGCGAGGGGCAGCATGAGCAAAGCGAGGTGGTCGGGCTCGGTGAGCAGGTGCCAGAGCTCGGCGACGCCGTGGCCAGGGTGCGCGTGGGCCGCGCTTGCGGCGAGGAGGAGGATCAGTGCTGCGCGGTGCATAGCATTCCCTCGGTCTCGATGAACTTGATGACGGTGTCCAGGCCCTGCCCGGTCTTGAGGTTGGTGAAGACGAACGGGCGCTCGCCGCGCATCTTCTTCGCGTCGCGCGCCATCACCTCGAGCGAGGCGCCCACCATCGGCGCGAGGTCGATCTTGTTGATCACCAGCAGGTCGCTCTTCGTGATCCCGGGCCCGCCCTTCCTCGGGATCTTGTCGCCGGCCGCCACGTCGATCACGTAAAGCGTCAGGTCCGAGAGCTCCGGGCTGAAGGTGGCGGCGAGGTTGTCGCCGCCCGACTCGATGAGGATCAGTTCGAGGCCCGGAAAGCGGCGCGAGAGCCGCGCCACCGCCTCGAGGTTGATCGAGGCATCCTCGCGGATCGCGGTGTGCGGGCAGCCGCCCGTCTCCACGCCGATGATGCGCTCGGGCGCGAGCGCTTCGTTCCTCACCAGGAACTGCGCATCCTCCTCGGTGTAGATGTCGTTGGTCACCGCGGCGATGTCGAAGCGCTCGCGCAGCGCCTTGCACAGCGCGAGCGTGAGCGCCGTCTTGCCCGAGCCCACCGGCCCGCCGATGCCGACCCGCAGGGGACCGGCGCCATTGCCATGCATCGTCATGAGCGGAAGAGCCTCGAATACTGGGTTTCGTGCCGCGAGGAAAGCATCGCCAGGCCCGGCGCGAAGTTGCCGGGCTCCTCCTCGCGGATGTCGTTGAGCCGCGCGCCGAGCGCGAGAAGCATCTTCTGGCCGTCGGTCTGGCCGAGCGGCACCGCCTTCACCGCCGCCATCACCTGGTTCTCGAGCCACGCCCAGAGATAGGCCACCAGCGCCTCGCGCGGCGCAATGCTCCAGGCACGCACCGCTTGCGCATAGGCCGCCGGAAAGGAAGGCTCGTCGAACGGGCAAGGCTCCACGCCAAGCTCGGGCAGCAGCCGGTTGAGCGAGTAGCCCATCTGCACTGTCTCCGCGCGCAGCTCGGCGGTCTCGCGGCTGGCGAGGAACATCTCGTTCCACCGCGCATCCGGCTCGCGCATCATCTTCAGCAGCAGCGGGGCCTCCATGCGCGCCACCGAATGCTCGAGCACGTCGCCGATCCAGCGCTGCGCGCTCGCCGCATCGCCGACGATCCCGGCCTCGATCGCCGCCTCCAGTCCTCCCGAATAGCTGTAGGCGCCCACCGGCAGCGCGGGGCTCGCAAGCTGCAGCAGGCGCGGATCCAGCCGCATGGCGCTAGCGCTTGCGGCCATGGTCGTGCTTGTGGCCATGGTCATGGTCGTGCGCATGGTCGTGGTCGTGGCCGTGCGCATGACCGTGGTCGTGCTTGTGATCGTGGTCGTGCGAATGATCGTGCGCGTGATCGTGATCGTGGCCGCAATGCTCGTCGTGCACGTGCCCGTGCTCGCCGTGGTCGTGGCCGTGCTCTTGGTGGTGGTCGTGGATCCTGCCGCCGTGGCCCATCTCGTCGTGCTGGTGGTGGCCGCCCGCGTAGGCGCCCGCCTCGGGCTCGAACGGCGCCTCCACGAGCGACACCTTCGCGCCGAGCTTCTTCAGCATCTCCTCCAGCACGTGGTCTGCCGAAAGGCGCAGGAAACCATCGCCCACCTGCACCGGAACGTGGCGGTTGCCCAGGTGATAGGCGGCCTTGGCGAGGTCGGTCGGATTCGCCGCCTCCACGTGCAGCAGCTTCTCAGGCGCCGCGAGCACCTCGATCACGCGGCCGTCGGACGCCGTGACGAGGTCTCCCCCACGCAGGATCTCGCCGCGCGGCAGCACCAACCCCACTTCCTCGCCGGAGACGAGCGTGGTGCGCAGGCGGCTCTTCTGCCGCAGGTCGAACGGCAGGCGCAGCTGCCCCTTCACCTCCACCTTGTAGGCGGCGCGCGGAATCTTCAGTCTTGCCCGGATCTCGAGCATCAGCGCATCTTTCAGAACAGGAAATACCGTTGCGCCATCGGCAGCACCTTCGCGGGCTCGCAGACCAGCAGCTCGCCGTCGGCGCGCACCTCGTAGGTCTCCGCATCCACGCTGATTTTCGGCTGCCAGGCATTGTGCACCATGTGCTTCTTGCCGACCCCGCGCACGTTCTTCACCGCTTCGAGCGGGCGCGCGAGGTCAAGTTGCGCGAGCGCGGGATTCTTCAGCGCGGCCTGCGACACGAAGGTGACCGAGGTACGCAGCGCCTTGCCGAAGGCGCCGAACATCGGCCGGTAGTGCACGGGCTGCGGCGTGGGAATCGAGGCGTTGGGATCGCCCATCGCGGCGGCGGCGATCATGCCGCCCTTCAAGACGAGCGAGGGCTTCACGCCGAAGAAGGCCGGCTTCCACAGCACGAGGTCGGCGAGCTTGCCCTCTTCCACCGAACCCACGAGATGCCCTACGCCGTGCGAGATGGCGGGATTGATCGTGTACTTGGCGACGTAGCGCTTCACGCGCGCGTTGTCGTGGGTCTTCGGGTCGCCTTTCAGCGCGCCGCGCTGCACCTTCATCTTGTGCGCGGTCTGCCAGGTGCGGATGATCACCTCGCCCACGCGCCCCATCGCCTGCGAGTCCGAGGACATCATCGAGAAAGCGCCGAGGTCGTGCAGGATGTCCTCGGCGGCGATGGTTTCCTTGCGGATGCGCGATTCGGCGAAGGCCACGTCCTCCGCGATCGCCGGGTCGAGGTGGTGGCACACCATCAGCATGTCCAGATGCTCGGCCACCGTGTTCACCGTGTAGGGCATCGTGGGGTTGGTGGAGGAAGGCAGCACGTTAGGCTCGCCACACACGCGGATGATGTCGGGCGCATGCCCGCCGCCCGCGCCCTCGGTATGGAAGGTGGCGATCGAGCGCCCCTTCATCGCCTTCACCGAGGTCTCCACGAACCCGGACTCGTTCAACGTATCGGTGTGGATCGCCACCTGCACGTCCATCTCGTCCGCGACGCCGAGGCAGGTGTCGATCGCCTGCGGCGTGGTGCCCCAGTCCTCGTGCAGCTTGAGGCCGATCGCGCCCGCCTCGATCTGCTCGCGGAGCGGCCCCGGCTGCGAGGCGTTGCCCTTGCCCAGGAACCCCAGGTTCATCGGGAAGGCCTCCGCCGCGGCGAGCATCGAATACAGGTGCCACGGGCCCGGCGTGCAGGTGGTGGCAGATGTCCCCGTCGCCGGCCCCGTGCCGCCGCCGATCATGGTGGTCACGCCGCTCATCAGCGCCTCTTCGATCTGCTGCGGGCAGATGAAGTGGATGTGGCAGTCGATGCCGCCCGCGGTGACGATCATGCCCTCGCCCGCGATCGCCTCCGTGCCGGCGCCGATGGGAATCGTCACGCCGGGCTGGATGTCCGGGTTGCCCGCCTTGCCGATCTTCCAGATGCGCCCGTCCTTCAGGCCGATGTCCGCCTTGACGATGCCCCAGTGATCCACGATGAGCGCGTTGGTGATCACGGTGTCGGCGACCTTCGCCGCGGGGAGCTGGCTCTGGCCCATGCCATCCCGGATCACCTTGCCGCCGCCGAACTTCACTTCGTCGCCGTAGGCGGTGTGGTCCTTCTCCACCTCGATCCACAGCTCGGTGTCCGCGAGCCGCACGCGGTCGCCCACCGTGGGCCCGAACATCTCGGCATACGCCTGGCGAGAGATTCGGCTCATCTACGCCCTTTCCGAACGTCTTGCGGTGCGGTGCGGCGCGAAGTGCCGCTCCGCAGCGCGTTGTAGTTCTCCAACTTCCCCATCACCTTGCCGGCGAAGCCGTAGACCTTGCGCTCGCCGGCGAGCGCGACGAGCTCCACCGTCCTTGTCTGGCCCGGCTCGAAGCGCACTGCGGTGCCCGCGGCGATGTTCAGGCGAAAGCCATACGCCGCCTTGCGCTCGAACTTGAGCGCATCGTTCGTCTCGAAGAAGTGGTAGTGCGAGCCGACCTGCACCGGCCGGTCGCCGCTATTGGTGACCTGCAGCGTCACCGTTTCGCGCCCCTTGTTGAGCTCGAGGTCGCCGGCAGCGACCTTCATCTCGCCCGGGATCATGGCGCCTCTCAGACGATGGGGTTGTGGACGGTCACCAGCTTCGTGCCGTCGGGAAAGGTCGCCTCGACCTGGATCTCGGGAATCATCTCGGGCACGCCCTCCATCACGTCCTCGCGCTTCAACAGCGTCGCGCCCCAGCCCATCAGCTCGGAGACCGGGCGGCCGTCGCGCGCGCCTTCCATGATCGCCGCGGAAATGAACGCCACCGCCTCCGGGTAGTTGAGCTTGAGCCCGCGCGCCTTGCGGCGCTCGGCAAGAAGCGCCGCGGTGAAGATCAACAGCTTGTCCTTCTCTCTCGGCGTCAGTTCCATGGGACTCTCATGCGAACGGCGGGCCGCCCTAGGTGCTCCAGATGCGCGGCGCCTGCGCCTCGCGGCCGAACAGGGCCGGCCGCAGCACGGCCCACAACTTCGCAAAGAGGCGCTTGGCCTCCTCGCTCGAATCCCCGAGGTAGCGCGCGAGGAACACGCCCGGCAACTGCGTCACCGCGAGGCCCTCGACCGCGCGGCAGGCAGCGAGGTCGAACTGCGCGCCGCTGGCGACGAGCGTGCCGCACACCGGCCTGCCCTGCAGCCCCGCAGGGGAATCGAGTAGCGTGCCGCCGCCTTCGACGCGCCCGCGCTCGAGCCACAGAAGCCTGCCGTCGCGATACAGCCTCGTGTCCAACTGCACCTCCCCCTTGCCGAACCTCTCGCCAGATCCCGTGCGCCCGAGGCAGAGGATCTCCCATCCCAGGTAGCGCGCCTCCGCCTCGAGGCGCACCTCCGTCGCCAGCCGCGCGCGCGCGCCCTCGAAGACGATCGTCTCCTGCGGCAGCCACTCCAGCGCTCCACTGACCTCGAAGTGCAGCTTCTGCTGCGCCCATGGACCGCCCGAGCGGTACCACTTGCCCGCGCCGGGCGTCGTCAGCAGCGCGTGCGCGCCGTCTGCTGCGCGCGCGCCGAGCTCCAGTTCGTCGCCGCCCGCGATGCCCGCCGGCGGATGCACCACGATCGCGTGGCACACCGCGTCGCCTTCCGGATAGAAGGGCTTCTGCACGACGAGCGGCCCGTCGTGGCGCCGCTCGGCGAGCACCGTGCGCTCACCGCGCCGCTCGAAGGCAAGCGCGAGTTCCGCCTTCCAGGATTGCGCGAAGGGCTCGGCGAGCTGCATGAGGGGATCATACTGCGAGCAGGCCCTTCACTCCGTCGTGTTCCATGTCGGCGCCGGCGCCGCGCGCGATGATCTCGCCGCGCTCCATCACCAGGTACTGGTCGGCGAGCGAGCGCGCAAAGTCGTAGTACTGCTCGCAGAGCAGGATCGCCATGTCGCCCGCTGCCGCCAGCGCGCGGATCGCGCGCTCGATGTCCTTGATGATCGAGGGCTGGATGCCTTCCGTCGGCTCGTCGAGGATCAGCAGCTTCGGCCCCATGGCGAGCGCGCGGCCGATGGCAAGCTGCTGCTGCTGGCCGCCCGAGAGGTCGCCGCCGCGCCGGCGCATCATCTGCCCGAGCACGGGGAACATCTCCAGGATGCGCTCGGGCACTCTTGCGCCGCGCGGCCGGGTCGCCAGACCCATCTCGAGGTTCTCCGCCACGGTGAGACGCGGAAAGATCTCGCGCCCCTGCGGCACGTAGCCGATGCCCGCGCGCACGCGCTCGTAGGGCGCGGCGTGCGTAAGCGCCTTGCCGCCGAAGCGGATCTCGCCGCTTCTCGCGGGCACCAGGCCCATCAGCGTCTTGAGCAGCGTCGTCTTGCCCACGCCGTTCCTGCCGAGGAGCGCGGTTACCTTGCCCGCGGGCACCTCGAAGGAGAGGTCGCGCAGGATGTGGCTGCCGCCGTAGAACTGGTTCAAGCCTTCGACATGCAGGGTGGGCCCTTGGCCCACCGCACGGTCCCGGCCCGCCCGGCGCTCGCGGCCCGCAGCAGCTTCATGCCCCACGGCAAGTTCAGCGTCCAAGATACACCTCGATCACGCGCGGATCGGTCTGCACCTGCGCCATCGGGCCCTCCGCGAGGACACTGCCCTCGTGCAGCACCGTCACCTTGCGCGCGATCTTCTCGATGAAGGCCATGTCGTGCTCGACCACCACCAGCGAGTGCTGTCCGGCGAGCGAGAGGAACAGCTCCGCCGTGCGCTCGGTCTCCTCGTCCGACATGCCCGCCACCGGCTCGTCGAGCAGCAGGAGCCTGGGTTCCTGCATGAGCAACATGCCGATCTCGAGCCACTGCTTCTGGCCGTGCGAGAGCAGCCCCGCGATACGGTCGGCCGCGTCGTCGAGCCGGATGGTGCGCAGCGTCTGCGCGATGCGGTCGCGCTCGAGGTCCGAAAGCTTCGCCAGCAGTGTGCGGCGCACGCGCTTGTCGGCCTTCATCGCGAGCTCGAGGTTCTCGAACACCGTGTGGTTCTCGAAGATGGTGGGCTTCTGGAACTTGCGGCCGATGCCGGCGTGCGCGATCTCCGCGTCCGACATCCTCGTCAGATCGTAGGTCTGGCCGAAGAACGCGCTGCCCGCGTCGGGCCGCGTCTTGCCGGTGATCACGTCCATCATGGTGGTCTTGCCCGCGCCGTTGGGGCCGATCACGCAGCGCAGCTCGCCCACGTCGATGGAGAGCGAGAGCTGTTTCAGCGCCTGGAAGCCGTCGAAGGAGACGGAGATATCCTCCAGGTAGAGCACCGCGCCGTGCGTGGTGTCGAGCCCGCCTTTCGCGACGCGGCCGAGCGCGCCGCTCTCGTTCGCCGCCACCGCGCTGGTCATGCGCGCCCCCTTTCGGCTGCCATTCCCGGGTCGTCGCGCCGCTCAGCCGCCGCTTCGCGGGCAGGGCGCGTGCGGGCGGCCGCCGCTTCAGCACGTGCTGCGGCATGTGCGCCTGCTGATGCTGCGGGGTGTGCCTCCGCGCGCGCCGTCCCAGGCCGAGTCGCCGTCTTCGCGGCGGCCCTCCTGCGCGCGCGCCGCTCGCGCCACTGCTGCGCCAGTCCGGCGATGCCCTTCGGCAGGAAGAGCGTCGCGAGGATGAAGATCAGCCCGAGGAAGAAGAGCCAGTACTCCGGGTAGGCCTGCGTGAAGTAGCTCTTCGCGCCGTTCACCACGCCCGCGCCGAGGATCGGCCCTACCAGCGTGCCGCGGCCACCGAGCGCCACCCAGATGGCGATCTCGATCGAGTTCGCGGGGGACATCTCGCTCGGGTTGATGATGCCGACCTGCGGCACGTAGAGCGCGCCGGCAATGCCGCAGAGCACCGCCGAGAGCGTGAAGATCGCGACCTTGTAGTGCACTGTGTCGTAGCCGCAGAAGGCCACGCGCGTCTCGGCGTCGCGGATCGCGGTGAGCACGCGCCCGAGCTTGGAGGTGACGATCCAGCGCGCGAGCAGCAGCGTGCCGATCAGCGCCGCGCCGGTGATGGCGAAGAGCGCCATGCGTGTCTCGGGCGTGGTGATGGCGAAGCCGAGGATGCGCTTGAAGTCGGTGAAGCCGTTGTTGCCGCCGAAGCCGGTGTTGTTCCTGAAGAAGAGCAGCATCGCGGCGAAGGTGAGCGCCTGCGTGATGATCGAGAAATACACGCCCTTCACGCGCGAGCGGAAGGCGAAGTAGCCGAAGACGAAGGCGAGCAGCCCCGGCACCGCGACCACCAGCAGCATCGCCCACCAGAACTGGTCGGAGTTCCACCACTGCCAGGGCAGCGCCTTCCAGTCGAGGAACACCATGAAGTCCGGGAGATCCGACTGGTACTGGCCTTCGCGGCCGATCTGGCGCATGAGGTACATGCCCATGCCGTAACCGCCCAGCGCGAAGAACAGGCCGTGGCCGAGCGAGAGGATGCCGCAATAGCCCCAGATCAGGTCCATCGCGATGGCGACGATGGCGTAGCACATGATCTTGCCGATGAGCGTCACCCAGTATTGCGAGAGGTGAAGCGGGCTGCCCTGCGGCACCGCGAGGCTGAGAAGCGGGAAGACGACGAACAGCACCAGCGCGCTTGCCGCGATCGCCATCCAGCCCTTTGTGCCGTAGAGACGCGTCATGCCTCCACCGCGCGCCCTTTCAGCGCGAAGAGGCCCTGCGGGCGGCGCTGGATGAAGAAGATGATGAAGACGAGCACCGCGATCTTGGCGAGCACCGCGCCCGACCAGGACTCGAGGAGCTTGTTGGCGAAGCCGAGCGTGAGCGCGGCGTAGACCGTGCCGGCGAGCTGCCCCACGCCGCCGAACACCACCACCATGAAGGAGTCCACGATGTAGGCCTGGCCGAGGTCGGGCCCTACGTTGCCCAGCTGCGAGAGCGCGCAGCCGGCAAGCCCCGCGATGCCCGAGCCCAGGCCGAAGGCCCAGGTGTCCACGCGCGCGGTGGGCACACCGACGCAGGAGGCCATGGCGCGGTTCTGCGTCACGCCGCGCACGAAGAGGCCAAGGCGCGTCTTGGTGAGCAGCGCCCACATGCCCGCGAGCACGAGCGCCGCGAAGACGATGATCATGATGCGGCTCCAGGGCAGCACCACGTTGGAGAGCACCTGGATGCCGCCCGACATGAAGGCGGGGTTCTCCACCTGCACGTTCTGCGCGCCGAAGAGCGTGCGCACCGCCTGGATGAGCACCAGGCTGATGCCCCAGGTGGCGAGCAGCGTCTCGAGCGGCCGGCCGTAGAGCCAGCGGATCACGGAGCGCTCGAGCACCATCCCCACGCAGGCCGAGACGAGGAACGCCGCGGGCACCGCAGCGAGCAGGTACCAGTCGAAGGCTGCCGGCAAATAGGCGCGGAAGAGGTTCTGCACGACGTAGGTGGCGTAGGCGCCGATCATGATCAGCTCGCCGTGCGCCATGTTGATCACGCCCATCAGGCCGTAGGTGATCGCCAGGCCGAGCGCTGCCAGCAGCAGGATCGAGCCGAGCGAGATGCCCGCGAAGAGCAATCCCGCGCGCTCGCCCCAGGCCAGGCGCCCCTCGACCGCGCGCAGGCCCTTCTGCGCCTCGAGGCTGATCTCCTCGTCGGCGTCGCGCGCGGCTTCGGCAAGCAGCGTCTTGGAGTTTGGGCTCGCCGACTCGCCCAGCGTGCGGATGGCGGCGAGCTTCTGCGCCTTGTCGCCGTCTTTCATCTCCATCGAGGCCGCCGCGAGCTCGAGCAGCGGCAGGATTTCGGGGTCCTTCTCGCGCTCGAGCGCCTTCCTGATGAGCGGCAGCATCCCAGCGTCGGCGCCCGCGGCGAGCTCCTTCGCCGCGGCAAGCCTCGGCGCGCGCTCCGGCGCGAACAGCCGCAGTCCCGCCATCGCGTCTGCCGCCGCGCTGCGCAGGCGATTGTTCGCCACCACGTCCTCGCGCTCGGCGGGCAACGGCGAGACCTTCTCGCCGGTGGCTGCATCCACGGCCTCCTCGCCACGCACGATCAGAACGCGCTTGCCGGCGGTCTGCAATTCGCCTTCGGCAAAGGCCTTGAGCACCTCGAGCGCGCGCGGATCGGCTTCGGCCGCCAGTGCGCCGATCGCAGCGATTCTCTCGTCGCCATCGCCGGTCGCGAGCTTCTCCAACGCCGCCGGGTCGAGCGCGGCCGCTGGGGCGGCGAGGAAGAAGAGGAGGAGCAGGAAGAGGCGCATGTGAAAAGGGGCCGCGCTGGCGGCCCCTTCCCGTGGTGCCTGCCGCCCTACTTCTTCTCCGCCATGAGGGCCGGCTCGTCCTTCTTCTTGTCGTTGCCCGGAATGAACGGGCTCCAGGGCTGGGCTTTCACCGGGCCCTTGGTCTTCCAAACGACGTTGAACTGGCCATCCGCCTTCACCTCGCCGATGAACACGGCCTTGTGCAGGTGGTGGTTCTTCTCGTCCATCTTGGAGATGATGCCCGAGGGCGCCTTGAAGGTCTGGCCGTAGACGGCCGGGCGCACCTTGTCCACCTCGACGGACTTCGCCTTCTCCACGGCCTGCTTCCACATGTACACGCCGATGTAGGTGGCTTCCATGGGATCGTTGGTGAGCGGCTTGTCCTTGTGGCCGGCGATGCTCTTCGCTTTCGCGTAGTCGGCCCACTTCTTGGTGAAGGCCGTGTTCTCCGGGTTCTTGATGGACATGAAGTAGTTCCACGCCGCGAGGTGGCCGACGAGCGGCTTGGTGTCCACGCCGCGCAGCTCTTCCTCACCGACCGAGAACGCCACCACCGGCACATCGGTCGCCTTCAGGCCCTGGTTGCCCAGCTCCTTGTAGAAAGGGACGTTGGAGTCTCCGTTGATCGTGGAGACCACCGCCGTCTTCTTGCCCTCGGAGGCGAACTTCTTGATCTTGGCGATGATGGTCTGGTAGTCGGAGTGCCCGAACGGGGTGTACTCCTCCATGATGTCGGCTTCCGCCACGCCCTTGGACTTGAGGAACGCGCGCAGGATCTTGTTGGTCGTGCGCGGATAGACGTAGTCGGTGCCCAGCAGCACCCAGCGCTTGGCCGAGCCGCCGTCCTTCGACATCAGGTACTCGACCGCCGGGATCGCCTGCTGGTTGGGCGCGGCGCCCGTGTAGAACACGTTCTTCGAGATCTCCTCGCCCTCGTACTGCACCGGGTAGAAGAGCAGGCTGTTCAGCTCCTCGAACACCGGCAGCACGGACTTCCTCGACACCGAGGTCCAGCAGCCGAACACCACGGCCACCTTGTCCTGGGTGATGAGCTGGCGCGCCTTCTCGGCGAACAGCGGCCAGTTCGAGGCCGGGTCCACCACCACGGGCTCGAGCTTCATGCCCAGCACGCCGCCCTTGGCGTTGATCTCGTCCACCGCCATCAGCACGGTGTCCTTCAGCACGGTCTCGCTGATTGCCATCGTTCCCGACAGCGAATGCAGAATCCCGACCTTGATGGTCTTTTGCTGCGCGTACAGGCTCGACGACCCGAGCCCGATGGCCGCGATCGCGGCCGACATCCCCAGCATCTTCAATACGCCACGGCGCTTCATAGCTTCCCCTTGTTGGTTGGTCGGACTACGCGGAGGGGGAAACGCAACGAGCGTGCCAGCGGCCTAGCTCATGAATGCAAAGAGAAAATCGAAAAGCGCACGCGGGTGGCACGCACGCACTTGGTGCGCGCGCACGCAAATGATGCGCACGAGCAGCGCAGCGCTTGCGGGCCCGACCGGGCGGACGCCAGTGCCCTGCGGCGAAACTACGGGTGCGTTACTTGGCGGAGACCTTCGCCTCGCGCACCGCGACCGAGTACTTGGCGTGCTCGGCGCGCACCAGCGCCATCACTTCCTCGCCCGGCGAGCCGTAGGCCTCGTGGCCGAGCTTGTCGTAGGCGGCCTTCGCCTCCGATGAGGCGAGGTACTTGCGCGTTTCGTCGCCCAGGCGCGCGAGGATGTCCGCCGGCGTGCCTTTCGGCGCATAAAGCGCGAACCACACGTCCACCGCGTAGCCCGGGATGGCGACCTCGGCCACGGTGGGCACGTCGGGCGCCGAGTTCCAGCGGTTGCGCGAGGTCACCGCGAGCGCGCGCAGCTTGCCTTCCTTGATGTGCGGCGCCACCACCACCCAGTCGGCCATCATCAGGCTCACGCGCCCGGAGAGCAGGTCCGGCAGCGCCGGGCCGAAGCCCTTGTAGGGCACGTGCAGCATCTCGATGCCGGTGCCGCGGCTCAGCATCTCGGTGCCGAGGTGCGCGAGCGCGCCGGTGCCGTTGGAGGCGTAGGCCACCTGCCCGGGCTTCGCCTTGGCAATGGCGACGAACTCCGCGAGGCTCTTCGCGGGCACGCTCTCGGGAACGACGACGAAGAACGGAAAGCGCGACACCATCGAGACGGCCGCGAAGTCGTTCAGCGGGTCGTACGGCAGCTTGCCGGGGAAGACGAAGGGCTGCACCGACATGGTCGAGCCGCCGGTGAACAGCAGCGTGTAGCCGTCCGCGGGCGACTTCGCCACCTGCTCCGTGCCGATCAGCGTGTTGCCGCCGGGCTTGGGATCGATGACGAAGGACTGCCCGAGCGCCTGCGTGAGGTGCAGGGTGAGAAGGCGCGCGGCCGCTTCGGCGCCGCCGCCGGGCGGATACGGGATCACGACCCGCACGGTCTTGGCGGGGTAAGTCTGCGCGGCCAGGAACGGCGCGCAGGCGGCAAGCAGCGCAAAAAGCAGTAAGCGAATCATCGGGTTCCCTCCTCCAGGGCCTTCTTCAATCTTGCGACGCCTTCGGCGAGCTTGTCCTCGCCCGCAGCGAAACACCAGCGCACGAAGCCCTCGCCCTGCGGGCCGAAGGCCGCGCCGGGCGCGAGGCCCAAGCCGTAGCCCGCGACGAGCTTCTTGCAGAAGGCGAGGCTGTCGGTCACGCCTTGCACGCGGAAGAACGCGTACATGGTGCCCGAGGGCAGCGCGACCTCCACGCCCGGGAGCCTGCGCAGCTCGCCCACCAGGAAGTCGCGCGCCTTGCGAAAGCGCGCGAGCGTGTGCGCGATCACAGGCTCGCCCTGCGTCACCGCGGCAATGCCGGCGCGCTGCACGAACACCGGCGCGCAGGACGTGTTGTATTCGATGAGCTTGCCGAGATCGGCCTCGAGCGCGGCGGGCACCACCGCCCAGCCCAGCCGCCAGCCCGTCATCAGCCAGCTCTTGGAGAAGGTGTTGGTGCTGATGACGCGCTCGCCGGCTTCCGCGAGATCGAGGAACGACGGCGCGACGCTCGCGCCGGCCGGGGCGTCCTTGTCAACGCCCGCGGCATCCCCGCCGCCGCCGTAATAAAGGCGCTCGTAGGCATCGTCGGCGAAGATCCAGATGCCGTGGCGCCGGCAGTGCTCGAGGATTGCGCGCTGCGCGTCGCGAGAGATCGTCCAGCCCGTGGGGTTGTTGGGCGAATTGAGGTACAGCGCCTTGGTGCCGGGCTCGAGCTCGCCGAGCAGGCGCTCGAGGTCCAGGCGCCACCCCTTGGGCGAGAACGCCAGCGGCACGGTGGCGACGCTCGCGCCGAGGATGCGCGGAATCTCCTGCAGGTTCGGCCAGAGCGGCACCACTTCCACGACGCGGTCGCCGGGGTCGAGCAGCAGCTGCGAGACGAGCATCAGCGCGTTCACGCCTGCGCTCGTCACCGCGATCTCGGCGGCCATCGTCGGGCGGTGCAGCCGCGTGAGGTAGGCGGCGAGCGCCTCGCGCAATTTGTGCAGGCCGAGGTTGTGCGAGTAGAACACTTCGCCCGCTTCGATCGAGGCGATGCCCGCCTTGCGGATGAAATCGGGCGTCGGCTCGTCGGGCTCGCCCACCCAGAACGGCAGCACGTCCTTGCGGCCGAAGCCGGCGTTGACCAGCTCGCGGATCTTGGAGGCGCCGAGCGCGCGCACTGCCGCGCGCGCGGCGAGCGGCTGGGGTTCTTCCGGCTTCATGGCGTCATTGTAGGGTGCGCCGGCGCATCGCCGCGAGCGCCAGCGGATTGCCGTTCTCAATGGGCCGGAGGATCAGCTGACCCACCGTACAATGCGCCCTCCCCCCGATGGCCCTCAGCCGGATTTCGACGCAGCAGTGGGCGCTCATCGCCGGCCTCGCCGTGATGCTGGTGTGGGGCGTCAACTTCGTCGTCACCAAGGTGGTGCTTGCCGACCTGGGCGTGGCGCCGTTCCTGTTCCTGCGCTTCCTCGCGATGCCGCTCCTCGGCTTCGCGCTGCTCGTGGCGGTATACCGGCGCCACCTCGCCAAGTCCTGGCCGCGACGCGAGGACCTGCCGCGCTTCGTTGCCGCGGGCCTCATCGGCCACACCGCGCACGTCGGCATCGTGATGTGGGGCATCGATCTCTCGACGCCGTTTTCCTCGTCGCTCGTGCTCACCTCGAGCCCGCTTTTCACGCTGCTGATCCTCGCGCTGCTCGGCGCCGAGCGCCTGCACCGCCCGCAGGTGGTCGGCACGCTCCTCGCCTTCGCCGGCATCGTCGTCTTCCTCTCGGACAAGTTCGCCGCGGGCTTCGCGCGCGCGGGCTTCGGCGACCTCATCCTGCTCCTTGCCGCGTCGCTCTTCTCGCTCTACACCGTGATCGCGAAGCCGCTCGTCACGAAGTACGGGCCGCTCAACCTGATGTGCTATTCGCTGCTCTTCGGCGCACCGCCGATGCTGCTGCTCACGCTCAACGCCTTCGTGGACGCGCCGCTCGCGCAGGTAAGCGCGGGCGTGTGGTTCGCCACCTTCTGGGCGATCGCGGTCTCCTCCTTCCTCGGCTGGCTCGCCTGGGCGTGGATCAACTCGGTGCGCGGGCTGGCGCGCACGGCGCCCATGCAGTACCTCATGCCGCCGATCGCCGGGCTCACGGCCTGGATGACGATTGGCGAGACCTTCACGTGGCTCAAAGTCGCCGGCGCCACCATCACCATGGCGGGCGTCGCCTGGGCGCAGTTCGCCTCGAAGACGCCGCTGCCGCCCGACAACGCCTAGCGGACGCCCTGCGCCTCAGAACAGGTGGACTGCGGTCGGGAACCAGAAGCCGATCACGCAGAAGCCCACCGCAACGACGCCGAGCGCGCCGGCAATCCATACCAGCGCCGGGATCGTGGTGATGATCGAGGCGGAGGCGAGCACGATGGCGATCTGCACCGAGGCCGAGGCGAATTCGTAGTGGTGGTAAGCCGCCATGCCGCGGTCGCGCTTCTGCTCGGCGGCCTTGGCGCGCGCGGCGAGCTCCTTGCGGCCTTCGCCCGTCTCGGGCTCCGACTGGTAGCGGTCCGCCGTCTCCTTCCACTTGGCGATCTGCTTCCTCGCCGCTTCCCCGGGGTTCATGGCCTCCAACTGCTCGGCCGCCGTGCGCAGCGTCGTCTGGCGGATGGTCTTCGCCTGGAAGAAGGCCCACAGGTTGGAGGCCTCGATATTCGCCGCCGTTGCGGCGGTCTGCGCGGACTTGCCCAGCGTCTCCGAGAACGCCAGGACGAGCGCGAGCACCGCGATCAGCAGCGCCACGCCCTTGTTGTTGCCGTGCGACTCCACGTGCCCATGACCTGCCGACATGCCGCCGTCCCCCGCAGAAAGAGTGCGCGAATTGTAGCGGCGCGATCCTTGCGCCCGCCTGAAGACCAGAGTTACGCGGCGCGCTGGCGGAAGGCGCGGAAGGCGGCGATGGCGCGGTCCACGCCCGCCGCGTCCACATCGAGATGCGTGACCAGGCGCAGGCGCGCCGCCGGCAGCACGATGACGCCGTGCTGCGCGAGGTGCTCCACCAGCCCGGGCGCGGACTGGATGAACACCATATTGGACTGCGGTGGCTCGGCGCCGATGCCGCGCGCGAGGCGTTCCGCATTGGCGTGGTCCTCTGCAAGCCGCTCGACGTTGTGCTCGAGCGCGTAGAGACCCGCTGCGGCGAGGATCCCCGCCTGGCGCATCACGCCGCCGAGGATCTTGCGGGCGCGTTTGGCGCGCGCAATGAAGTCCTTCGCGCCCAGCAGCATCGTGCCCGCCGGCGCGCCGAGCCCCTTCGAGAGGCACGAGGACACCGAGTCGAAGCCGCGGCACAGCTCCTTCACGGGCATGCCGAGCTTGACGGCCGCGTTGAAGATGCGCGCGCCGTCGAGGTGCGTCGCAAGGCCGCGGCGCCTGGCGAGGGCTAGCGCCTCGTCGAAATAGCGGCGCGGGATGACCCGGCCAGTGATGGTGTTCTCCAGCGCGAGCAGGCGCGTACGCGCGAAATGCGGGTCATCGGGCTTGATCGCCGCCTCGACCTCCGCAAGGTCGAGCGTGCCGTCGGGCCGGTTGACGATCGCCTGCGGCTGGATGGAGCCGAGCACCGCGCCGCCTCCCGCCTCGTAGCGGTAGGTGTGCGCTTCCATTCCCACCAGCACCTCGTCGCCGCGCTGGCAGTGGCTCATGAGCGCGGCGAGGTTGGACTGCGTGCCCGTGGGAAAGAACAGCGACGCTTCGAAGCCGAACAGCTCGGCCGCGCGCTCCTGCAGCCGGTTCACCGTGGGGTCGTCGCCGAACACGTCGTCGCCGACCTCGGCCTCGGCCATCGCGCGGCGCATGCCGGCCGAGGGCCGCGTCACCGTGTCACTGCGCAGGTCCACCACCCCGCCGCTCGCCGCCATTGCCGCCCCCTCTTGGGATACACTCCGGCGCACGTGGGGCAGGAGGCCCCCGCCACATTCCGGAGGAGACCATGATAACCAAACAACAACTCACCCTTGCCGCGCTCGTCGCCGGCGCATTCGCCGCGCTGCCGGCATCGGCGCAGACCACGCTCACCTACTCGTCCTGGGTGCCGCCGAGCCACCACCTGTCGGTGTGGCAGGTGAACTGGGCGAACACGGTGGAGAAGGCGACCAGCGGGCGCGTGAAGTTCCAGCTGCTGCCCAAGCACCCCTCGGCGGCGCCCGGAACCTTCGACGCGGTGCGCGACGGCCTGATGGACCTTTCCTACGTCACCGCGAGCTACACGCCCGCGCGCCACGTGCTGCCGCTGATGCCCGAGCTGCCCGGCGCCGGCGAGACCGCGGAGATCAACTCGGTCGCCTACTCGCGCATCCACTGGAAGCACTTCCAGAAGGTCGGCGAGTACAACGGCGTGAAGCTGCTCGCCGTATGGACGCACGGCCCGGGGCAGATGTTCACCAAGAAGCCGGTAAAGAACATCAACGACCTGCAGGGTCTCAAGATCCGCACCGGCGGCGGCATCGCCGAGGCGGTGGCGAAAGCGCTCGGCACTTCGGCCTTCGTCAAGCCCGCGCCCGAGTCCTACGAACTGCTGAAGTCCGGCGTCGCCGACGGCGTCTTCTTCCCGCTCGAGTCCGTCGTCTCCTTCAAGCTGGACACGGTGCTCGAGCAGGCCACCCTGTTCCCGGGCGGCATGTACAGCTCGGCGTTCGGCTTCTTCATGAACCAGGACAAGTGGAACAAGCTCTCCAAGCAGGACCAGGCGATCATCGAGAAGCATGGCTTCGAGTACGCGGCGCGCAGCAACGGCAAGTCCTGGGACGCCGCCGACCAGAAGGGCCTGGCGGCGCTCAAGCAAGCCAAGGTGAAGATCGTCAACGCCGACAAGGCGCTGGTGAACGAAGTGCGCACGCGCTCCGACCGCATCATCGAGGACTGGATCGCCAAGGCCAACGCCAAGGGCGTGGACGCGCCCGCCGTGCTTGCCGAGTTCCGCGCGGAACTCAAGAAGGTCGCGGCCGGTAAGTAGGTGTGGCGGAGAAGTCCGGGGGGCTCGCGGGACGTGAGCGGGCCCCGGAGGTTCTGACCGAAGGGGCACACGTCCCCGGCACCCGCTGGGAGCGCCGCGCCGACGCGGCGCTCGGAGTGGCGGCTTCCGCCATCCTGTTCTGCATGATGACGCTCACCTTCGTGGACGTCGTCCTGCGCTACGTCTTCAACCGGCCGCTGCGCGGCGGCTTCGAGGTGACCGAGCTGCTGCTGCTCGTGCTCATCTTCGCCGGGCTGCCGCTGGTGACGCACGCCAACGAGCACGTCACCATGGACTTGATCGACCGCTGGCTCGGCTCGCGCGGCAGCGCCCTGCTCAGCCGCGTCATGGAGCTCGCCAGCGCCGCGCTCATGTTCGGCCTTACCTGGCTGATGTGGCTGCGGGCGGCACGGGTGGCCGGCTACGGCGACACCACCGACGTGCTGCGCATCGTCGTGGCGCCCTTCGTCTACTTCATGGTGGCGATGATCCTGCTCTCGGGCCTCATCCACCTGTGGCGGGCGTTCACGGCGTATCCGAGATGATCGAGGGCCTGGTCGCCCTCGGGGCGATGCTCGTGCTGTGCTTCCTGCGCCTGCCGATCGCGTTCGCGATGGCGGTGACCGGCGTGGTGGGCTACGCCTACATGCGCGACTGGAACTGGACGGTGGCCTTCGCCGCCGTGCAGACCAACGTCTACGAGACCGGCCGCAACTACACGCTGTCGGTGGTGCCGCTGTTCCTGCTGATGGGGATCTTCGTCGCGCGCGCGGGCATCGCCGAGCAGCTGTTCCGCGCCGCCTACGCCTTCATCGGCCACCTGCGCGGCGGGCTTGCCATGGCCACCGTCATCGCCTGCGCGGGCTTCGGCTCGATCTGCGGCTCCTCGATCGCCACCGCCGCCACCATGGCGAAGGTGGCCTACCCTTCGATGAAGCGCTTCGGCTACTCCGACCAGCTCTCGGCGGGCGCCATCGCCGCGGGCGGCACGCTCGGCATCATGATCCCGCCCTCCACGCTGATGGTGATCTACGGCGTGTTCACCGAGACCAACATCGGCAAGATGTTCGCCGCCGGGCTGTTGCCCGGAATCCTGGGCGCGATCCTGCTCTGTGGCGCGGTGCAGTGGGCGTGCTGGCGCGATCCGAAGGCCGGCCCGCGCGGCGAGCGCGTCTCCTGGCGCGAGCGCTGGGTCTCGCTCGCCGGCATCTGGCCGGTGGCGCTGCTGTTCCTGTTCGTGATCGGCGGCATCTACGGCGGCATGTTTACCGCCACCGAGGGCGCGGGCATGGGCGCCTTCGGCGCCATGGTGTTCGCGCTCTGGCGCCGCGCGCTGAGCTGGAAGACGCTCTACCAGTCGCTGGTGGACAGCGGGCGCACCACCGCGATGCTGTTCCTGATCCTGATCGGCGCGCTCATCTTCGCCGACTTCATCAACATCACCTCGATGCCCTCGGACCTCAAGGCGTTCGTGCAGCGCTTCGAGGTGAACCCGGTGTTGGTGGTGGCCGCGATCATGCTGATCTACATCGTGCTCGGCACGGCGATGGAGGAGCTTTCCATGGTGCTCCTCACCCTGCCGGTGTTCTTCCCGCTCATCGTCAGCCTCGGCTTCGATCCGGTGTGGTACGGCGTGCTGGTGGTGACGATCGTCGAGATCGGCCTCATCAGCCCGCCGGTGGGGATGAATCTGTTCGTGCTCTCGACGCTCCTGCCGCAGGTGCAGACCACCACGGTGTTCCGCGGCGTGCTGCCCTTCATCGGCGCGGACATCGTGCGCCTGGCGCTGCTGATCCTCTTTCCGTCCATCGCGCTCTGGCTGCCGAGCCTGATGCGATGAACGATCGCGACAAGGCCTACTTCAAGGAGCGCGTGAGCCGCGAGATGGACGCGGACCTGCCCGCGCTCAGGCTCGACACGCCTGGACTTCTGGCGCAAGCCTGCCGCGTTCTCGCCGCCGAGGGCCATGAGTCGGGGCTCGCCGGGCAGGTGACGGCGCGAGCTGACGGGGCGGCCCCGGCCTTCTGGACGCTGCAGTTCGGCTACGGCTTCGAGGAAGCCACGCGCGCGCGCATGGTGCTCGTGGACGACGATCTGGCGCCGCTCAAGCCGCCCGGAAGCGCGGGCGCCGGCAGGACAGGCAAGCGCGCGATTGTGGGCAGAGCGAAGACGAGCGGGCGGCCCAATCCGGGCGTGCGCTTCCATATCTGGATCTACCGCAAGCGCCCGGACGTGCGAGCCATCATCCACACGCACGCGCCCTACGCCTCTGCGCTCGCCGCCACCGGCAAGCCGCTCGAGATCGCGCACATGGATTCCTCGATGCTCTACGGCACCGCGCACCTGGCTGAATGGCCCGGCGTTCCGGTCGCGGACGACGAGGGGCGCCTCATCTCGGGCGCGCTCGGACAGGCAAAGTGCATCCTGCTGGCCAACCACGGCCTGCTCGCCGCCGGCAGCAGCGTCGAGGAAGCGACCTACCTCGCCGTGTTCTTCGAGCGCGCGGCGCGCATGCAGTTGCGCGCCATGGCGGCGGGCGGCGTGAAGCCCGTCAAACCCGAGCTCGCGCAGGAAGCGCGCGACTTCCTGCTGCAGCCCTCGATCGTGCGCGGCACCTTCGCCTACTGGGCGCGGCGTTCGGGATAGGAAATTGGGGTCTGACCCCGATTCTCAGCGTTGCAGCGGCGTCATGTCCCCGGCCTCGAGGGCTGGCCGCTTCTCCACGACCCGCGTTGCGGGCTCTTCGGCAACGCTCTTGTTGAGGCGGTCGCCCTGCGTGAGCCAGTTGGGGAACCACATGGCGATCTGCGGGAAGACGATCACCAGCACCACGCAGATCACCTGGATCACCATGAAGTCCGCCATGCCGCGGTAGATGGTGCGCAGGCTCCAGTCCTTCACCGCCTGCTTGAGGTAGTAGGCCGACATCGCCACCGGCGGCGAGAGGAACGCCGTCTGCAGCACCACCGCCACCACGCAGGCGAACCACACCATGTCGTAGCCCAGCTTGGTCGCCACCGGCGCGAGGATCGGCAGGAAGATGAGCACGATCGCCGGCCACTCGAACGGCCAGCCGAGCAGGAAGATCAGCGTGAGCAGCAGCGCCATCGTCGCCCAGGGCGGCAGCGGGATCGAGATGAGCGCCTCGGTCACCCAGGTGGCGCTGCCCAGGCGCGCGAACACGGAGCCGAAGACGTTCGAGGTGACGGCGAGGAACAGCACCATGCTCGTCGTGGCGAGCGTCTGGTGCAGGGCGTTGAACAGCCCCTTCCAGGTGAAGCGGCCGTAGCCGATCACCATCAGGATCGCACCGGCGGCGCCCATCGCCGCGGCTTCCGTCGAGGTCGCAAGGCCCGCGAGGATCACGCCGAGCGTGGCGATGGTGAGGATCGTCACCGGCACGAGACCCACCAGGCATTCCCAGAGCACGATCCTCATCGAGGCCGGGCGCTCCTCCTTCGGCACCGGCGGCCCGAGCTTGGGATTGAAGTGGCAGCGGATGAGCGTGTAGGCGATGTACATGCCGGCGAGCAGGAAGCCAGGGCCGAACGCGGCCGCATACAGGTGCAGCACCGAGATGCCGAGCACCGGCGCCATCACCACCAGCATCACCGAGGGCGGAATCAGGATGCCGAGCGTGCCGCCGGCGGTGATCGCGCCCGCCGACATGCGCACGTCGTAGCCCGCCTTGACCATCATCGGCCCGGCCATGATGCCGAGCAGCACGACGGTCGCGCCCACCGTGCCCGCGGCGATGCCGAACAGCGTCGCCGTGGCGAGCACGACGAGATAGAGCGAGCCGCGCAACGGGGCGAACAAGTCGCGGAACGCCTTGAACATGCGTTCCATGAGGCCCGCTTGGTCGCAGACGTAGCCCATCAGCACGAACATCGGCACGGCGACGAACTCGTCCACCTTCATCAGGCCGATGGTGTTCAGGTAGGCGAGGTCGAACACCACCGGCCCGATGCCGATGAAGCCGAAGATGAGCGCGAGGAACAGCAGCGTGAAGCTGATCGGCAGGCCGATGAAGATCGCGCCCACCATCACCGCCATCATGAGAAGGCCGAGGGCCTCCTGCCCGCTCATGCCCTCATACCTCCAGCTTTTCCCGGTGCTCGAACTCGCGGCCGTTGCGGATCTGGAACCAGCACTTGAGCGACTCCGACACCCCCTGCACCATCATGAGCAGCGCGCCGAGCGGCACGGTGGCGCGGAACGGCCACATGGTGGCGCGCCAGGGCGACATCTCCGAGCGCTCGCCGATCGAGATCGAGTACATGACGTCATCCACGCTGATCACGAAGAAGGTGATGAGCGCGGGGTAGAAGAGCAGCAGGTAGGACGTGAGGTCGATGATCCCCTTGCGCCGCTCGGTGTAGTTCTCCCAGAAGATGTCGGTGCGCACGTGCGCGCCCTTGTGCAGCGCGTAGGCGCAGCCGAGCATGAAGGCGCCGCCATTGGCCATGTAGCTCGCCTCCATCACCCAGATGGTGGGCGCGTTGAAGGCGTAGCGCGCGATGCACTCGTAGCTGACGGTGACGACCAGCCACAGCATGGCGAGCGACACCAGCTTGCCGAACGCGTCGGTGAAGCGGTCGATCCAGCGGATCGTGGCGTAGAAGGCCGGCGGAAAGTCGTGCATCGTCAGCGGGCGCAAAGCGCCGCAGTCTATAGATCCAGCCTGACGCCTTGCTGTCGCGAAATTGGGGTCAGACCCCAATTCCGCGGAAATTGGGGTCTGACCCCAATTGTCAGAGCTGGACCTTGGTGCCGAGCTCGATGACGCGGTTGGGTGGCAGGTTCAGGTAGTCGGCGGCGTTGCCGGCGTTCCTCACCATCGTGGCGAACAGGCGCGAGCTCCAGCGCGCCGCGCGGCGTCCGCTCGCCGCGGGCACGACGATCTGCCGGCTGAGGAAGAACGAGGTGGTCATCAGGTCGAAGGGCAGGATGCGCCGGCTCGTCTCGGTGAGGTCGTAGCTCACGTCGGGCTTCTGCATGAAGCCGTAGCGCAGCGTCATGCGCCAGAAGCCGTGCTCCAGGCGCTCGAGCGCGATGCGCTGCGCGGGCTCCACCACCGGCTCGTCGGACACCTCGATGGTGAGGAACACCACGCGCTCGTGCAGCACCTTGTTGTGGTTGAGGTTGTGCAGCAGGGCGTGCGGCGCGGCGTCGGCGGCGGCGGCGAGGAACACGGCAGTGCCCGGCACGCGCGGCGGCGGCTCGCGCATCAGCGACTCGATGAGCGGCTTCAAGGGCACCGAGGTCTGCCGCAGCCGCGCGGCGAGCAGCGCGCGTCCG
This sequence comes from Burkholderiales bacterium, assembly GCA_036390555.1. Classification (GTDB taxonomy): domain Bacteria; phylum Pseudomonadota; class Gammaproteobacteria; order Burkholderiales; family SG8-39; genus JAABQT01. Next base: position 1,570 of record DASWBP010000090.1, on the reverse strand, counting down.
CGGCGCCAGGTCATCATGGTCGCGAACACCACCGTGCCGATGGCGAGCGGCAGCCAGCCGCCCTCGAGGATCTTGGTGAGCGCCGCGGAAAGCAGCGTCGCCTCGATGACGAAGAAGAACGCGGTCGCCGCAAGGCACAGCCACAGCGGCAGGCCCCAGCCGAAGCGCACGACGAAGAAGGTGAGGAAGGTCGTCGACAGCATGGTGCCCATGACCGCCACGCCATAAGCCTGCGCCAGCTCCGCCGAGGAGCCGAAGCCGATCACCACCGCCACCACCGACACGAGCAGCAGCCAGTTGATCGCGGGCACGTAGATCTGGCCCGAGGTGCGCTCGGAGGTGTGCTGGATCACCATGCGCGGCACGAAGCCGAGCTGCACCGCCTGCTGCGTCACCGAGAAGGCGCCCGAGATGGTGGCCTGCGACGCGATCACCGTCGCCGCCGTCGCGAGCGCCACCATCGGGTAGAGCGCCCAGCCGGGAAACGCGAGGTAGAAGGGATTGGCGATCGCGCCGGGGTCGCGCAGGAGCAACGCACCCTGGCCGAAGTAATTCAGCACCAGCGACGGCGCGACCAGCCCGAACCAGGCGATGCGCACAGCGCGCTTGCCGAAGTGGCCCATGTCCGCGTACAGCGCCTCCGCGCCAGTGATGGCGAGCAGCACCGAGCCGAGCACCACGTACGAGGCGACGCCGTAGCCCGTGACGAAGTGCAGCGCGTGCCGCGGATCGAGCGCAGCGAGGACCGCCGGGTTCTGCACGATGTTCCAGATTCCGGAGGCGGCGAGCGCGAGGAACCACGCCGCGCAGACGGGACCGAAGAGCTTGCCCACGGTGCCGGTGCCGTGGCGCTGGATGAGGAACAGCCCGACCAGCACGCCCACGGCTAGCGGCACGACCTGCATCTGCTCGCCGTCAGCGCCGAGCTGCAGGCCCTCCACCGCGGAGAGCACCGAGATCGCGGGCGTGAGCACCGCCTCGCCGAAGAACAGCGACGCGCCAAACACGCCGACCGCCATCACCGCCGGCCGCCAGCGCGGCTGCTCGCGCACCGCGGTCGAGGCGAGCGCGAGCAGCGCCATGATGCCGCCCTCGCCCTTGTTGTCGGCGCGCATCACCAGCGTCACGTACTTGAGCGACACCACGATCATCAGGATCCAGAAGATCGTCGACAGGCCGCCGAGGATTGCGGCTTCGGAGATCGCGATGCCGTGATCCGGATTGAAGGTTTCCTTGACGGCGTACAGCGGGCTCGTGCCGATGTCGCCGTAGACGACGCCGAGCGCGAGCAGCGTCAGCGCGGCGGTGGAGGACTTGGGAGCCTGCACGATGTGGGCGCGCAAGCTACGCCCCCGTTCCGCATTGCGCAAATGAGGTCGGCGCCGGAAACGCGCGCGCCTTTGGATTCAACGCGCTAGCGCTGCCGCATTGCGCCAGCCGAAATACGCCTAGCGCTTGGGCGCCGCGGGTTTCGCCGGCGCGGGCTTCGATGCCGCGGGCGCGGCGGGCTTGGGTGCGGCGGGCGCGGCGGCCTTGGGCGCGGCGGCCTTGGGTGCGGCGGGCGCGGCGG
>DASWBP010000089.1:0-24365 GCA_036390555.1 Burkholderiales bacterium | reverse complement strand
CTACCGCCCGTACTTCCGCGACGTGCAGGCGCGGCGCTTCGAAGTGCGCGGAGCGACTTTCCATGCCGTGCTCGGGCGCGGCTTCGGCTACGCGCCTTATCGCGAGGGCGTGCTCAAGCCCGTGCGCGAGCGCTGGTACCGCATCCCGCCGCGCCTGCCCGTGGGCGCCTGCTACTTCTTCGAGCGCTACGACCTGCGATGACGCCGAAGGATGTCATTCAGTTAGTGCGGCCGCACCACTGGGTGAAGAACGGTTTCGTGCTCGCGGGCCTGCTGTTCGGCCACGCGTGGCACGATCCCGCGCTCGTCGCCGCGGCGCTGGCGGCAACCGCGGCCTTCTGCCTGGTGTCGAGCGCCGTCTACGCCTTCAACGACGCGCTCGATGCCGCGCGCGACCGCGAACACCCGGAGAAGAACAACCGTCCGGTGGCGCGGGGCGCGATTTCCGTGACGGCGGCGCACGCGATCGCCGCGCTGCTCGCCGTGGCGGGCCTCGCGCTTGCCGCCTGGACGGGCTGGCGGGTCGCCGCGCTCGCAGGCGCCTACCTGGCGCTGAACGCGGCCTACAGCCTGGGCCTGAAGCACGTGGCGGTGGTGGACGTGTTCATCATCGCGGCCGGCTTCATGCTGCGCCTGCTCGCGGGCACCTGGGGCATCGGCATCCAGCCCTCGCGCTGGCTGCTCGCCTGCGGCTTCCTGCTGACGCTGTTCCTCGGCTTCGCCAAGCGCCGCGCGGAGCTCGAGCGCCTCGCCGGGGACGCGGGCCAGCACCGCGCCGTGCTCGAGTCCTACACGCTGGCGTTCCTCGACCGCGCGATCTTCGTCTGCGTGATCGGCATGGTGGTGACCTACACCCTGTACACGGTGGCCGAGCAGACCGTTGCGCTGCACGGCACCGGCAACCTCATCTGGACGCTACCCTGGGTGCTGCTCGGCAGCTTTCGTTATCTTTTCCGCCTGCACTACCGCGCCGGCGGCGGCGACCCCACGCTGGAGCTCCTGCGCGATCCGCTGATCGCCGCCGCGGCGCTCGGCTGGGTGACCACCGTCCTGTGGATCATCGGCTAGAATCGCCCGCACCCTCTGCGCCCCGCCATGACCAACCACATCCCGCAGCTCGCGCACCTCGAGTACCTCGGCGACGCCACGCGCTTCGCGAGCCAGATCCAGGGGCTGCTGCCGCGCTGCTCGCTGCTGGAGAACTTCACGCCGGCCGAGCTGCGCCTGCTGTCGCACTTCATGGACGTCTATCGCGCGGCCGAGGGCATGGAGGTGATCCGCGAGGGCGACGGCGGCGACTTCATGCTCCTCGTGCTGGAAGGGCGCTTCGAGGTGCGCAAGCAGGACCGCCACAACTCGCCGCAGGTGATCGCGTCGGTGGAGCCCGGGCGCTCGCTGGGCGAGATGTCCATGATCGACGGCGAGCCGCGCTTTGCCACCTGCGTGGCGCTCGAGCCGACGCTGATCGCAGTGCTGCGCCGCGAGAGCCTGGCGCGCGTCGTCGTCGAGCAGCCGCTGATCGGCGCCAAGATCATGATGGAGCTGGTCCTGATGCTCTCGCAGCGGCTGCGCGCCACCAGCAATCGCCTGATGGAGCTGCTGGACGAGAAGGGTCACCCGAGCGCAGCGAACCTGTAAGCGGCGCGCGGTGCGGCGCGACCGAGGGAGGCTTCGAGCAACACACCCATGAGCCGCTCCCGCCTCCTGGTCCTCGCCGCCATCGTCGTCCTGGTGGCGCTGTTCTTCGCACTGGGCGGCCACCGCTACCTGACGCTCGAAGAGTTGCGCGCGCGGCAGGACGAGCTGCGGCAATACCACGCGGCCCATCCCTGGCAGGCGGCGCTCGGCTACTTCCTCGTCTATGTCGCGGTCACCGGGCTGTCTCTGCCGGGTGCCGCGGTGCTGACGCTCTTCGGCGGCGCGATCTTCGGCCTCGCCTGGGGAACCTTGATCGTCTCCTTTGCCTCCAGCATCGGCGCGACGCTCGCCTTTCTCGCCTCGCGGTTCCTGCTGCGCGACTGGGTGCAGGCGAAGTTCGGCGCGCGGCTGCGAGCGGTCAACGAAGGCGTGGCGAAGGAGGGCGCGTTCTATCTTTTCGCGCTGCGCCTGGTGCCCGCCTTCCCGTTCGTGCTCATCAACCTGGCGATGGGCCTCACGCCGATCCGCACCTGGACCTTCTACTGGGTGAGCCAGCTCGGCATGCTCGCCGGCACGCTCGTGTACGTCTACGCGGGCGCGCAGCTCGCCGAGTTTCGCCTTTCTTTCGGCCTGGTCGCGGCGTTCACGCTGCTGGGCCTCTTTCCGCTCGCGGCGAAGAAGGCGCTCGACGCGGTGAAGGCGCGCCGCGCCTACGCGCGCTGGCACCGTCCCCAGGGCTTCGACCGCAACCTGGTGGTGATCGGCGCGGGCTCCGCGGGGCTGGTGGCGGCCTACATCGCCGCGGCGGTGAAGGCCAAGGTGACGCTGGTGGAAAAGCACCGCATGGGCGGCGACTGCCTGAACACCGGCTGCGTGCCCTCCAAGGCGCTGATCAAGACCGCGCGCGTGCTCTCCACCATCCGGCGCGCGAAGGAGTACGGCCTCGCCAATGCCGTCGCGGAGTTCGACTTCGCGGAGGTGATGGAGCGCGTGCAACGCGTGGTGAAGGCGATCGAGCCGCACGACTCGGTCGAGCGCTACCGCGGCCTCGGCGTGGACTGCGTGCAGGGCGAGGCGAAGATCGTCTCGCCGTGGCTCGTGGAGGTCACGCTGCCGGATGGCGCGAAGAAGGCATTCGCCACGCGCGCCATCGTCATCGCCGCCGGCGCGCGGCCGTTCGTGCCGCCGATCCCCGGCATCGAGCAGACCGGCTACCTCACCTCCGACACGCTGTGGGGCCTGCGCGAGCTGCCGCAGCGCATGGTGGTGCTCGGCGGCGGGCCGATCGGCTGCGAGCTGGCGCAGGCGTTCGCGCGCTTCGGCTCGCAGGTGACGCAGGTCGAGATGTTGCCGCGGCTGCTCGCCCGCGAGGATCCAGAGTTCTCCGCGATGGTGGAGAAGCGCTTCCGCGCAGAGGGCGTGGACGTGCGCACCGGGCACCGCGCCAAGGCGTTCCGCGTCGCAGAGGGCCGCAAGGTGCTGATCTGCGAGCACGCCGGGCGCGAGCTGGCGATCGAGTTCGACACGCTGCTCGTCGCGGTGGGCCGCATCGCCAACACCGAGGGCTACGGGCTGGAGGAGCTCGGCATCCCGGTGACCAAGGCGCGCACCGTGGAGACCAACGACTACCTGCAGACGCTCTACCCGAACATCTACGCCTGCGGCGACGTCGCCGGCCCCTTCCAGTTCACGCACACGGCGTCGCACCAGGCCTGGTATGCGTCCGTGAACGCGCTCTTTGGCGGCCTGAAGAAGTTCCGCGCCGACTACTCCGTGATCCCCTGGGCGACCTTTACCGACCCGGAGGTGGCGCGCGTCGGCTTGAACGAGACGGAGGCACGGGAGAAGGGGATCGCCTGCGAGGTGACGACTTACGGCATCGACGACCTGGACCGTGCCATCGCCGACGAGGAGGCGCACGGCCTGGTCAAGGTGCTCACCGAGCCGGGCCGCGACCGCATCCTGGGCGCGACCATCGCCGGCGCGCACGCGGGCGACCTGATCGCCGAGTTCGTCGCCGCGATGCGCCACGGCATCGGTCTGAACAAGATCCTCGGCACCATCCACATCTACCCGACGATGGCCGAAGCGAACAAGTACGCCGCCGGCGCCTGGAAGAGGGCGCACGCGCCGCAGCGCCTGCTTGCCTGGGTCGAGCGCTTCCACGCATGGATGCGCCGCTAGCCCGCCTCTCGGTCGTCGTGCCGACGCTGAACGAGGCCGCGGGCATCGAGGCCTGCCTCGCCGCGCTCGCCCCGTTGCGCGCGCGCGGCCACGAGGTGATCGTCGCCGACGGCGGGAGCCGCGACGGCACCGCACGGCTCGCCGCGCCGCTCGCCGATCGCGTGCTCGAGGCGCCGCGCGGCCGTGCTGCGCAGATGAACGCCGGCGCGGCGGCGGCGGCGGGCGATGCGCTGCTGTTCCTGCACGCCGACACCTTCCTGCCGCCTGACGCCGACCGCCTCGTGCTCGCGGCGCTCGCCACGCACGCCTGGGGCCGCTTCGACGTGACGATCGACTCGCAGGACCCGCGCCTTGCCGTGATCGCCTACTTCATGAACCGGCGCTCGCGCCTCTCGGGCATCGCCACGGGCGACCAGGCGATCTTCGTGCGGCGCGAGGCCTTTCCCGGCTTTCCACCCATCGCGCTGATGGAGGATGTCGCCTTCAGCCGCGCTATGAAGCGCGTCTCGCCGCCCGCTTGCCTCCCGGCGCGCGTGCACACCTCGGCGCGCCGCTGGGAGAAGCGCGGGGTGGCGCGCACCGTGCTGCTCATGTGGCGACTGCGCTTCGCCTACTGGCGCGGCGGCGACCCGGATGAGCTCGCGCGGCATTACGCGGACTAGCGTCATCGTCTTCGCGCGCGAGCCGCGCGCGGGGCACGTGAAGACGCGCCTCATCCCGCTGCTGGGCGCCGCGGGTGCGGCGCGGCTGCATGCGCGCCTCGTGCGCCGTGCGCTCGCCACCGCGCACGAGGCGCGGCTCGGGGAGGTCGAGCTGTGGGGCCTGCGCCGCCAGCGCGGCGCCGATCTCGGCGCGCGCATGCTGCACGCCTTGCGCCAGGGCCTGCGCCGCGCCGAGCGCGTGATCCTCATCGGCGCGGACTGCCCGGCGCTGGGCGCGCCGGCGCTACGGCAGGCCGCGCGCTGGCTCGCCGGCGGGGCCGACGCCGTCTTTGCACCCGCCGAGGACGGCGGCTACGCGCTCATCGCGCTGCGGCGCCTTTCGCCGCGGCTATTCGACGGCATGCCGTGGGGCGGGGCGCAGGTGATGGCGCAGACGCGCGCGCGGCTCGAGGCGCTCGGCTGGCGCTGGCGCGAGCTCGCCGAGGTGTGGGACGTAGACCGGCCCGAGGACGTGCAGCGGCTTGCCACATTGCGGCCGCCGCTCAATCACAGAGCGCCGGCCTTCTTCATGAGCGCCGCGACGCGCTCGGCCATCAGGCGGTAGCCGCGCGCGTTGGGGTGGATGGGATCGGACTTGAGCGAGCTGTCGCGCAGGATCTCGCCGATCACCTTGCCCTCGTAGGGAATGCGCAATTCCTGGGCGATCTCGGCGTAGAACTTCGGCGGCGAGACGAGCAGTCCCTTCTCCGGCGTGCCGAGCAGCAGCACGTCGGCGCCCTTGTCCTTCGCCAGCCGCACCATGGCGCGTACGTTCGCCGCCGCCTGCGCCTGGCCGAGGTTGCGCAGGAAATCGTTGCCGCCGATGCACAGCACGACGAGCCGCGGCTGGTGCTCCTCGAGCGCGGCGGGCAGGCGCGCGAGCGCCTGCGCACTCACTTCGCCGGGCACGCCCGCGCGCACCACCTTGCGCCCGATGAGGCCCTCGAGCTGGGCGGGGTAGCTCTCGGCCTCGGCGGCCCCGGTGCCATAGGTGAGGCTGTCGCCGAAGGCGAGCACTGCGGCGTCGGGCGCGAGGCGCGCGAGCTTGGGCGCGTCGCCGCAGGCGATGAGCGCGAGTGCGGCGCACCACAGCAGAGCTTGACGCCAAGCTGACGGCGCCGCCGGGATAGTGCGCATGAGCGTGCATGCTACACTTTCAGCGACTCAAGGCCGGTGGCGCCGGGGGAGCACGGGCGCCGCGACAAGAGCTGGAGGAGACGGATGGTAATCAAGAGTCCGAAGGACTTCTGGGCAGGCGTGATGTTCATCGCGTTCGGCGCCGGCATGGCGGCGATCGCATTGACGAACTACCAGATGGGCAGCGCGGTGCGCATGGGGCCCGCGTATTTCCCCACCGTGCTCGGCGGCATCCTCGCCGCGCTCGGCCTCATCCTGTTCATGCGCTCCTTGGTCCTGAAGGGCGGCAAGGTGCCGGCGTTCAGTTTCCGGCCGCTGCTGCTGATCCTCTTCGCGGTGCTCTTGTTTGGCTACACGCTCAAGCCGCTGGGCCTGCTCGGCGCCACGCTGCTGCTCGTGTTCGTCAGCGCCTACGGCGGCCACGAGTTCAAGTGGAAGGAAGTGGCGATCCTCTACGTGGCGCTGTTCATCTTCTCGGTGGTCGTGTTCGTCAAGGGCCTGACGCTGCCCTTCCCGATCTGCCCGGCGCCGCTCGAAGACTTCTGCCGCTTCTAGGGGCGCGCGATGGAAATCCTCTCCAACCTCGCGCTCGGCTTCGGCGTCGCGCTCTCGCCTTTCAACTTGCTGATGTGCCTGGTCGGCGTGCTCCTCGGCACGCTGATCGGCGTGCTGCCCGGCGTGGGCCCGGTGGCGACCATCGCCATGCTGCTGCCGATCACCTTCAACCTGAACCCGATCGCGGCGCTGATCATGCTCGCCGGCATCTACTACGGGGCGCAGTACGGCGGCTCGACCACGGCGATCCTCGTCAACCTGCCGGGCGAGTCCTCCTCGGTGGTCACCTGCCTGGACGGCTACCAGATGGCGCGGCAGGGCCGGGCGGGGCCGGCGCTCGCCACCGCGGCGCTGGGCTCGTTCTTCGCCGGCTGCGTGGCGACGCTGATCGTCGCCATGTTCGCGCCGCCGCTCGCCGAAGTGGCGCTGAAGTTCGGCCCCTCGGAGTACTTCTCGCTGATGGTGCTGGGTCTGGTGGCCGCGGTGGTGCTCGCGCACGGCTCGCTCATCAAGGCGATCGCCATGGTGATCCTCGGGCTGATGCTGGGCCTGGTGGGCACCGACGTGAATTCCGGGGTGCTGCGCTTCGCCTTCGGCATCGCCGAGCTCGCCGACGGCATCGGCTTCGTGACAGTCGCCATGGGCATGTTCGGCCTCGCCGAGATCATCGCCAACCTCGAGCACAAGGGCACCCGCGAGGTGTTCACCAGCAAGGTGAAGCACCTCTGGCCGACGAAAGAAGACTTCAAGCGCATCTGGGCGCCGGTGCTGCGCGGCACCTTCCTCGGCTCGGCGCTCGGCATCCTGCCCGGCGGCGGGGCGCTGCTCGCCTCCTTCGGCGCCTACACGCTGGAAAAGAAGGTGTCGAAGAACAGCGCCGAGTTCGGCAAGGGCGCGATCGAGGGCGTGGCGGCGCCCGAGTCGGCCAACAACGCGGGCGCGCAGACCTCCTTCATCCCGCTGCTCACGCTCGGCATTCCGTCCAACGCCGTGATGGCGCTGATGATCGGCGCGATGATGATCCAGGGCATCGCGCCCGGGCCACAGGTGATGACGGAAAGGCCGCAGCTCTTCTGGGGCATGATCGCCTCGATGTGGCTCGGCAACCTGATGCTGGTGGTGCTGAACCTCCCGCTCATCGGCTTGTGGATCAAGCTGCTCACCGTGCCCTACCGGATCCTCTATCCGTCGATTCTCGTCTTCATGTGCATCGGCGTCTTCAGCCTGTCGAACAACCCGTTCGACTGCGTGCTGATGGCGGCCTTCGGCCTGCTGGGCTACATCTGCGTGAAGCTCGAATGCGAGCCGGCGCCGCTGATCCTCGGCTTCATCCTCGGCCCGTTGATGGAGGAGAACCTGCGCCGGGCGATGCTGCTTTCGCGCGGCGACCCGCTCGTCTTCTTCCAGAAGCCGATCAGCGCCACGTTCCTGGTCGTCTCGATCATCCTGCTGGTGATCATCGCGCTGCCCAACATCCGCAAGAAGCGCGAGGAAGTGTTCGTCGAAGAGACCTAGCGGTGCGCGGTTTGCGGATCGGACAGCGGCTCGCGGCGGCCGCGCTGCTCGCCTTGGCCACGCTTCCCGCGCACGGCCAGGCCTGGCCGGCAAAGCCGGTGCGCGTCGTCGTGCCATATCCGCCAGGCGGCCCCGTGGACATCTCGGCGCGCCTGCTCGCGCCCAAGCTCCAGGAAGCGCTCGGCCAGCCCTTCGTCGTGGAGAACAAGCCCGGCGCTGGCGGCAACATTGGCGCGGACTTCGTCGCCAAGAGCGCGCCCGACGGCTACACCATCGGCATGGGCGCCATCGCCACGCACGCCATCAACCCGGCGCTGATGGCGAACGTGCCCTACGACCCGATCAAGGACTTCCGGCACCTCGCGCTCGTGGTGCAGGTGCCCAACGTGCTCATCGTGAACACGGAGCTGCCGGTCAAGTCCGTTCCCGAGCTCATCGCCTATGCGAAGGCTCGGCCGGGCAGGCTCGATTTCGCCTCGGGCTCCACCGGCTCGACCGGCCACCTCGCCGGGGAGCTCTTCAAGCAGATGACCGGCACCTTCATGGTGCACATCCCCTACAAGGGCGCGCCGGCGGCAGTCGCGGACCTGCTCGCGGGGCGCGTGCACCTGATGTTCGACAACCTGTCGAGCGCCCTGCCCAACGTGAAGTCGGGCCATGTGCGTGCGCTCGCCGTGACCACGCTCAAGCGCTCCGCATCGCTTCCGGACCTCCCTACACTGGACGAGTCAGGCCTCAAGGGCTTCGACATGACGACGTGGTGGGGCCTGATGGGGCCTGCCGGCATGAGCCCGGACGTCGTGCAGCGCCTTTCGGCAGCGATCCTCAATGGCATGGATGCGCCGGACGTGAAGGAACGCCTGCGCGCGATGGGCATGGAGGGCAGCGCCGTGCGCACGCCCGAGCAGTTCACCGCTTTCGTGGACGCCGAGCGCAGGCTCTACGCGAAGCTCGTGAAACAATCGGGCGCCAAGCCCGACTAGACCAGCGCTTTCCCCAACGCAGCATCGCTCCGGGGCACGTTCACTCGGCGCGGAGCCCGGCGGTGGCGCTTACCCCAGCGCCGCGAAAGTCCCTCGCCTCACTGCCGCGCGCGTGGCCGGCAGGTTGTGATTGCACGAAGGATCGCGCGTCCGTGTGGGGCGTCGTCTCGGGCGTCACTCGACGATCTTCCAGTACGAGTCCTTGCGAATTACCTTGCCATCTCGGAACTCGTAGTGATCGCATCCTCGTACCGCTATCTTTTGGCCGGAGGACAGGGTTCCGGTGAGAAGCCACTCCGAAACACCCATGTTGTCCGTCGCCCAGTGACGATCCTCGCCATAGTGAACATCCGGCAACATCTCAAGGCGGCTGCGCAGCCCGTTACGGACCTGCTCCTTGCCGGTGTACCGAGTGCCCCACTGTGATTTGCCGCGGGGCATATCCAGAGAGCAGTCATCAGCGAAAAAGCTCATCACCTTGTCCAGATCGTGGGCATTGAAGGCATCGACGAGGTGCCTGAGAGTCTCCAGATTCTTGGACGCGCGCGACATCGGCTAGTGACGCCTAACGTCGCTGTTCAACGGCGCGCCGCTCTTGGCGCGTCCGTTGCGACGGCCTGTTGGGCACGACCTGCGAACAACCAAGACGCGAAGACGACGGCGACGGCCAAATCACCGCTCGCAATGAATGCAGCGCGGGCCTGGGGCCTGACCCCGGGGGCCTGAAGGCAACAACCACAACGCAGAACGATGACTTGCCTATGGCTGCCAAGCCGAGGCGCAGGCGACGAATAGCGGGCTGAAACGCAAGCCAGCCAAAATCACTTCGTCTTGTAGCCAGACGTTACCTCGTTCTTATGCGCTGCGAAGGCGGCGAGGACTTCTCCCTTCTCACGCGCAGGCACTTTAGCGAAGTCAAGGCTGCGGCCCAGTTCGGCCGCCACTTCGTCGAACTCTGCAGGCGAGATCTTGAGGTCACGATGCGCGTTCTCAAGGCCCAGATGAGTTTTGCCCGGCTTTGTTGGCGAGAATTTGAACGGCCCGCCCGAAACCTCGCAGACCCACAGGGTTCGCATGAACTTGAGGCCCGGCAACCTGCCCAGATTCTTCGTGTGCCATTCCCTGAGGGCTGGGTTTTGCGAAGCCTTTCCTACGATCGGGTTCTGCACCACTGCGTCGCTAAAATGGTCAACGACCATGGCGATGGCGAAGACGCCGCCAAGCCGTTCATACAGACTCTTCTCGGTTTTCTGAGCGGCGGCTTGCAGCGGTAGTGTCAGGGCGAGGACGAATAGGGACAGTGTTGCGAATAAAGACTTCCTCATAAAGGACTCCTTGACTTGAATCATCCGCCGCAAGCTCGACGTGCGCAGAAACTTACGTCTTAGGGCTACGCCAGGTCTGTACGTTTTCGTACATAGGTGAGAGGCGCGCGGGCCCAACGTGAAGTAGACAGCATTAAAGGCGGAACGCACTCCCACCCGCGGTTGGCAGGTCGCAAATTCTCCTAGGCCTTTCCGTCACTTGGCGCGTCCCGTCCGATCGCGTGTTCTTGTTCAATGGCATTCGCGGCTACGCTGAAAATCGTATTTGCCTCGCATCAGTACGCTACGCGCCTTGGACGCCCCAATCAAATCCCGTGGCGCATCAGCAATCTCGAAAAGTAATGACCCGAAGCCAGCAGGCGCCGCTGGCGGGCTCCGAGCCGCCTTGGAGAGCTGCCGCCCTGGGTCAATCTGCTGCGCGGGGCGGCGCGCCGCCCGCGCTACAGCACGGCGATGGTCTGCACCTCGACCAGGAACTGCTCGCCGACCAGCCGGTCGATGATGAGCAGCGTGTTGGGCGGGTACTTGCCGTCGGGGAACATCTTCGGGAATTCGCGCAGCCGCCAGGCCATGAACTTCGGGATGTCCTGCGAGTGCACGAGATAGGTGGTGAATTGCGCGACGTTGCCCCAGCCGGCGCCCGCGGACTTGAGCGCGGTCTCGATCTGCCGGAACACGCCCGTGCATTGCGCATCGAAGTCGTCCCCCGGCGCGAGCATGCCCGCGATGTAGAGCGTCTCCTGCGCGTTCTTCACGCGCGTCATGTGCGAGTACTGGCCGAGCGGCTTGCCCAGCGCCTCGACGTTGCCCACCTTGATGTCCGCCATGCGCCCCCTCCGGGTTGATCAGCTCTTGGGCTTCGGCTTGCCGCGCGCGGCAAGCAGCGCCTTGACCGCGTAGACCAGCGCGCGCCGATCCACGGGCTTCACCAGAAAGCCGTCGGCGCCCAGCGCGATGCAGCGCTCGTTGGTCTCCTGGTCAGAGAGCACCGACACGATCAGCACGGGCGTGCTCATGTTCGCGGAGCCCGCGCGGATTTCCTTCAGCACCCCCATGCCGCCGATGCCGGGCATCTGCAGGTCGAGGAGGATCGCGTCGTACGCGAAGTTCTTCGCCAGGCGCAGCGCCTGCTCGCAGGTGCCCACCAGCTGCGCCTCGATCTTCATGTCCTTGGAGAGCAGGCGCGCAAGGAGCAGGCGCGTTGACTCGTCGTCGTCGACGATGAGCAGGCGGTGGCGCGGGGCGGTCGAGGCGGGTCTGGCGGGCATCAGCGTGAGAGTTGTCGCGCGAGGTCGTTGAAGTCGCGCGCGTGCAGGTCGAACGCAGGCTCGCGGGAGGTATCCACCTTGACGGACGGCCCGTATTCCTTCGGCCGCGGCACGAAGGCGGTCTTCAGGCCGCAGGCGCGCGCCGCGTGCAGGTCGTCCTTGTGCGCCGCGACCATCATCAGCTCCTGCGGCTTGACGCCCAGCAGATCGGCCGCGCCGAGATAAGTCTCGGGGTCGGGCTTGTAATGGCGCACGACCTCGGCCGAAAGGATGCAGTCCCAGGGCAGGCGCGCGTGCTTCGCCATGTTGGTGAGCAGCGCCACGTTGCCGTTGGACAGCGTGGCGATCACGTGCCGTCGCTTGAGCGCCGCCAGCCCCTTGCGCGCGTCGGGCCACGGCTCGAGCCGGTGCCACACCCTGTTCAGATGGTCGAGCTCCGCTTCGTCGAGCCCCTGCAGGCCGAAGCGCGCGAGCAGGCCGTCGAGGATCATGCGGTGCAGGTCGTCGATCTTCGTCCAGGGCAGCTCGCCCGAGCGCACGCGGGCCATCGCCGGGCGGTAGCCGGCGCGCCAGGCGTCGGCGAATGCGGCGGCGTCGAGCTTGAGCCTCCGGCGGCGCGCCAGCTCGCGCGCCTCGCGGAGGATCGAGCCCCGCCAGTCCACGACCGTGCCGAACACGTCGAACACCAGGGCCTTCACGGCGGGCGCGCTGCGCATCACGGGAATTTAGCGCATGGGCCGCCGGCGAGCGAGCTTTCTGCGCATTTCGGGACGATGGGAGCAGGCACCGAGGGGGCAGGCGAGCGGGTCGCCGCTCACCGGTGCGTGCGAGCTAGCGCCGCTTGTGCTGCCAGAGCACATCGCCGCGCCGCGCGGCGCGGTTCAGCTTGCGCCCGAGCACGAAGAGCAGGTCGGAAAGGCGGTTGAGGTACTGGCGGGCGCGCCCGCCCACCTGCTCGCGGCGGCCGAGCGCCACGAGGCTCCGCTCGGCACGGCGGCAGATGGCGCGCGCAAGGTGCGCCGCGGCCGCGGCGCGCGAGCCGCCGGGCAGGATGAACTCCTTCAGGGGCTTGAGCTTCGCGTTGTGCGCCTGCGTGAGCGCTTCCAGGCGCTCGACGTGCGCCTCGGTGATCATCGCGTGGCCGGGGATGCAGGCTTCGCCTCCGAGGTCGAAGAGGTCGTGCTGCACGCGCAGCAGCGCCGCGCGCACCTCCTTCGGCAGCTTCTCGGCGAGCAGTACGCCGAGGGCAGAGTTCAGCTCGTCCAGGTCGCCAAGCAGCTGGATGCGCGGGCTGTCCTTGCCCACGCGCGCGCCGTCGCCCAGGCCGGTCTCGCCGGCGTCGCCGGTGCGCGTGGTGATCTTCGACAGCCGGTGGCCCATGGTGCCTGCGCCATCCCTTTCGCTCGTGCCAAGCTCGTGCGGGAAGCGCAGAATTATAGGGCCGCGATGCGGCGCAAAGGAGGAACCATGGCCAGTGTGCGCAAAGCTTCGTACTACTCGATGAAAGTCCCCCAGCGCCCGGGTTCGGGCGCGCAACTGCTCGCCGCGCTGAAGGCGGCGAAGGTCAACCTGCTTGCGTTCACGGGCTTTCCCGAGGGCGGCGGCGCGCAGGTGGACTTCGTGCCGCAGGACAACGCCAGGTTCGTCAAGGCGGCGCGCGCCGCGAAGCTGCGGATCTCCGCGCGCAAGACCGCGTTCGTGATCCAGGGCGATGACCGCGTCGGCGCGCTCACCCGCGTGATGGAGAGGCTTGCCAAGGCGAAGATCAACGTCGTCTCGGTGCAGGCGGTGACCGCCGGCAAGCGCCGCTTCGGCGCGATCCTCTGGGTCAAGCCGAAGGACGTGGGCAAGGCCTCGCGCGCCCTGCGCGCCCGATGATCGTGGCGGGCAAGATCGGGGAGGTGATGGCAAGAGAGTTCCGCGAGGCCCTGCCGGCGACGATCTTCTTCCTTTTCCTGTTCCACATGATCGGCCTCACCAAGGCCGTGGCGCTGGACGAATTCAGCTTCACCGCGCTGCGCGCCGCGGGCGCAACCGTCGGCGCCCTGATCGTCGCCAAGGCGATCCTGCTGGTGGAGGCGCTGCCCATCGCCCGGCGGCTTGCGGGCAGGCTGATCTATCAGGTCCTGTGGAAGACGCTCCTGTACGGCCTGGTGGCGCTGGCGTTCCGGGTCGTGGAGGAGCTTGTCCCGCTCGTATCGAAGCACGGCGGCGTGGCAGCCGGCGCGAAAGCGATGCTTGAAGAGGTCTCGTGGCCGCTGTTCGCGGTGCTCGGGGCCTGGACGCTCGGCGGCCTGTTCCTCTATTGCCTTGCCGCGGAGCTGGTGCGATCGGTCGGCAAGGACAGGGTCAAGAAGATTCTCTTCGAGCAGCGCGCTGGAGGCGCCGCCTGCTGACGCCCGTGCGCACGCTTGGTTTCTGGTCCGCCGTGCTATGCACGGTACTCAGCCTCGCGTACGTGCTGGCGCAGATCGGCGAATGGATGGGGCTTCTCGGGTCGGAGGGAGGCCCGCACGCCCGCAGCACCGCCTTCGGCCTCGCTGTGCTTCTCACGCCGTCGCTGATGTTGGGCGTGGCGTTCGTCGTTCTCATGGTGAGCGTGCATCACGCGGCCGAGGTGTCCGTGCGCATCTGGAGCCATGTCGCGGTCGTGTTCGCGGGGATGTACGCGACGCTGGTCAGCATCGTCTATTACGTGCAGCTCGCATTCGTGATCCCGCGCATCGCGCGCAATGACGCCGAGGGCATCGAGCTCCTGCTCTTCGAGCCCTTCGATTCCTTCCTGTATGCCGTGGACGTCTACGGCTACAGCCTGATGAGCCTCGCGACCCTGTTCGCTGCCGCGGTGTTCAGGCGGCAGGGGCTCGAGGGCTGGATACGCCGGGCGCTCATTGCCAACGGCTGCCTCCTCCCCTTTCTCGCGCTGCAGATGTACTACCCGCCTCTCATCTGGGGCGGCGCGCTGTGGGCCATCACCTTTCCCGCGGCGACCTGGCTGCTGGCGATCCACTTCAATCGCTTACAGGCAGTGGATTCCGGGAGGGACTGACCCATGAACCAGAAGCAAGTCTCCGACACGTGGGAACGCGGCAGCCCGTATGAGCGCTACGTCGGCCGGTGGAGCCGGCAGGTCGCGCCGCTGTTCCTCGCCTGGCTGCGCGTTCCGGCCGGGCGCCGCTGGGTGGACATCGGCTGCGGCACCGGCGCGCTGTGCGCGGCGATCCTGGATCGTTGCTCGCCCGCGTCGGTCGCCGGCGTGGAGCCATCCGAAGGGTTCTTGGCGACAGCGAAGGAGAATCTGGCGGGCCGGGCTACGCTGCACCAGGGCAGCGCGACGGCGATCCCGTTGCCGGACGCTTCGGCGGATGTGGTGGTCTCGGGGCTGGTCCTCAACTTCGTTCCGGATACGAAGAGTGCCCTCGCCGAAATGTCGAGGGTGGCGCGCGATGGGGGCACGATCGGGGCGTACGTCTGGGATTACGCCGGCAGGATGGAGCTCATGCGCTACTTCTGGAACGCTGCGGTGGAGCTCAACCCGGAAGCAGCAAAGCTGGACGAGGGTCCGCGCTTCCCGCTGTGCCGCCCGGAGGCACTCACGGCCCAGTTCACCGGGGCCGGCCTCAAGGACATCGAGGTGACGTCGATCGACATCCCTACGGTATTCGAGAGTTTCGATGACTACTGGCAGCCCTTCCTGGGCGGGCAGGGGCCGGCGCCCGCCTACGCAATGTCGCTCGACGATGGCGCGCGCTCGCGGCTGCGTGAGCGGATCCGGGAGCGCCTGCCCGCGCGCCCCGACGGATCCATCTCGTTGATCGCCCGCGCCTGGGCAGCGCGCGCGACCGTCGCGCGCTAGTAGCTCAGGACCGCGCCTTTGCGCACGAACGCCCGGTCCGCGAGCTCGCGCAGCAGGAAGTCGGCGACGTCGGCGCGGGAAATCTTCGGCATGCCGCGCAGCTCGAGCGCCTCGCCCGCGCGATACCGGCCGGTGCGCGGCCCGTCGGTGAGCAGCACCGGGTAGGCGATCGTCCACTCGAGCGAACTCGCGCGCACGATCGCCTCGCCCGCCGCCTTGTCGGCAAAGATGTCCGAAAGCAGTAGCCGATACATGATGCGCGGCAAGAGCGGCGAGCTCGCGTAGGTTTCGCCCACGCCGTTAGCCGACACGAGCAGCAGGCGGCGCACGCGCGCGCGCTCCATCGCCGGCACGAGCACGCGCATCGCGTTCGCGATCAGGCCGCCCGACTTGAGCGCGTTGCGCACCCCGAGCGAGCAGACGACGGCATCGCGGCCGGAGAGCGCGGCCTCCAGCGGCGTGGCGTCCGCGGGCAGGGCGCCGGGGATGACCTGCAGGCGCGCATCGGCGACGGTCAGCTTCGCCGGATCGCGCGCGAAGGCCGTGAGTTCGTGGCCCTGCGCGAGTGCTTGGCGCAGGACCTCGAGGCCCGTGCCGCCAGTCGCGCCGAGAACGAGAAGCCGCATGGGCAGAATGTTAACTATGGCGCCGCGAAGGCGCGATAGGCCCAGTAGCCGGCCAGCGCGACCACGCCGATCCAAAGCAGGGCGATCACCACGGCAGCGGCGATGCTCCGCGGCAGCTCGAGCGCGGCTTCCGCCCTGGCGCGTGCCTCCGCCATCACCTCGGGCGGGACGAGGCGCAGGACGATGGCGACGCCGAGCGGCAGGAGAACCAGGTCATCGAGCAGCCCGATCACCGGAATGAAGTCCGGGATCAGGTCGATGGGGCTCAGCGCGTAGGCGACCACCACGGCGGCGAGCACCTTCGCCACGAGCGGCGTGCGCGGGTCTCGCGCGGCGAAGTAGAGCGCCATGGCCTCGCGCTTGAGCGCGCGCAGGCGGCCGGCGCGCGGCGGCTTCGTCAAAAGCCGTTCCTGCGCAGGAAGTCCTCGAACGCCGGCTTCCACGCGCCGGTGTTGCTCGTGAAGCTGCCGTGCCCGTCCTTGCCGTGCGCCGGCAGCTGCACGAACTCGCCCTTGCCGCCCGCGGCGGCGAAGGCGTCGAACCAGGCCCGCGGGTGCTCCTTGCCGAAATAGCGGTCGTTCTCGCTGTAGAGCCACAGCGTCGGGAGGCGCGCAGTCTTGCCGTAGCCCGCGAACAGGCTGGTAAGCAGCTCGGGGCGGCAGGGGTCGGCGGGGCGGTCGACGGGGTTGCCGCCGCCGCCGCCCGCGAAGTTCACGGCGCCGGCCACGCCCGGCGCATTGCGCGCGGCAATGGCGATCGCCGTAGTGCCGCCGAAGGACTGCCCGACGACGAGGCCGCGCGCCGCATCCACGTAGGGCCGCGTGCGCGCGTGCTCCAGCACCGCAAGCGTCTGCTGCGCCGCGGCTTCGTACACCGGCGGATAGTTCTTCCGCGCGCAGGCGCCGGAATCCTCGACGTCGGGCCCGCCGGTGACGCCATAGCCGATGCGCGTCGGCACGAACACGGCGAAGCCCTTGCCGACGAAGTACCTGGCGTTGTCGGCATAGCGCGCGCGGCCCAGATTGGCGCGCTCCTCGGCCTTGACGGCGCGCCCGTGGTTGAGGATCAGGAAGGGCGACTTCGCGATGGCGTTGTCGCGGAACACCGTGACCTTGATCGCATGCGAGACCTTCCGGCCCTTGGCATCGGCGACAACGACGGGCAGCTCGACCACCGCCTCGTCGAGCCACGCCGCAGCGGGCTGCGCGGCGAGCAGCAGCGCGACGAGCAGCAGCACCCGTTGCGCGCGCATCGGGCGCTCAGCCCCGCGGCGCGGCCGGCATGCCGCAGCCGCTCGCCTGGCCGAAGCCCTTGAGGTAGGAGCGGCGCACGCCGCCAGCGGCGATCGCCGCCGCCACGTCCCTCGAGTAGCGCTCGGCGCCGGAGAGCTTGCGCACCCAGCTGCGGTAGGGAACGATGCCCGCCGCCGCGCCGCGCACCGCGCCCACCGCGGCGCCCATCGCCGCCTCGGTCGCGAACTCCGCGCCCTGCTGGACCATGGCGTCGAAGTTGTGGGGAATGAGGTTGGGGTTGATGGGCGTGACCGGCGTGTCGAGGTCGGCGCCGAGCACGGTGTCGAGCGCACGGATTTCCGCCGCGATGCCCTCGCAGGTCGCATCCGCGGGCCGCGCATAGGGCGCCCTCAGCGCTGCAAGGAGCGTCTGCGGGATCTCGGCGCGCACGATGTTCAGGTCGGAGAGCGGCGTGGTCGCCGCCTCGAGGATCTGCGCCTCCGTCTTCGACTCGGGCTTTGCATACTCGTGGACCGGTTTTGGCTGCGGCTGCGCGCAGGCGGCGAGGGCGAGAAGCGCAAGTGGCGTCAGGCAGCGTCGCAGGACCATGAGGCTATCCTCCCTTCGTGCGGACCTCGCTCTCGACCCAGCCCTTCGCGAGCGTGGTCGTCAGGCGCTCGCCGGCCTGCAGCTTGGCGGCATCGCGCACCACCGCGCCCTGCGCGTCGCGCGTCAGGCTGTAGCCGCGCTCGAGCACCGCGTCCGGGTTGAGGCTCGCGAGGCTCGCCTTGAGGCGCGCGAGCTGTGCGTCGAACTGGTCCATGCGCCGCGCGGCGGCCAGCGCGAGCCGCGTGGCGAGCTGGCCGAGCAGCTGCCGCGAGGTGCGCAGGCGCTCGCGGGGATGCACCAAGCGCCGCGCGAGCGCGTCCACCGCCTGCATGGCGTACTCGATGCGCCGCAGCGCCTCGCGCGTGGCGCGCTGCGCGAGCTCGCCCGCGCGCGCGAGCAGCTCCTCGCGCGACGGGCTCACCATTTCCGCCGCCGCGGTCGGCGTCGGCGCGCGCCGGTCGGCGGCGAAATCGGCGATGGTCACGTCGGTCTCGTGGCCGACGCCGACGACCACCGGGATGCGCGAGGCGCGGATCGCGCGCGCCACGGCTTCCTCGTTGAATTGCCACAGGTCCTCGATCGAGCCGCCGCCGCGCACCAGCAGCAGCACGTCGCACTCGGCGCGCTGGCTGGCGGTCGCCAGCATCTGCGCGATCTTCGCGCTGGCGCCTTCGCCTTGCACGGGAACCGGATAGACGATTACGGGGATGGACGGGTTGCGGCGGCGTAACGTCGTAAGCACATCGCGCAAAGCCGCAGCTTGCAAAGATGTCAGGACGCCGATCTGCTTCGGATGCTCCGGAATGGGGCGCTTGGCCGCCGGATCGAAGATGCCTTCCGCCTCGAGCTTGGCCTTGAGCTTCAGGAAGCGCTCGTAAAGCGGCCCGAGGCCGGCGCGGCGCATGTGCTCGACGTTGAGCTGGAAGCGGCCGCGCGGTTCATACAAGGTCACCAGCGCGCGCGCCTCCACGCGCATGCCTTCGGCCGGCTGCCAGTCGAGCGCGGCGGCGCGGCCGCGGAACATGACGCAATCCACCTGCGCGGCCTCGTCCTTCAGCGTGAAGTACCAGTGCCCTGAGCTGGCAGGCCGGAAGTTGGAGATCTCGCCCGCGATCCACGCGAGCGGAAAGCGCCGCTCCAGCGTCTCGCGCACGCTTTTCAGCAGCGCCGATACGCTCACCACGGGGGCGGCGTCGCGCGGGAATTCGCTTTCCATGCGCCTACACTAATGCACAGTGTCGTCCGTTGCAGCGCGGCGAGCGCCGGAACCGCGCACGGAGGCCGATTCTATTTCGTAAGCCGCTGTTTCTGCGCCCGAATCAACTGCTGAAATTTTAATCGCTGCCAACTTGCGCCCGCATCCGCGACTGTAGGGAGTATCTGCCCAAAGAAAATCCACAAACTTATCCACAGGTTTTGTGGATAACGGCGTGGCCGCATTTTTGCTAGAGTCGCCGCACCACAACGAAGAGGCAACCGGAGCCCATATTGTTCGCCATCATTCAAGCTGCGGGCTGGCCGATCTGGCCGCTCCTGCTCGCCTCGGTCATTGCCGTCGCGTTGATCATCGAGCGATCCCTCACGTTGCGCCACAGCAGGATCCTGCCGCCGACGCTGCTCGACCAGGTGGTGCAGGTCTATCAGCGCCAGGGCGTCAACGATGACACCCTCCAGAAGCTCGCCCAGGACTCGCCGCTCGGCGAAGTGCTGGCCGCCGGCCTGCGCAACCACAAGAGCTCGCGCTACGTCATGAAGGAGGCGGTCGAGGAGGCCGGGCGCACGGTGGCGCACGAGCTGGAGCGCTTCCTCACCACGCTGGGCACGATCGCGACCGCGGCGCCGCTGCTCGGCCTGTTCGGCACGGTGATCGGCATGATCGAGATCTTCGGCTCGCAGTCGCCGACCGGCGGCACCAACCCGCAGCAGCTCGCGCACGGCATCTCGATCGCGCTGTACAACACCGCCTTCGGCATCGGCATCGCGATTCCCGCGCTGATCTTCTACCGGCACTACCGCAACAAGGTGGACGGCTTCGTCGTCGACATGGAGCAGCAGGCGGCGAAACTCATCGACATCGTGCACGGCGAGCGCGCCGAGCGCTAGCGGCTGCGGCACTCGCGATGAACTTCCAGCGCGGCCGCGAGAAGGAGCACCTGGAGATCAACCTGGTGCCGATGATCGACGTGATGCTGGTGATCCTCATCTTCCTCATGATCACCACCACCTACTCCAAGTACACCGAGCTGCAGATCAACCTGCCGCAGGCCGACGCCGAGCGGCAACCCGAGCGCGCGAGCGAGATCACGGTGCTGGTCAACCTGCAGGGGCAGTACGTGATCAACCGCTCGCCGGTCGCCTTTGTCAGCGTCGAGCAGCTCTCGAACGCGCTCAAGCGCGCCGGCGGCACCGCCGCCGAGCCCGTGGTGGTGATCAGCGCCGACGCGGGCGCGAGCCACCAGTCGGTGATCCGCGTGATGGAAGCGGCGCGCCTGGCGGGGCTGCAGCGCATCACCTTCACCACGCAGGCCTCCAAGTAGGTACGCGCGCGCTCGAGAACATCTGGTACCGGCGCGCGGGGCTGCTGGCATGGCTGCTGTGGCCGGCGAGCCTCGTGTTCCGCGTGCTGGTTGCGCTGCGGCGCCTGGCCTACGCGCTGCGCCTTGCACCCAGCCGCAGCGCGGGCGTGCCGGTGGTGGTGATCGGCAACCTCACGGTCGGCGGCAGCGGCAAGACGCCGCTCGTCATCCACGTCGCGGAGCTGCTCAAGTCGAAAGGCTGGTCACCGGCCATCGTGTCGCGCGGCTACCTCGGCGAGCGCGGCGCGCGCCGCGACGAGCAGCCGCCGCGCGCAGTCTCGCTTGCGTCGGACCCCGCGGAAGTGGGCGACGAGCCGGTGCTGATGGCGCGGCGCAGCGGCTGCCCGGTGTGGGTGGGCGCCGATCGCGCGGCGGTGGCGGTGCGGCTGCGCGACGAGCACCCGGACTGCGACGTGATCGTCATGGACGACGGGCTGCAACACTACGCCTTGCGCCGCGACGTGGAGGTCGTGGTGGTGGATGCGCGCGGCTTCGGCAACGGCTTCATGCTGCCCGCGGGACCCTTGCGCGAGCCGCGCACGCGCCTGTGGACCGTGGACGCCGTGGTGGCGCACGGCACCGACCAGGTGAAGGGTTTCCGCATGCGCCTCGAAGGCGACGAGGCGCACCGCGCCACCGACGCGCGCGAGCGGCGCAAGGCGCAGAGCTTTGCCGGCGCGCGCGTGCATGCGGTGGCCGGCATCGGCGACCCGAACCGCTTCTTCGCGCACCTGTCGCAGCTCGGCGTGAAGGCGGTGCCGCATGCCTTTCCGGATCATCACCCGTTCACCGCCGCGGACCTCGAGTTCGGCGACGCGGCCCCGGTGCTGATGACCGAGAAGGACGCGGTAAAATGCAAGCGCTTCGCGAAGCCGACGCACTGGGTCCTGCCTGTGCGCGCGGTGACCGACCCGGCGTTCGACGCATGGCTCTTGAGGAGGCTCGGTGAGCTCGGCGATAGACCCAAGGCTGCTTGAGATCCTGGTGTGCCCGCTATGCAAGGGGCCGCTCCTGTACCGCCGCGAGGCTGCCGAGCTGGTGTGCAAGGCCGACCGGCTCGGATTTCCGGTGAAGGACGGCATCCCGGTGATGCTCGAAGACGAAGCGCGGCGCCTGGATCCCGCCGAAGAGGTGGCCGGCTAAGCGGTCGCGCGCTGCGCCTTTCCTCATGGTCGCCTTCGCCGCGGTCATTCCCGCGCGCTACGCCTCGACGCGCTTTCCCGGCAAGCCGCTCGCCGACCTCGCGGGCAAGCCGATGGTCGTGCGCGTGTGCGAGCGCGCGCGCGCGAGCGGCGCGCAGCCGGTGTGCGTGGCGACCGACGACGAGCGGATCGCCGCCGCGGTGCGTGCGGCCGGGTTCGATGCGCGCATGACGCGCGCCGAGCACCCCTCGGGGACGGACCGCATCGCTGAAGCTGCCGCGCAGCTGGGCCTCGCCGACGACGCGATCGTGGTCAACGTGCAGGGCGACGAGCCGCTCATCGCCCCGCAGCTCATTGCGCGCGTGGCCGGCGCGCTCGCCGGCAACGCCGAGGCGGCCGTCGCCACCGCGTGCCACCCGATCGCGGAGGCTGCCGAAATCGCCAATCCCAACGTGGTGAAGGCGGTGCTCAACGCGAAAGGCGAGGCGCTGTATTTCAGCCGCGCGCCGATTCCCTATGCGCGCCAGGGCGCGCCGCGCGCGCTGCGCCACGTGGGCATCTACGCCTACCGCGTGGGGTTTCTCAAGCGCTACGCCTCGCTCGCGCCCTCGCCGCTGGAAGCCGCCGAGCAGCTGGAGCAGCTGCGCGTGCTCTGGCACGGCTACCGCATCGCCGCGGTGATCGAGGAGTCTGCGATCCCGCCCGGGGTGGACACCCCGGCGGATCTGCAAGCTGTGCTAAAACTGCTGCGATGAGGCTCATCCTCCTCGGGCCGCCGGGCGCGGGCAAGGGCACGCAGGCTGCGTTCATCACGCAGCGCTACGGCATCCCGCAGATCTCCACCGGCGACATGCTGCGCGCGGCGATCGAGGCGCGCACCCCGCTCGGCCGCGCCGCCAAGCGCCTGATGGACGCGGGCCAGCTGGTCGCCGACGACGTGATCCTCAAGCTGGTCGCCGAGCGCCTGAAGCGCCCCGATTGCGCCAAGGGCTACCTGTTCGACGGCTTCCCGCGCACCCTGCCGCAGGCCGAGGCGATGAAGGCGGACTCGGTGCGCGTGGACGCGGTGCTCGAGATCGACGTACCCGACGAGGAGATCGTCAGGCGCATGGGCGGGCGGCGCGTGCACCCGGCCTCCGGGCGCACCTACCATGTGGCGTTCAACCCGCCGAAGGTCGCGGGCCAGGACGACGTCACCGGTGAGCCGCTCGTGCAGCGGGAGGACGACCGCGAAGAGACGGTGCGCCGGCGCCTCGAGGTCTACCGCGCGCAGACGCGGCCCCTCGTGGAGTACTACGCACGCTGGGCCGCGGCGGGCGACGCGCGCGCCCCGCGCTACGTGCGCATCTCCGGCCTGGGCGGAGTCGAGGAGATTCGCGACAGGGCCTTCGCAGCGCTCGGCTAGCGAACCCGCGGGCGCGCGGGGGTAGGCTGGACGCCCCCGGGCCTGCTAGAATCGCGGCCTTTTCAGCGAGGGTCCCAGCCTCGCGACCAGCAAGGGGAGAACAAGCATGTCCGGCGGACTCTTATTCGCGCTTGCGTGCGCGATCCTGGCAATCGTCTACGGCGTCTGGCAAAGCGTGCAGATCCTGCGGCTGCCCGACGGCAACGAGCGCATGCGCGAGATTTCGGCCGCGGTGCGCGAAGGCGCGGTGGCCTATCTCTGGCGGCAGTACAAGACCATTGCCATTGTCGGCGCGGTGCTGTTCCTCGCCATCGGCTTCACGCCGCAGCTGGGCTGGACCACCGCGTGGGGGTTCCTCCTCGGCGCGGTGCTCTCGGGCGCCTGCGGCATCATCGGCATGAACATCTCGGTGCGCGCCAACGTGCGCACGGCGGAAGCCGCGCGCGTGGGCCTGAACGAAGCGCTGCAGGTCGCCTTCAAGGGCGGCGCCATCACCGGCCTGCTGGTGGTGGGCCTGGGCCTGCTCGGCGTCGCCGGCCTCTTCGCGCTGCTCTACGCCAACGCGCTGAAGAAGGACGACCTGGTGCACATCATCCACCCGCTGGTGGGCCTCGCCTTCGGCGGCTCGCTCATCTCGATCTTCGCGCGGCTGGGCGGCGGCATCTTCACCAAGGGCGCGGACGTGGGCGCGGACCTCGTCGGCAAGGTCGAGGCCGGCATTCCCGAGGATGATCCGCGCAACCCCGCCGTGATCGCGGACAACGTCGGCGACAACGTGGGCGACTGCGCCGGCATGGCGGCGGACCTGTTCGAGACCTACGCGGTGACGATCGTCGCCACGATGCTGCTCGGCGCGCTGATGCTCAACTCCTTCGCCGCGGTGATCTATCCGCTGGTGATCGGCGGCTTCGCCATCATCGCCTCGATCGTCGGCACCTGGTTCGTCAAGGCAAAGCCCGGCGACAAGAACGTGATGCCCGCGCTGTACAAGGGCCTCGCGGTGGCGGGCGTCATCGCGCTCATCGCCTTCTGGCCGATTACGCAGATCTTCATGGGCGACGTGGTCGCCAAGGTGCCCTTCGAGATCGCCGGCAGCACCAAGACCATCGGCGTCTGGCACCTCTACGGCACCGCGGTGGTGGGCATGGCGTTGACCGGGTTCCTCGTGTGGATCACCGAGTACTACACCGGCACGCAATACAAGCCGGTGCAGCACGTCGCGGCGGCGAGTGTCACCGGCCACGCCACCAACATCATCGCGGGCCTGGGCGTGTCGATGAGGTCCACCGCCTGGCCGGTACTCGCAGTGTGCGTCGCCATCATCGTCTCCTACGGCCTGGCGGGCTTGTATGGCATCGCGATCGCGGCCACCTCGATGCTCTCGATGGCGGGAATCATCGTGGCGCTCGACGCCTACGGGCCGATCACCGACAACGCGGGCGGCATTGCCGAGATGGCGGACCTGCCGGACTCGGTGCGCGACATCACCGATCCGCTCGACGCGGTGGGCAACACCACCAAGGCGGTGACAAAGGGTTATGCGATCGGTTCGGCGGGCCTCGGCGCGCTCGTCCTGTTCGCCGCCTTCACCACCGACCTGCGCGAGTTCTTCC
>DASWBP010000088.1:0-3101 GCA_036390555.1 Burkholderiales bacterium | reverse complement strand
CGCATGCCGCCGCGCGTCGCCACCGCCGCCGCGGCGCCCAGGGCGAACAGCCACAGCGCGACGAGCGCGAATCCGCTGCTG
This sequence comes from Burkholderiales bacterium, assembly GCA_036390555.1. GTDB lineage: Bacteria > Pseudomonadota > Gammaproteobacteria > Burkholderiales > SG8-39 > JAABQT01. The sequence continues at coordinate 3,020 of DASWBP010000088.1, read as the reverse complement.
GCCGAGGGCGCGACGAGCAGCGCGAAGCTGCCGATGCCGATCCAGCCCGCGATCAGCAGCGCCCACGCGCAGGCGCGCGCCAGCATCAAACGCAGGCCGATCGCGGCCGCGCCGTCGCTCATGCCACCGCTTCCTGCGCGTAGGCCGCCGGCCAGGCCAGGCGATGCCCGGTGCTGGCGGCGAAGCGCTCGAGGTCTTCGGGCGTATCGATGTCCACGCTGTAGCGCTGGTTGTCGGTGTCGAACCAGCGCACGCGGTCGGGATTGCGCTCGCGCCACTTGCGGCAGGCGAGGTCCGCGCCGCCGGCGAGCCACTCCTCGCGCAGCGCGGCGTCGAACATCACCGGGTTGCCCGGCACGCTCGTGCCGTCCGCGCGCTTCACGCGCGGCACCACCATGGCCGCGTCGCCGCGCTTCCTGAAGGCGCTGATCAGTCCGACGATGTCCTGCGCGTCGATCAGCGGCTGGTCGGCGAGCGCGACGATCACCGCGTCGAGCTTCGGCGACAGCGCGGCGAGGCCGAGGCGCACCGACGAGACTTGGCCGTCGTCCGGCGAGGGATTTCTTACCAGCGTGATGGGAAACGGCCGCACCGCGGCCTCGATGGCTTCGCCGTGGTGGCCCAGCACCACGGCGACCTCGTCCACCCCCGCGCCCGAGAGGGCGATCAGCTGGCGCAGCACCAGCGGCACGCCGCCCAGCTCGAGCAGGGCCTTCGGCCGCCCGCCCATGCGCGTGCCCGCGCCCGCGGCGAGCAGCACCGCGCCCACCGTCATTCGGCTGTAGAGGCCGTTTGCCTTGTACATGCACCCCATGGTCAAGCTCCGTTCATCAATGCAGGGTTTCGATCAGGTTCGGCAGCACCGCGCGCAGGCTCGCAAGGTCGCCGCCCGGCGCGAGCAGATCCAGGTGCGGCATCGCCGCCTGCATGCCCTGGCAGGTCGGCGCATAGCCCGGACGGTTGCTGAGCGGGTTGATCCAGACGAGGCGCCGCGCCCGGCGCCGCAATTGCGCGAGCGCGTCGGAGAGCTCGCGCGGCTCGCCGGTATCGTAGCCGTCGCTGAGCACCAGCACCGCGGTGCGCCCGTGCACCAGGCGCGGCGCGTGCTCGCGATTGAATTGCGCCAGGCTCTCACCGATGCGCGTGCCGCCCGCCCAGCCCTGCGCGATGAGGTGCAGCCGCTCCTGCGCGCGCCAGGGGTCGGCGTCGTGCAGCGCCTGCGACACCTCGGTCACGCGCGTGTGGAAGATGAAGCTGTGCACGTCGTCGAGCTCGTGGGCGAGCGCGCGCGCGAGGCGCAGGTAGAAGAAGCTGTAGAGCACCATAGAGCGGCTGACGTCGATCAGCAGCACCAGCCGCGGGCGCTCGGAGCGCTGGCGGCGCCACAGCAGATGGAAGGGCGTGCCGCCGCTCGCCACGCTGCGCCGGATCGTGCCCGGCAGGTCCAGGCGCCGCCCGCGATGCGCGCGCGCTTCGCGGCGCAGGCGGATGTGCTTGAGCTGGCGCGCGAAGCGCCGCATCAGCGCCTCGATCTCGAGGGCGTGCTCGCGCTCGGCGAGCGCGCTGAAATCCGCCGAGGAGAGGACCTCCTGCCGGCTTGCCGCGCGGCGCGGGCGCAGGTCCTCGTCGTCGGTGCGCTCGCCGTCGTGCGAGCCTCCCGGGTGCGCATCGCTTTGCGCGCCCTCCGCGGTCTCGCGCCGCTCGAGGCGCTGCCAGCGGTTGGCGGGCAGGAACCAGGCGTCGAACAGCTCGTCGAAGCGCTGCCATTCGTCGCCGCGGCGGCAGAGCAGCGCCTTCAGGCTCCAGCGCAGCACGTCCCGGTCGAGAACGCCGGTGCGCTCCGCCGCATGCAGCGCCTGCACGGCGTCGCTCCCGGCGATGCCGAAGCCGTTGGCGCGCAGGAACCCCGGAAACCTCGCCAGGCGCTCCGCTGCCCGGATTTCCGGCGCCGCGCCCATGCTCAGGAGGCCGCCGCCAGGCGCGCGACCACTTCGCGCGGGAAGGCCACGCGGTCGTCGCGCGTCTTGATCAGCGCGCTCAGCGTATCCATGATGCGCTCGACGCCGTTGACGTCGAGGGTCGAGATGCCCAGGCGCAGGAGCGCCGCGGTCCAGTCCAGCGTCTCCGCGACGCCGGGCTTCTTCTGCAGCTCCATGCGCCGCACCGCCTGCACGAAGGCGACGATCTGCTGCGCCAGCTTCGCCTCGGCCTCGGGCGCCTTCTTGCGCACGATGGCGAGCTCCTTGTCGTAGTCGGGGTACTCGATGTACTGGTACAGGCAGCGGCGGCGCAACGCGTCGGACAGGTCGCGCGTGCCGTTGGACGTGATCACCACCCACGGCCTGTGCGTGGCATGCACGGTGCCGAGCTCGGGGATCGACATCTGGAAGTCCGACAGCAGCTCCAGCAGGTAGGCCTCGAACGCCTCGTCGGCGCGGTCGATCTCGTCGATCAGCAGCACCGGCGCCGAGTCGCCGGTGATCGCCTCGAGCAGCGGGCGCTTCAGCAGGTAGCGCTCGGAGAAGATGTCCTGCTCCTTCTGTTGAAGGCCGCGCTCGTCGTGCTCGAGCAGCTTGATAGCCAGCAGCTGGCGCTGGTAGTTCCACTCGTACATCGCCGCATGCGCATCGAGGCCCTCGTAGCACTGCAGCCGGATCAGCCGTGTCTGGCGGATCTGCGCGAGCACCTTCGCGACCTCGGTCTTGCCGACACCGGCGTCGCCTTCGAGCAGCAGCGGGCGCTGCAGGTCCTGCATCAGCAGCAGCGCGGCGGCCAGTGCAGGCTCGGCGATGTAGCCGGCGCGCGCCAGGTCCTGCTGTAGCGCGGCCAGCTCGAGCGCCCGCGACGAAGTCATGAACCTTTTGCCGAGAAGAGCGAGCGGAACCAGCCCTTGATCACCGCCCACATCAGCGCCAGCCCGTTCAGCGGCTTGGGCTCGGCCGCGGTGGCCGGTGCGGCTGCCGGCGCGCCTGGCGCGGCGGCCACCTGCATCGCCTGCACCTTGGCCGCGAAGTTGGCCG
>DASWBP010000087.1:0-4427 GCA_036390555.1 Burkholderiales bacterium | reverse complement strand
GCCGCCGGCACGCCGGCGAGCGACTCGGCGACGCGCAGGTTCTCCAATGCGCTACTTTTTCGTGATGCCGAACTCGAGCCGGATGCGCTCGGCGACCTTGGGATCGAAGCGCTTGACGCGCGCGTACTCGGCGCGCAGCTTCTCCGGCTGGCCGAGCCTGTGCCAGACGCCGGCAAGCTGGTAGGCGGCGTAGGGATTCATCGGCTGCAGACGCGCCGCCTCCTCGAGCTTCTCCGCCGCCTGCTCCAGGCGCCCCAGCTTCGCGAGCGACAACCCCAGCCCGTACCAGGCGCGGTCGGTCTTGGGATCGACCTCGATGGTGCGCTCGAAGCGCGCGAGCGCTTCCTCGTGGCGGCCGAGCCGCTGCAGGACGAAGGCGACGTTGAAGTGCGAGGGTGCGTCCTTGGGGTCGAGGGCGAGCGCGCGCTCGAAGGCGGCGACCGCCTCCTCGAACTGCTCGCGCTCCGCCAGCAGGAAGCCGATGCAGCTCCAGGCCTGCTGGTGGCGCGGGTTGGCGCGCGCCACCTCGCGGAACACCTGGAGCGCGCGCGCGTTCTGCCTGAACACCGAGAGCAGCTGCCCGTACCAGAAGAGCAGGGACGGCCGCAGGGTGTCGTTCATCGCCATGCGGCCATTATAGAATCCCCTCGATGGCCGCCCGCATCCTGATCGCCGCGGCGCAGATCAACTGCACCGTCGGCGACCTTCCCGGCAACGCCGCCAGGATCCTCGAGCACGCGCAGCGCGCGCGCGCGGCGGGCGCCGACCTGGTGGTGACCCCCGAGCTGTCGCTGTGCGGCTACCCGCCCGAGGACCTGCTGCTGCGCGAGGGCTTCCTCGCCGACTGCCGCCGCGAGCTCGAGCGCCTCGCCGCGCGCGTGCAGGGCATCGCGGTGGTGGTCGGCTTTCCCGAGCGCGCCGCCGACGGGCGCCGCTACAACGCCGCCGCGCTGATCCGCGACGGGCGCATCGCCGCGGTGGCGCGCAAGCACGACCTGCCGAACTACGAGGTGTTCGACGAGAAGCGCTACTTCGCCGCGGGCGAGGAGCCTTGCGTGTTCGAGCTGAAGGACGTGCGCTTCGGCCTCACCATCTGCGAGGACGTCTGGACGCCGAAGGCGCCGGCGCTGGCGAAGGCCGCGGGCGCGCAGGTGATCCTGTCGATCAACGCCTCGCCCTACCACAAGAAGAAACAGGCGAGCCGCCACCAGGTGTTCCGCGAGTGGATCCGCGACACGGGACTGCCGATGGTGTACGTGAACCTGGTCGGCGGGCAGGACGAGCTGGTGTTCGACGGCGCCTCCTGCGTGCTCGATGCGCGCGGCGAGGTGGTGCGGCAGGGGCCGTTCTTCGAGGAGGCGCTGGAGCTGTTCGAGTTCGACGGCGCGCGCCCGGTGCCCGGGGCGATTTCCGCCGAGCTGCCGCTCGAGGCGGAGGTCTACCGCGCCCTGTGCCTCGCGACGCGCGACTATCTGGGCAAGAACGGCTTTCCCGGGGCGCTCCTCGGGCTTTCGGGCGGCGTGGATTCCGCGCTCACGCTCGCCATCGCCTGCGACGCGCTGGGGCCCGAGCGCGTGCGCGCGGTGATGATGCCTTCGCCATACACGGCGCCGATGAGCCTGGAGGACGCCGCGGAGATGGCCCGACGGCTCGGCGTGCGCTACGACGTGATCCCGATCGGGCCGGTGTTCGACGCCTTCCGCGCGGCGCTCGCGCCGCAGTTCGCGGGGCGGGCCGAGGACGTCACCGAGGAGAACCTGCAGGCGCGCGTGCGCGGCACGCTGCTGATGGCGCTGTCCAACAAGTTCGGCTCGATCGTGCTCACCACCGGCAACAAGTCGGAAATGGCGGTCGGTTACGCCACGCTCTACGGCGACATGGCGGGCGGCTACGCGGTGATCAAGGACATCTCCAAGACGCTGGTGTGGCGCCTCTCGCGCTACCGCAACACGCTTGGCGCGGCGATCCCGGAGAACATCATCAGCCGCGCGCCCTCCGCCGAGCTGCGCCCCAACCAGACCGACCAGGACAGCCTGCCGCCCTACGAGGTGCTCGACCCGATCATGGAAGCCTACATGGAGCACAACCGCTCGCCGCGCGAGATCGTGGCGCTCGGCTACGCGCCGGCGGACGTCAAGCGCGTGGTGGAGCTGATCCGCAAGTGCGAGTACAAGCGCCGCCAGGCGCCGCCCGGGGTGCGCGTCACCTTCCGCGGCCTGGGCAAGGACTGGCGCTACCCGATCACCTCGAAGTACCGCGATAGCGGGGACCTGTAGCTATAATGGCGCCACCCGGGGAGGATCTGGCATGAAGAAGATCGAAGCCATCGTGAAGCCGTTCAAGCTGGACGAGGTGCGCGAAGCCCTGTCCGAAGTCGGCGTGACCGGCCTGACCGTCACGGAAGTGAAGGGCTTCGGCCGCCAGAAGGGGCACACCGAGCTCTACCGCGGCGCCGAGTACGTGGTGGACTTCCTGCCGAAGGTGAAGATCGAGGTGGTGGTGCCCGAAAAGCAGGTCGAGCCGGCGATCGACGCCATCGTCAAGTCGGCGCGCACCGGCAAGATCGGCGACGGCAAGATCTTCGTCACCTCGGTCGAGCACGTGGTGCGCATCCGCACCGGCGAGACCAACGAAGCCGCGATCTAGCGCGCGCACCGCGGGGTGCGGGGAGCGCCGCAGCGCCCCTCGCGCTCATCGGGCTTTCAGCAGGACCAGCAGCGCCCCGCTGCCGCCCCAGGCGGCCGGTGCCTGGCAATAGGCGAGCACCTCGTCGCGTGGCGTGAGCCACACCCGGAGCTTCCCCTTCAGCACCGGCTCGCGGTTCCTCGATCCAAGCCCCTTGCCGTGCACGATGCGCACGCAACGCAGGCCGCGCGCCGCCGCTGCGCGCACGAAGCGCGCGACCGCCTCGGCCGCCTCGGCGCGGTTCATGCCGTGCAGGTCGAGATCGTCCTGCACCACCCAATGCCCGCGCCGCAGCTTGCGCAGCACCTGGCGCGACAGGCCCTCGCGCAGGTAGACGAGCTCGATGCCGGTCTCGAGCGCTTCGTCCACCGACAGCGGGCCGGAGACGCTTTCGGCGAGCACCGCGCGCTCGTCGCGCCGCGTCTGCTGCGGCACGGGCGCCGGTGCGGGGCGGTGAGGGGCCTGGCGGCGATGCCGCGCAAGCGGCTTCACGCCCTCCAGGGCGCGGCGCAGCGCCTCCCGGTCTTCGTTGTCAGACACGGCCGCTCCAGTGCTCCGCGGTCCCCGGGGTCAGCGCCGCCGGGGCTCAGGCCGCGAGCGCGTCGAGATACTTCTCGGCATCGAGCGCCGCCATGCAGCCGCTTGCGGCGCTCGTCACCGCCTGCCGGTACACGTGGTCCTGCACGTCGCCGGCGGCGAACACGCCCGGGACGCTCGTCGCGGTCACGCCGCCGTCGCGCCCGGCGCGCGTCACGATGTAGCCGTTCGCCATCTCCAGCTGCCCGGCGAAGACCTCCGTGTTGGGCGTATGGCCGATGGCGATGAACAGGCCTGTCACCGGCAGCTCCTTGGTGGCGCCAGTCTTCACCTGCCGCAGGCGCACCGCGGTGACGCCGCTCGCATCGCCGAGCGCCTCCTCGAGCGTCGAGTCGAGCTCAAGCGCGATCTTGCCCTCGGCGACGCGCTTCATCAGCTTGTCGATCATGATCTTCTCGGCGCGGAACTTGTCGCGCCGGTGCACCAGCGTCACTTTCCGGCAGATGTTGGCGAGGTAGAGCGCTTCCTCGACCGCGGTATTGCCGCCGCCGATCACCGCGACGTCCTGGCCCTTGAAGAAGAAGCCGTCGCAGGTGGCGCAGGCCGAGACGCCCTTGCCGAGGAATTTCTGCTCGGAGGGAAGGCCCAGGTACTTCGCGGAGGCACCGGTGGCGATGATGACCGCATCGCAGGTATAGGTGGCGGCATCGCCCTCGAGCACGAAGGGGCGCTTGGCGAAGTCCACCTTGTGCACCTGGTCGAAGACCAGCTCGGTGTCGAAGCGCTCGGCATGCTTCTGGAAGCGCTCCATCAGCTCGGGCCCCTGCACGCCCGCGGCGTCGGCCGGCCAGTTGTCCACGTCCGTCGTGGTCATCAGCTGCCCGCCCTGCGCGACGCCCGTGATCAGCACGGGCTTGAGGTTCGCGCGTGCCGCGTACACCGCGGCGGTGTAGCCCGCAGGGCCGGAACCGAGGATCACGAGGCGTTGGTGGCGTGTCGGCATGGGCGGGAGTTGCCGCGAAGTGCGGCAGGTATACTGATTTTGGGGCTCGCATTATAGATAACAAGGGAGGCCCGTTGGCTCGCTGCGGGGGGGCGCTCGCCGCGCTGGTGGCCGCGTGCGCGATGGCGCAGGTCGCAATGGCGCAGGCGCCGGCGACGGCGGCCGACAGCACGCCGCGCTTCGAGATCCGGCGCTTCGTGTT
>DASWBP010000086.1:0-9202 GCA_036390555.1 Burkholderiales bacterium | reverse complement strand
GGTGGGCGTGCCGCACACCGAGGCGCTGGTGCGCCTGTACAACACCATCCAGTCGAACCGCGACTGGGTCTCGCCCAACCTCGGCATCGGCGAGCCGATCATCAAGCCCAAGGGCATCGACGACGTGCCGGTGGTGACGCTGACGCTCTGGAGCGCCAACCCGGAGGTGGGCGCCTTCGAGCTGGAGCGCGCGGCGCATGCGGCGGAGGTGGAGCTGAAGCGCGTGCCCGGCACGCGCGAGGTGCAGACCCTCGGCGGCCCCGGGCGCGCGGTGCGCGTGCTGATGGACGTGGACCGCATGAACGCGCACGGCATCGCGCCGCTCGACCTGCGCAACGCGCTGCAGCTGGCGAACGTTTCGCTCCCGGCAGGCAGCGTCGTGCGCGACAACCGCGCGGTGGTGGTCGAGACCAACAACTATCTCGAATCGGCGGCCGACGTCGCAAGCCTGGTGGTGGGCGCGCACGACGGCCGCCCGGTGTACGTGAGCGACGTGGCGCAGGTGCTGGACGGGCCGTTGCAGCCCGGGCGCTACGTGTGGACCGGCATCGGCGCGGGCGCATCGCACGCGGGGGCGCAGGCCGGCACCGAGCACCCGGCGGTCACGCTGCAGGTGACCAAGAAGCCCGGCGAGAACGCGGTGGACGTGGCCGAGCGGGTGCTGGCGCGCGCCGCGGAGCTGCGCGGCACGGTGATTCCCGACGACGTGCACGTGAGCGTCACGCGCAACTACGGCGCCACCGCCAACGACAAGGCGCAGCAGCTCATCAAGAAGCTCATCTTCGCCACGCTCTCGGTGATCGTGCTCGTCTTCGCCACGCTGGGCTGGCGCGAGGCGCTGATCGTCGGCGTCGCGGTGCTGCTCACGCTCGCGACAACCCTTTTTGCCTCCTGGGCCTGGGGCTTCACGCTCAATCGCGTGTCGCTGTTCGCGCTCATCTTCTCCATCGGCATTCTCGTGGACGACGCCATCGTGGTGGTGGAGAACATCCATCGCCGCCGCGCGCTCGAGGGCGGCTCGCTCACCGGCATCATCCCGGACGCCGTGGACGAGGTGGGCGGACCGACGATCCTCGCCACCTTCACCGTGATCGCGGCGCTGCTGCCGATGGCCTTCGTCAGCGGCCTCATGGGCCCCTACATGAGCCCGATCCCGATCAACGCCAGCATGGGCATGCTGATCTCGCTGGCGATCGCCTTCACGGTGACGCCCTGGCTCGCGCTCAAGTTCTTCAAGAAGGAGCATCACGCGCACGGCGAGTCCGACCGCCTCGAGCGGCTCTCGCGACGCGTCCTCGGGCCTTTCGTCGCCTCGGCGAGGCGCCGCCGCCAGATGCTCTACGTGATCCTGGCGCTGATCCTCGGCTCGGTCTCGCTCGCGGGCGTGAAGCTCGTGGTGCTCAAGATGCTGCCCTTCGACAACAAGTCGGAGTTCCAGGTGGTGGTGGACATGCCGGCGGGCACGCCGCTCGAAGTCACCGCCGCGGCGCTGCGTGAGCTCGGCGCGCACGTGGCGAGCGTGCCCGAGGTCACCGACTACCAGGCCTACGCGGGCCTTTCCGCGCCGATCAACTTCAACGGCCTGGTGCGCCAGTACTACCTGCGCGCGCTGCCCGAGCAGGGCGACCTGCAGGTGAACCTGGTGGCCAAGGACGCTCGCAGCCGCAAGAGCCACGACATCGCGCAGGCCGTGCGCCCGAAGCTGGAGGAGATCGGCCGCAAGTGGGGCGCGAACGTCAAGGTCGTGGAGGTGCCGCCGGGGCCGCCGGTACTCTCGCCGATCGTCGCCGAGGTCTACGGGCCCGACGAGGCGGGGCGCATCCGCGTCGCGAAGCAGGTGCGCGAGGCCTTCGCTGCCACCGCCGACATCGTCGGCATCGACGACACGGTCGCCGACGCGGCGCCGCGCATCCGGCTCAAGGTCGACCAGGGCAAGGCCTCGCTCGCGGGCGTCGCGCGGCGCGACATCGCGGAGGCCATCCGCATGGGCCTCGCGGGCGCCGACGCCACGGTGCTGCACGACGGGCAAGCCAAGTACGAAGTGCCGGTGACGATCGCGCTGCCGCCCGAGCGCCAGGGCGAGCTGGACGAGTTCCTCAAGCTTTCGGTGCGTACGCCCGCAGGCGCGCTCGTGCCGCTCGCGGAGCTGGTGACGCCGATCGCCGACGAGCGCGACCGGCCCATCTTCCACAAGGACCTGCTGCCGGTGGTCTACGTGGTCGCCGACCAGGCCGGGCGCGTGGACAGCCCGCTCTACGGCATGTTCACCGCGCGCGGCAAGGTCGCGGGCGCGGCGCTGGAGGACGGCGGCACGCTCGGCGAATACTTCATCCGCCAGCCCTCGGACCCCTACCGCCAGTACGCGGTGAAGTGGGACGGCGAGTGGCAAGTGACCTACGAGACCTTCCGCGACATGGGCCTCGCCTACGGCGTGGGCCTGATCCTCATCTACCTGCTGGTGGTCGCGCAGTTCCGCTCGTACCTCGTGCCGCTCGTCATCATGGCGCCGATCCCGCTCACGGTGATCGGCGTGATGCCGGGGCACGCGCTGCTCGGCGCGAACTTCACCGCCACCTCGATGATCGGCATGATCGCGCTTGCCGGCATCATCGTCAGGAACTCGATCCTGCTGGTGGACTTCGTCAACCTGAAGGTCGAGGAGGGCGTGGCGCTGGAAGAGGCCGTGATCCAGTCGGCGGCGGCGCGCGCCAAGCCCATCGCGCTCACCGGGCTCGCCGCCATGCTCGGCGCGATGTTCATCCTCGACGACCCGATCTTCAACGGGCTGGCGATCGCGCTCATCTTCGGCATCCTGGTCTCGACGCTGCTCACGCTCGTCGTGATCCCGGTGCTCTACTACGTGACGGCAAAGAGGAAAGTGTCATGACCGATTCCCACTCGTTCACCCTCACCCTGCAGCAGGAAGAGGGCTTCGATTTCCGCGTCAAGTTCGACTGGCCGGGCAATGCGGACCTGCTGCTCGACGAGCCCGAGCCGCTCGGGCACCGGCACGGGCCCAACGCGGCGCGCCTGATTGCGGCGGCGGTCGGCAACTGCCTCTCGGCAAGCCTGGTGTTTTGCCTGAAGACCAAGTTCAAGCAGAGTCCCGGCCCCTTGCGCGCGCGCGTGACGGGGCAGCTCGCGAGGAACGAGCGAGGGCGCATGCGCATCGGCGGCCTGAGCGTCAGGATCGAGCTCGCCGAGGGCGCCGAAGCCTTGCAGCACCTCGAGCGCTGCATGGCGCAGTTCGAGGACTTCTGCGTCGTCACCGAGAGCATCCGGCAGGGCATCCCGGTGGACGTCGAGGGGGTGGACGCCTCCGGACGCACGCTGCACGAGCGCACGGAAGTCCCCGCGTTGACGTAGGTCAAGCGCTTCGCGCGCGCGGCGGCTAAGGTGATTGCCATGATGACGCCGCAAGCCGCGACCCTGCCCGTATCCGCCGGAGCGAAGGCAGTGCTCGACGCGGTCGCGGCGCCCGACGCGAAGCGCGCAGCGCGCGAGTTCGTCGCGCAGGCGGGCCGCGCGGCCGCGTTCCAGATGGAAGCCTGCGTGCACTGCGGCCAGTGCGCGGACGCCTGCCACTTCCACCTGACGAGCGGTGATCCGCGCCACACGCCGATCTACAAGCTGCGGCCGATGATCAAGGCCTACGAGCGCGAAGCGGCGCCGCTGGCGGGGCTGCGCAAGCTCCTCGGCTGCGCGCCGGCCGCGCTCACCGACGGCGAGCTGCGCGACTGGTCCGAACTCCTGTACGACGCCTGCAACATGTGCGGCCGCTGCACGCTTGCCTGCCCGATGGGCATCGACATCGCGGGCCTGGTGCGCAAGGCGCGCGAAGCGATGTCGGTGGCGGGCTACGCGCCGGAGGACATGTACAAGGCCGCGCAGCGCGCGCTCGAGACCGGCAGCCCGATCGGCGTGCGCTGGCCGGCGCTCAAGCGCCAGATCGAGCTGCAGGAGGAGGAGACCGGCCTGAAGATCCCGGTGGACGCGCAGGGCGCCGAGTACATGGTGGTGCTCTCCTCGATCGAGATCATCGCCTACCCGGAGGCGATCGGCGCGCTGGCGCGCATCTTCGACCACGTGGGCGCGACCTGGACGCTGCCGAGCGCCGGCTTCGAGGCGACCAACATCGGCATCCAGATCGGCTCGCGTGAGGTGGCAAAGGATCTCGTCTCGCGCATCGTCGCCGCGGCCGAACGCCTCGAGGTGAAGTGCGTGATCAGCCCCGAGTGCGGCCATGCCTACTCGGCCCTGCGTTGGGAAGGCCCCAACCTGATCGGCCGCCGCTATGGCTTCGACGTGGTGCAGGTGGACGAGCTGCTGGAGCGTTTCGTGCGCGAGGGCCGGCTGCGACTGCGCGGCAAGGACGCGCGCCGCCTTACCTTCCACGACCCCTGCCAGCTCGTACGGCGCGGCGGCCTGGGCGAGACGCCGCACCGGCTCGCCGCGGCGGTGAGCGCGAACCTCGTGGACATGCCGGGCGGCGGCGCGGCAAGCTTTTGCTGCGGCGGAGGTGGCGGCGTGAGCGCCATCCACCGCGCCGAGGGCCTGCGCTTCGCCGCGTTCGCCTGCAAGAAGCGGCAGATCGAGGCGACCGGCGCCGAGGCGCTCGTCACCGCCTGCGGGAACTGCCGCAACGTGCTCGAGGAAGCGATCGAGCACGATGGCATGACGCTGCCGGTGCTCGGCCTCACCGAGCTGGTGGCGCAGCATCTGGACGAGCCCGAGGGGAAGGCGGCGTGACCGCCGAGACGCTGCTTGCCTTCGCGCGCGGCCCCGCACTGTGGGCCTCGCTCGCGGTGCTCATCGCCGGCAGCCTGTGGCGCATGCTCGGCATCTGGCGCCTGGGCGCCAAGCCCGACCTCGCCGTGCCGCGCGAGGACCGGCCGCTCGCCGGCGCGCTGCGCGGCATCGTCGCGCGCATGGTGCCGAGGACGGAGTTCCGCCTGCGCCGCAAGCTCGGGTTCTGGAACGGCTACCTGTACCACGTGGGGCTGGCAGTGATCGTCTTCGGCTACCTGCCGCACATCTTCTTCCTCGATCGGCTGCTCGGCGTGCGCTGGCCGGCGCTGCCCGAGCCGGTGGTGTTCTTCTTCGTGGGGCTGACCTTCCTGTCCCTGTTCGTCGCGCTCATCGAGCGGCTCGCCGACCCCGTGCGGCGCCTGCTCTCGGGCTTCGACGACTATTTCAGCTGGGCAGTGGTGCTCGCGCCGCTCGCCACCGGCATGATCGCCATCCACCAGTCCTACGCGCCGGGCGTTCCGCCCGCTGCGCCGCTCGACCCGTTCCCGCTCGCCCTGCACCTGCTGAGCGTGGAGCTGCTCTTCGTCTGGCTGCCGTTCGGCAAGCTGGCGCACGCGTTCCTGGTCTTCGCCTCGCGCGGGACCACGGGCGCGGCGCTTGCGCGCAAGGGCGCCGCGCTCTAGAAGGCCGTTGACGTGGATCAAAGGGCTGCGCTGCGCCGCCGGTAAGCTTTTGATCGTGAAGCGAGATGAGGATTTCGACGCCCCGGCGCTGATGGCGCTGGAGGCAGACCGCATGGCGCACGCCTATTCGGCGCGCGCCACGGGCGGGCTTTCGACGGCGGCCGTCGCGCTGGCCTTCGCCGACTGGGCCATGCACCTCGCCGCCGCGCCCGGCAAGCAGACCGAGCTACTGCGCAAGGCGGAACGCAAGTGGCTGCGCTACGCCAATTACCTCGCGCTCGCCATGCGCGGCGCCGACTGCCCGCGCTGCATCGAGCCGCTGCCGCAGGACACGCGCTTCATGGGCGAAGCCTGGAAGCAGTGGCCGTACAACGCCATCCATCAGGGGTTCCTCCTAATGCAGCAGTGGTGGTGGAACGCCACCACCGGCGTGCGCGGCGTCTCGCCGCACCACGAGGACGTCGTGACCTTCACCATGCGCCAGCTGCTGGACATCTGGTCGCCGTCGAACTTCCCCTGGACGAACCCCGAGGTGCTGCGCACGGCCTGGGCGCAGTACGGCATGAACTTCTGGAACGGCGCGGCCAACTTTGCCGACGACTGGCGGCGCGCCACGCTCGGCGAGCCGCCGGCGGGCAGCGAAGCCTTCGTGCCCGGCGAGCAGGTCGCCGTGACGCCCGGCAAGGTGGTGATGCGCAACCGCCTCGCCGAGCTGATCCAGTACTCGCCGACCACGGCGCAGGCGCACCCCGAGCCGATCCTCATCGTGCCGGCGTGGATCATGAAGTACTACATCCTCGACCTGTCGCCGCACAACTCGCTCGTCAAGTACCTGGTGGGCAAGGGCCACACGGTCTTCATGCTGTCGTGGAAGAACCCGGTGCCGGCCGACCGCAACACGACGATGGACGACTACCGGCGCCTGGGCGTGATGGCGGCGCTCGACGCGATCGGCCGCATCGTCCCGGAGCGCAAGGTGCATGCGGCGGGCTATTGCCTCGGCGGCACGCTGCTCGCGATCGCGGCGTCGGCGATGGCGCGCGAGTCCGACCAGCGCCTGGCGACGATCAGCCTGCTCGCCGCGCAGGTGGACTTCGAGGAGGCCGGCGAGCTGACGCTGTTCATCGACGACAGCCAGGTGAGCCTGCTCGAGGACATGATGTCGGCGCAGGGCTACCTCGATACGCGCCAGATGGCCGGCGCATTCCAGCTCCTGCGCTCCAACGATCTCATCTGGTCGCGGCGCGTGCGCGAGTACCTGTTCGGCGCGCGCCCGCCGATGACCGATCTCATGGCCTGGAACGCCGATGCGACGCGCATGCCCTACGCCATGCACAGCGAGTACCTGCGGAGCCTGTTCCTGAGAAACGACCTCTCCGCGGGGCGCTACGAGGTCGAAGGGCGCCCGGTGGCGCTCGCCGACATCGGCGCGCCGCTCTTCGCGGTGGGCACCACGCGCGACCACGTCGCGCCGTGGCGCTCGGTGTACAAGGCGGGCCTGTATACCGATTCCGACATGACGTTCCTGCTCACCACCGGCGGCCACAACGCCGGCATCGTGAGCGAGCCGGGGCGCGCGAACCGCAGCTACCAGGTGATGGCGAAGCTGCACGACGAGCCCTACATGGACCCGGATGCCTGGGTCGCGCAGGCGCCGCGCCACGAAGGCTCGTGGTGGCCGGAATGGCAGCTGTGGCTGGCGCGGCATTCCGGCGCGCCGCTCGCGCCGCCGGCGATGGGCACGCCGCTGGGCGACGCGCCCGGCGAATACGTCCTGCAACGTTGACGAGATTGAAGGAGGACCCCATGGCAACGACGACCGACAACATGATGGACACCTGGAAGCGCCAGCTCGACGCGAGCATGCGCATCACCGAGGCGATCATCGAGGGCTCCACCCGCATGCACGAGGTGCAGATCGAGGCCGCGACCGAGGCGCACGCCGACGCGGTGGCCACGCAGAAGGCGCTCGCCGCGGCGAAGGACCCCTCCGACCTGCTGCGCATCCAGGCCGAGTGGCTCGCCGCCAACCAGAAGAAATCCATGGAGTACTGGAAGAGCCTCTACGAGGCCCAGGCGCAGACCTATGCGCAGGTGATGAGCTGCCTGCGCGAGGCGGCGCCCGCAGCGGGCGCGTTCCTGCCCAAGGGCGAGTAAAGGGAGCGCGCGATGCCGGCGAAGCAGCTGCTGTTCGGGGAATCCGCCCACGCCAAGCTGGTGAAGGGCATGAACATCCTCGCCGATGCGGTGCGCGTGACCCTCGGCCCCAAGGCGCGCACCGTGGTGCTGGAGAAATCCTGGGGCGCGCCCGTGGTGATCAATTCGGGCGTGATCGTGGCGAAGGAAATCGAGCTCGAGGACCGCTTCGAGAACATGGGCGCACAGATGGTGCGCGAAGTCGCGGCCAGGACCTCGGAGGTCGCGGGCGACGGCACCACCACGGCGACGCTGCTCGCGGCGGGCATCGTCACCGAGGGCATGAAGTACGTCGCCGCGGGCATGAACCCGATGGACCTGAAGCGCGGCATCGACCAGGCGGTGGAAAGCGTGGTCGAGGAATTGAAGCGCCTCGCCAAGCCCTGCGCCACGCGCAAGGAAATCGCCCAGGTCGGCGCCATCTCCGCCAACAACGACGCTTCGATCGGCGAGATGATCGCCGAGGCGATGGAGAAGGTCGGGCGCGAAGGCGTGATCACGGTCGAGGACGGCAAGGGCCTCGCCAACGAGCTCGAGGTGGTGGAAGGCACGCAGTTCGACCGCGGCTTCCTCTCGCCGTATTTCATCAACAACCCGGAGAAGCAGACCGTGGTGCTGGAGGACGTGCTCATCCTGCTCCACGACAAGAAGATCTCGACCATCCGCGAGCTGCTGCCGTTGCTGGAGCACGTCGCCAAGGTCGGCAAGCCGCTGCTGGTCATCGCCGAGGAAGTGGAGGGCGAGGCGCTCGCGACGCTGGTGGTGAACACGCTGCGCGGCGTCATCCGCTCCTGCGCCGTGAAGGCGCCGGGCTTCGGCGACCGCAGGAAGGCGATGCTCGAGGATCTCGCGGTGCTCACCGGCGGCATGGTCGTCGCCGAAGAGGCGGGACTCACGCTGGAGAAGGCCGAGCCCACGGTGCTCGGGCGCGCGCGGCGCGTGGAGATCGACAAGGACGACACCACGGTCATCGGCGGCGCGGGCGATCCCAAGGCGATCGACGCGCGCGTGGCGCAGATCAAGCAGCAGGTGGAAGAGGCGACCAGCGACTACGACAAGGAGAAGCTCCAGGAGCGCGCCGCCAAGCTCTCGGGCGGCGTGGCGCTGATCCGCGTGGGCGCGGCCACCGAGACCGAGATGAAGGAAAGGAAGTCGCGCACCGAGGATGCGCTGCACGCCACGCGCGCGGCGGTCGAGGAAGGCGTGCTGCCGGGCGGCGGCGTGGCGCTGCTGCGCACGCGCGCGCGCGTGGGCAAGCTGCAGGGCGCCAACGCGGACCAGGACGCCGGCATCCGCATCGTGCTGCGCGCGCTCGAGGACCCGCTGCGCCAGATCGTGCGCAACGCCGGCGAGGAGCCGCCGGTGGTGCTGCAGCGTGTCGTCGAGGGCGAGGGCAACTTCGGCTACAACGCCGCCACCGGGCAGTACGGCGACCTGGTGCAGATGGGCGTGCTCGATCCGTGCAAGGTGACGCGCACCGCGCTGCAGAACGCCGCGTCGATCGCGGGCCTGATCCTCACCACCGACTGCATGATCGCGCAGATCCCGCAGAAGCCCGCCGCGCCGATGGGCGG
>DASWBP010000085.1:0-2464 GCA_036390555.1 Burkholderiales bacterium | reverse complement strand
CGCACCACCGGCGAGCCGCACACCGGGCAGCGCCTGGGCATGTGGAACTCGCGCGCGTCGCGCGGGCGTTTCGCCGTGCGCACCGACACGACCTCCGGAATCACGTCCCCCGCGCGTCGCACGATCACCGTGTCGCCGATGCGCACGTCCTTGCGCCGCAGCTCGTCCTCGTTGTGCAGCGTGGCGTTGGTCACCGTCACCCCGCCCACGAACACGGGCTTCAGGCGCGCCACCGGCGTAAGCGCCCCGGTGCGCCCGACCTGCACCTCGATGTCGAGCACCTCGGTCTCCTGCTCCTCGGCCGGATACTTGTGCGCGAGCGCGAAGCGCGGCGCGCGCGCCACGTAGCCCAGCTGCTCTTGCCAGTCGAGGCGGTCCACCTTGTAGACGACACCGTCGATCGCGTAAGGCAGATGGTCGCGCCGCTCGCCGATGCGCGCGTAGTAGCGCAGGAGCCCGTCTGCGCCACGCGCCACCTCTCGCTCCTGCGCCACAGGGAAACCCAGCTCGGCGAGCCGCGCCAGCATCTTCGAGTGCGTGCGCGGAGCGCCAGCGGGTGCTTCCGCCACCCCGTAGGCAAAGAAACGCAGCGGCCGCTGCGCGGTGATGCGCGAATCGAGCTGACGCAGGCTGCCCGCCGCCGCATTGCGCGCGTTGACGAACTCCTTCTCGCCCGCTACCCGCTGGCGCTCGTTGAGCGCCGCGAACTCGCGCCGGGTGATCAGCACTTCGCCTCGCACCTCCAGGTCCTGCGTATCCGGGGCGCGCGGCAGGCGCAGGGGAATCGAGCGCACCGTGCGCAAGTTGGGCGTGACGTCCTCGCCGCGGGTGCCGTCGCCCCGCGTGGCGCCTTGCACCAGCACCCCGTCGCGGTAACGGAGGCTGACGGCGAGGCCGTCGAACTTGGGCTCCACGGAATAGTCGATCCCCTCCACGCCCAACCCCTCCCGCGCGCGCCGGTCGAAGGCGCGCACCGCCTCGTCGTCGAAGGCGTTGGCGAGCGACAGCATCGGCGTGCGATGGCGCACCTCGGGAAAGGACTCCAGCGGGGGCGCGCCAACGCGCTGCGTCGGCGAATCCGGCGTGGCGAGCGCCGGATGCGAGGCTTCCAGCGCGACCAGCTCGGCGAACAGCTTGTCGTACTCCGCGTCGGTGATTTCCGGCGCGTCCTCGACGTAGTAGAGACGGTTGTGCCGCTCGATCTCGCGCCGCAGCCACTCGGCGCGCTCGCGCGGCAACTTGCCCATCAGGAAAACAGGCGCAGCGCCGCCGGGCTGCCCGGCTCGATGCCGCGCTCGGCAAGCGCCGCGCGCACGGCGTCCAGCTGCGCGCCGATGCTGGCGAGCGCGCGCTCGTCGAGGGCACGGCCGTTGTCGTCGACGATGACGCCGCCAAGCGCCGCGGCGAGGTCGCGCGCGCGCAGCACCATGGCGTCGTAGCCGCGCCGCACGTCGGCCGTGCGCGGCACGTCGAGCGACAGGCTGTAGGCGCCATCCGCACGTTGCGCAACCGCGAAGGGTTCCTGGCGATCCTGCTCGGTGGCGCGCCTCTCGAAGCTGCCGCCTGCCTGCGGCACCACATGGAGCACTACCTGGATGTCCGCATCGGCGCAGAGCTGGTCGAGCTCGCGCGCCGTTTCGAGGGCGCGCCGCGTTTCCGGCGCCTGCACGGCCGCGCCGAGGCCTGCCGCCAGCGTGTCGGCGGCGGCGCGGAACTCGATCAGCTCCGCCTCGCTCACCGGGCCGGTTCGGCTCGCGAGCTGCAGCGCCGCACGGATCGCGGCGCAGCCGCCCGCCTGGCCGAGAGGGCGCCAGACCTGCCGATCCTCACTCACGGCGAGGAGCGCGCGCCCGGCGAATCGATGCTCGAACTGCGCCCAGAGGCTTCCAACCTCCGCCGCGGACACCGGCTGCCGGGGAGCGAGCTCGATCACGTAATCCAAGCGTTCGTCCGGCAGCGGGGTCGCTTCCGGCGGCAGCTCCCGGCGTGGCCCCGGTTCGAAGGAGGGCTCGCGGCGCTGCCCGGGCTCTCCCATCAGCACGTCGGCGTGCTGCGAGCCGAAAGCGCGCTCCGCCGCACGCCGCGCGCGCCGCTCCTGCAAGCCGTTGTAGAGGAGCACGCCCACCACCACCAGTGCCCCGACCGCCAGCAAGCCGATCTGCAGATCGCTCATGGCGCCGGGCGCGGGGAGCGACTCACCGCTCTCAGGCGGCGAGCTCCTCCCGGATGCGCAGCGCTTCGTCGATGTCCACCGCCACGACGCGCGAGACGCCCGACTCCGGCATCGTCACGCCGATCAGCTGCGAGGCCATCTCCATGGTGATCTTGTTATGGCTGATGAAGAGGAACTGCGTCTGCGCCGACATCTTGCGCACCAGGTCGCAGAAGCGCACGGTGTTGCTGTCGTCGAGCGGCGCGTCCACCTCGTCGAGCAGGCAGAACGGCGCCGGATTGAGCTGGAACA
>DASWBP010000084.1:0-13252 GCA_036390555.1 Burkholderiales bacterium | reverse complement strand
AGGCGCGCGATGACATGGGCCATGGTGTAGGTCTTGCCCGACCCGGTGACGCCCAGCAGCGTCTGGAACGCCAGGCCGTCGCGCACCCCCTCCGCCAGCTGCTCGATCGCCTCCGGCTGGTCGCCCGACGGCGCGAACGGCTGGTGCAGCCGGTAGGGGCTGTTGGGGAATCCCTGCGCCACGGGTAGAATCTCGACCGGAAAAACATTCGATGCTAGCACGATGAACGCGCCTCACTCGCCCTCCCTCCTCGCCGCGGTGCCGATGGCGCCGAAGGACCCGATCCTCGGCATCACGGAGCTCTTCGTCGCCGACAAGAACCCGAACAAGGTGAACCTCGGGGTGGGCGTGTATTACGACGACAACGGCAAGGTGCCGATCCTGGAATGCGTGCGGCGCGCCGAGCAGCAGCGCGTGCAGTCGGGCACGCCGAAGGCATACCTGCCGATCGACGGCCTGCAGGCCTACGACCAGGCGGTGCAGGCGCTCCTGTTTGGCGCAGATGCGCCGGCCCTGAAGGAAAAGCGCGTCGTCACCGTGCAGGCGCTCGGCGGTACGGGCGGCCTGAAGATCGGCGCGGACTTTCTCAGGCAGCTGGCGCCAGGCGCGCAGGTCTGGATCAGCGATCCCAGCTGGGAGAACCATCGCGCGCTGTTCGAGGGCGCGGGCTTCAAGGTCGGCAGCTACCCCTACTTCGACCCGGCGACGCGCGGGCTGCGCTTCGAGGCAATGCTCGCCGCGCTCGATGCCCTGCCCGCGGGCGACATCGTGGTGCTGCACAGCTGCTGCCACAACCCCACCGGCGTGGACCTCTCGCAGGAGCAATGGCGCAAGGTCCTGGCGGTGGTGCAGGCGCGCGGCCTGGTGCCGTTCCTCGACCTCGCCTACCAGGGCTTCGCCGACGGCATCGACGCCGACGCCTACGCGGCGCGGCTATTTGCCGGCGCCATGTCCCCGGTGTTCTTGTCCAGCTCTTTCTCCAAGTCGCTGTCGCTCTACGGCGAGCGCGTGGGCGCGTTCAGCCTGGTGGCGGGCAGCGCGGACGAGGGCGCGCGCGCGCTTTCGCAGGTGAAGCGCATCGTGCGCGCCAACTATTCGAACCCGCCGACGCACGGCAGCGACATCGTCGCGCGCGTGCTTACCACGCCCGAGCTGCGCGCGCTCTGGGAGCAGGAGCTGGGAGGCATGCGCGAGCGCATCAAGGCGATGCGCAAGACGCTCGCCGAGACGATCGCCAAGCGTGTGCCGGGCGCCGACTGGTCCTTCGTGCTCAAGCAGCGCGGCCTGTTCTCCTACACGGGCCTCACCAAGGCCCAGGTCGAGCGCCTGCGCGCCGAGCATTCGATCTACGCGATCGAAACGGGCCGCATCTGCGTCGCCGCACTCAACGCGAGGAACATCGACTACGTCGCCGGCGCGCTCGCCAGCATTCTGCGCCAAGCGGCGTAACTGGTCGGCGGCGCGGCGGAGTTCCCGACGGCGTTTGCCGCGGCCCGCAAGAATCGCCTGGACCTGAGCGTCGGAATCGCCCTGGGCAGCTCCGCGCAGATCGCGCTCTTCGTGGCGCCGGTGCTGGCGCTCGCAAGCCATGTCGTCGCGCCCACGCCGATGGACTTGGCCTTCGGCTCCGGCCACGTGGTGGCCGTGTTCATCGGCATGCTCGCCGCCTCGCTGGTGGCGACATCGGGCAAGTCCGCCTGGTTCACCGGCGTGCAACTGATCGCGGTCTATTGCGTCTTCGCGATCACCCTTTACCTGGCGCCGCATTGACGGAGCCGCGCGTTGCTGCGGCGCGTGAAAATCACTAGAATGCCGCCTCTCGCACGAGTCCCCGATAGCTCAGTCGGTAGAGCGACGGACTGTTAATCCGCAGGTCCCAGGTTCGAGCCCTGGTCGGGGAGCCAATCACAGGAGAAGCGATGGAGCCCACCCGCGCGCTTACCGTGCACTTCATGGACGGCACCAAAGTGTCGTACGGCTTCCCAACCCAGGCCGCCAACGCCGCCGCGCGGCAGATCAAGTTGGAGGAGTTCTTCAAGAGCCCCTATCTCCTGGTGCTGGCCGAAGGCGTGCTGACGGCGCTTCCGGTGGCCAACATCAAGGCCATCCAGCTCCCCGTCGACGAAGCGATGATGAACGACGTGCGCTTGCCCGGCCACGTAATCCGCGACGCGGTGATCACGCGCGGCGAGCTCTAGGCCGCGCTGTTTCCTGGCGGCGGCGCCCCGCGCTTCTCCTAGGCAGTCGCGCGCCAGCGCGCGTGGTAGTCGTCGAGCAGGCCGAGGATGGCGCGGCCGATCGGCTCGTAAGCCTCATCCGGCAGGTTGGCGAGCGACACGCGCACCGACATGCGCGGCGCGTCGAAGCCGCCGCCGTCCATGAGCACGATCCCCTGCTCCGCTGCCAGACGCACTACGAACTCGATCGCCTCGCGCTCGCCCACGAGCCACTGCGCGAACGCCTCGCCGTGACGCGCGCGCGCAAGGGCCGGAATGTCGAGCGTCGCATAGAAGCGCGTCAACTGGCCGCCCCCGGGGGGCTTCAGTCCCGCGCCACGATACAGACTCTCGAAACGCCCGCGCACGAGCCCGCGTACGGCGCGCTTGCGCGCGCCCTCCGTGTCGAGCAGTGCATCCAGCGCGAGCATCGTCATCAGCACCTGCTGCGGCGTGGACAGCCCCGCGGTGTGGTTCAGTCCCACGGCGCGGCTGTCGGCCACCATGCGGTCAATGAGCTTCAGGCGCGCGGGCTGCAAGGAGATTGCCGCGTAGCGCGCGCGGGCCCGAGCCTGCACGGCGTCCGGCATGGCGGCGAGCCGCGCATCCAGGGCGTTCTCCGCATGCAGGCCGACGACTCCGAGCCGCAAGCCGGTCGCGCCCCAGAACTTGGAGAACGAGTAAAGCAGGATCGTGCTGCGCGGCGCCACCGAGGCGAGCGAGCGAAAGCCCTCCACGAACGGCGCATAGACGTCATCGGTGATGAAGATGAGGTCAGGCCGCTCGCGCGCGATCGCGGCGAGGCGCGCGAGCGCGCCGCCGTCCATCGCGACGGCCGTCGGATTCGACGGGTTCACGGCGAGAAACGCCTTCACGCGCGGATCGCGCAGCTTGTCCAGCTGCGCCGCCGGGTAGCCCCAGCCGGCGGCCTCGTCCTGCGCGATCTCCACGAGCTCGAAGCGGTACTCGGCCAGGCGCGGCACCTCGAGATAAGGCGTGAAGATCGGCACGCCGAGCGCGATGCGATCACCGGGAGCGAGCAATCCGGCTTCGACCAGCGACTGGAAGACGTACGCGATTCCGGCGCTCGCCCCTTCGACGGCGAACAGATCGAAGCGGCCGCCGTCAGCCTCTGCACCGAAGAGCTCGGCGGCAAGGTGCGCGCGGACCAGGCGCTCTGCGTGCGCCAGCATGCGCACCGGCACCGGGTAGTGGTCGCCGAGCACCCCGTCCACCCATTCGCCGACCAGGAAATCCGGATCGCAGCCTTGCCGGTCGCGCGCGTAGTCCACGCCGCGCTGCAAGAGACCGCTGCCCGCGGCGTCGGGCCGATCGCCGAGGAACGCTCTCAGCCGTGCCGCGAGGCCCTTCTTCCTGGGCAGGCCGCCGAGCCCCGGCCCGGCGCCGGCGCTGCGCGACTCCTGCAGGGCGAACTCGCCGAGCCGCAGGAACGCGGCGCGCGGCTCGAGCGCGACCCAGTTCGGGTTGCCGCGACCGGCGTTCAGCATCAGGCGCTCACCGCGATGCTTGGCGAGCTCGATCAGCGCGTTCTTCAGCTCGAAGGGGCTGAGGCCCGCATAGCGTTGCGCTACGATCTTATGCATTTCGCGCGTCCTCGCGATGGCAAGCGGACTTAGGATACCGTGCATGAGCCAACGGGGCTGCGCATGAGCGCAGGCAGCCGCCGCTTCGTCATCTGCGGCGCCGCAGGACGGGATTTCCACAACTTCAATGTCGTGTTCCGCGGAGACCGCGGGACACGCGTGGTCGCGTTCACCGCTACGCAGATCCCGGGCATCGAGGGCCGGCGCTACCCTGCCGAGCTGGCGGGCCCCGGATACCCCGAGGGTATCCCGATCCTGCCGGAGCGCGAACTCGAGGCAGTCTGCCGCCGCGAAGGGGTCGACGAGGTCGTCTTCGCCTATAGCGACGTCACCCACGCCGAGGTCATGCACCTTGCCTCGCGTGCCCTTGCACTGGGCGCCGATTTCTCGATCCTCGGGCCGCAGGCCACCATGCTGCGCGCGCAAAGGCCCGTGGTCGCAGTGTCCGCGGTGCGCACCGGCAGCGGCAAATCGCCGGCGGCGCGCTATCTGTCCAGGGCATTGCGTGCATCGGGGCGCCAGGTCGCCGTGCTGCGCCATCCCATGCCCTACGGCGACCTCCTGCAGCATCGCGTGCAAAGCTTCCGCTCGCTCACGGACCTCGACGCGGCGCGCTGCACGCTGGAGGAGCGCGAGGAGTACGAGCCGCATCTCGCGATGGGCAGCGCAGTGCACGCAGGCGTGGACACCGCGGCGGTTCTCGAGGCGGCGCAGCCGCTCGCCGACGTGCTGCTCTGGGACGGCGGCAACAATGACTTCCCCTTCCTCCTTCCCAACGTGCACGTGGTGATGTGCGACGCGCTGCGACCCGACCAGCTCACGACGCACCACCCTGGCGAAACCGTGCTGCGCATGGCCGATATCGTCGTGATCAACAAGACGGATCGCGCGACGCAGGCGGCGCTGGCGTCCATGGCAGCCGCGATCGCGGCGGTGAATCCGCAGGCTCGCATCCTGCGCGCCACCTCTCCCGTGGTCGTGGACGACCCGCGCGCGGTCGAGGGCAACCGCGTGCTCATCGTGGAGGACGCCCCCACCCTGACGCACGGCGGCATGGCCTACGGCGCGGGCTATGTCGCCGTGCGCGAGCTGCACGGCGTCGAGATCGTGGATCCGCGCGCCTCGGCAACGCCAGGCATCCTGCAGGTCTACGCGGACTACCCGCACATCGGGCCCGTGCTGCCGGCGATGGGCTATGGTGAGGCACAGCTGGCAGAGCTGCGCGCGACCATCAACGCGAGTGCGGCACGCGTGGTCGTGGCGGCGACACCCGTGGACCTCGCGCGGCTTGGCGGCATCGAGAAGCCCGTGGTGCGCGCCCGCTACCGCTATGCCGATGCGGGCGAACCCACGCTCGCGGCATTGGTTTTGAGCCTGCTCGCCGAGCGCGCCCGCTAAGGCGCCTGCATTCGTGCGCATGGCAGTCTGCGCGAAATGACGCCCCGCGCACGGCGGTGGCAACGCGCAAAGCAGTTACCATGCGCGCCATGCGCCTCGCCCTCGCCCTCGCCCTCAGCCTGGGCGCCCTCTGCGCAGGCTCGGCAACGGCGCAGACGCCGCACACGCACCAGCACACGTTCAAGGACGCCGAGAAGTGGTCGCACGTCTTCGATGACCCGGAGCGCGATGCCTGGCAGAAGCCGCACGAAGTCATTCGCGCCCTCGCGCTGAAGCCGGATGCGCGCGTCGCCGACCTCGGCGCGGGCACGGGATATTTCGCCGCGCGCCTCGCCAACATGCTGCCGCAGGGGCGAATCTACGCGGTGGACGTGGAGCCCGACATGGTCCGCTTCCTCGGCGAGCGGGCCAGGCGCGAGAAGCTCTCCAACCTCGTGGCCGTCGCCGGCGAGCCGGACAATCCGCGCCTGCCGCAGAAGGTGGACCTGATCCTGCTGGTGGACGTGTATCACCACATCGAGGAGCGCGAGCGCTATTTCCGGGCACTGGGCGCGTCGCTGCGGCCGGGCGGGCGCATTGCCATCATCGACTTCACGCTGGATTCGCCCCAGGGGCCGCCGCGCGCGGCGCGGGTTGCGCCCGAGAAGGTGAAGACGGAAATGAAGGCCGCGGGCCACGCGCTCGCCGCCGAGCACCGCTTCCTGCCGTACCAGTACTTCCTCGTCTTCCAGCCCGCGTCCTGAGACCACGCCGTGACCGCGCGCTCCGAAGCGGAATCCGGCTACGCTTGGCTGAGGCTCGCCGCGTCGCTGGCGCTGATGACCATTGGCGGCGCGGGCATGTACATCGTGACGGTGGCGCTGCCGCCCGTGCAGGCGGAGTTCGGCGTGGCGCGCTCGGACGCGTCGCTGCCCTACACGCTCACCATGATCGGCTTCGGCTTGGGCGGCATCCTCATGGGAAGGCTCGCCGACCGCCACGGCATCGTCACGCCGGTGCTCATCGGCACCTTCT
The DNA here is from genome assembly GCA_036390555.1 of Burkholderiales bacterium. Classification (GTDB taxonomy): domain Bacteria; phylum Pseudomonadota; class Gammaproteobacteria; order Burkholderiales; family SG8-39; genus JAABQT01. Next base: position 7,020 of record DASWBP010000084.1, on the reverse strand, counting down.
GCCTCGGCGGCGGCTTCATCGCCGCGAGCTATGCCGGCAGCCTCTGGCAATTTGCCCTCGCGCAGGGGCTGCTCATCGGCTTTCTGGGCTGCTCGGCCACCTTCGCGCCGCTGGTCGCCGACACCTCGCTCTGGTTCAATCGCCGCCGCGGCATCGCGGTGGCCATCTGTGCGAGCGGCAACTACCTTGCCGGTACGGTCTGGCCGCCCGTCGTGCAGTACTTCTTCGACAACTGGGGCTGGCGCCAGACCTATCTCGGGGTGGGCATCTTCTGCATCGCGGCCATGCTGCCGCTCACGCTCATGTTCCGGCGCAAGCCGCCGGCGCTCGCCGCCGCGACGGCGGGGGGCGTTCCCGGCGGCGCCGCGCCGCATTCGCTGAGGCTGCCCGCCGGGTTGCTCCTCGGATTGCTGTGCACCGCGGGTGTCGCCTGCTGCGTGGCGATGTCCATGCCGCAGGTGCATATCGTCGCCTACTGCGGCGACCTGGGCTTCGCTGCCGCACGTGGCGCGGAGATGCTCTCCCTCATGCTCGGCTTCGGCATCGTCAGCCGGCTGGTCTTCGGCTGGATTTCGGACCGCATTGGCGGGTTGCGCACGCTGCTGCTTGGCTCCACCCTGCAGGCCGTAGCGCTCGGGCTGTTCCTTCCTGCCGAGGGCTTGAGCGGCCTCTACGTGGCCTCGGCCCTGTTCGGCCTGTTCCAGGGTGGCATCGTGCCCTCCTACGCCATCATCGTGCGCGAGTATTTCGCGCCACGCGTCGCCGGCACCACCGTGAGCATCGTGCTCACTTCGACGCTTTTCGGCATGGCGTTGGGCGGCTGGATGTCGGGCGCCATCTTCGATCTCACCGGCTCCTACCGCGCGGCGTTCCTCAACGGCATCGCGTGGAACCTGCTCAACATGGCGATCGCGGGCTGGCTGCTGTGGCGCTCGCGAAAGCGGATATAGTCGCGCGCAAGGGAGGCAGACCATGGACCTGAGCGAGAAGTTGCTGCGCCTCAAGCCGGAGGCGATGACAGGCGAGGAGTGGCAGATCCGGCTGGAGCTGGCGGCGCTGTATCGCGCCTTCGACTGGCTGGGCTGGAGCGAGTCCATCTACAACCACATCACGGCGCGCGTGCCGGGCGCCGAGCGGCATTACCTGATCAATCCCTACGGGCTCAACTACAACGAGGTCACCGCCACCAACCTCGTCAAGGTGAACCTCGCCGGGGAAACCATGGACGGCTCGAAGTTCCCGGTCAACCGCGCGGGTTTCGTCATCCACAGCGCCGTCCATGCCGCGCGCGAGGACGCGCACTGCATCATCCACACGCACACCACGGCGGGCAGCGCGGTGGCCAGCAAGAAGGACGGCTTGCGTTTCGACAATTTCTACAGCGCCGTGCTCTACGGCCAGGTGGCCTACCACGAGTTCGAGGGCGTGACGACCGACACCGCGGAGCAGCCGCGCCTGGTCGCAAGCCTCGGCGACAAGCCGGTCCTCATCCTGCGCAACCACGGGCTGCTGGTCGCCTGCCCGGGCATCCCCGAGGCCTACTCGACCTACTGGACGCTGCAGCGCGCCTGCGAGATCCAGGTGGCGACCGACGCCATGGGCGGCGAGAACCTGCCGATCGCGCAGCGCGTGCTCGACGAGACGCCGGCGCGCGTGGCGGTGTTCCGCACGGGGCCGCGCCCCGGCGGCCTGCCTTTCGATGCCCTGCTGCGCCGCGCGGGTATCCGCTACGAAGACATCGTCTGACATGGAGATTGAAATGGACAAGCGTGCACACAAGGAGCGGTACGACCAGGGACTGAAGACGCGGCGCGAGGTGCTCGGCGCCAAGTACGTGGACAACGCGATGGCGGGCGTGGACGACTTCAACCGCCCCTTCGTCGAGATGCTCAACACGTACTGCTGGAACGACATCTGGAACCGGCCCGGCCTGGACCGCAAGACGCGCTCGATGCTCAACCTCGCCATGCTCTCGGCGCTCGGCAAGGAGCACGAGCTGAAACTGCACATCAACGGCGCGCTCAACAACGGCCTCACCAAGGAGCAGATTCGCGAGGTGTTCCTGCAGGTGGCGATCTACTGCGGCGTGCCAGCCGCGGTGGTGAGCTTCCGCTGCGCGAAGGAAGTCTTCAAGGAGCGCGGGGTCTGATGGTCGTAGGCTTCATCGGCCTGGGCCGCATGGGCGAGCTCATGTCGGCCAATCTCGCGCGGGCGGGATTCGAGCTGCAGACCTGGGACAAGGCGAAGCCCGGCAACCGCGCCTCCGCCCGCGAGGCTGCGGCGGGCGCGGACGTCGTCATTACCATGGTGCCCGACGGCCGCGCGGTCGAGGACGCAGTGAACGCCGCGCTGCCCGGGCTGAAGAGCGGCGCGGTGGTCGTGGACATGAGCTCCTCCGACCCGGCGACGACCCGCCGCCTGGCGAAGAAACTCGCCACGCGCGGCATCGGGATGGTGGATGCGCCCGTGTCGGGCGCGGTCGCCAAGGCGCGCGACGGCACGCTCGCCATCATGGTGGGTGGCGCCGAGGCGGACATCGCGCGCGTGCGGCCGGTGCTGGAGAAGATGGGTACCGAGATCTTCCACTGCGGCGAGATCGGCGCGGGGCACGCCACCAAGGCGCTGAACAACTACCTGGGCGCTGCGGGCACCATTGCCGGCTTCGAGGCGCTGCTGATCGGCAGGGCCTTCGGCCTCGATCCGCAGACCCTCGTGGCCGTGATCAACGCTTCCACCGGCAAGAACAGCACCACCGAGCGCAAGATCCCCCAGCAGATCTTCACCGGCGCCTTCGCCTCGGGCTTCAAGCTGGCGCTGATGGCCAAGGATGTCGGCATCGCCGCCCGGCTCTCGGAGGACACGCGCGTGCCCGCGCCCTACCTGAAGCAGACGCTCAAGCACTGGCGCGACGCCGAGCGCGCGCTGCCCGCCGGCGCCGACCACACGGAGATCTACAAGTACCTCGAGCGGCTCACGCGGCGTCGCGCGCCGCCTCGGCGTAGGCCTGCTCCATCTCGCGGCGCAGGCGCACGGCGCTTACGTTCCCCTCCACCGCGACGTCGCTCCACCTGACGGGCGCGCCCGCCGCGACGGGCTTGAGCACCTTCCAGCCGTGCGCGAGGCCGAGCGGCAGGCAGCCCTGGGCGAGCGAATCCTGCGCGGGCATGAGCTTGCCAACCACCGTGTAGCCGCCCTCGCCGTCCAGCAGCTCGCCCGGCTTGAGCGCGCGCTTGGCGGTGGCGACGGCGTCGGCGCGGAACCCGGTGGCGCAGCCGGTGGGCTCGCCGCGCAGCCCCACCGAGGCCACTGAAATGCCCACCTCCAGGCCGATGAGGTGCCAGCGCTTGTACAGGCACGCGTAGCGACCGCTGTCGTCGGTCTTCACGCCGTACTCGGCAAAGCAGCGGCGGATGTAGTCGGTTTCGCCTTCGAAGGCGACCCACACGCCGAAGCGGATGTCGTAGGGAATCGGCGTGCCGTCGGGCTCGAGGGACGACACCACCTCCACCTGCCCCTTGTGGTGCAGCACGCCGCCTTCGGCGCGCGGGCGCATCAGGTTGGGAATCTGGTCTACGCTGCCGGCGGGATAGGCCAGGCCGTCCGGCGCCGGCGTGAGGCCGGTGGCGTTGCACACCGCGCTGGTTTCGATGGCGGGCTTGGAGCCGTCGAGGAAGGAATTGAACATCTTCGGGTTGAGGCCGCCGAGCTTGGCCTGCTCGGGCGTCAGCCCGTAGTAGCCCCACACTGTCTCGGGCGTGGACTGCGCGAAGTGCGGCAGCCACTTGTGGCCGCGCCCGGCCGCCACCACCGGAAAGCCCGCGGCGCGCGCCCAGTCCACGAGGTCGCAGATGAGCGCAGGCTGGTCGCCGTAGGCGAGGCTGTACACCACCCCCGCCTGCGCAGCCTTCTTCGCCAGCAGCGGTCCGCAGAAGCAGTCCGCCTCCACCGTCACCATCACCACGTGCTTGCCGTTGCGGAAAGCCTCCAGCGCGTGGTCCACCGCCGCGATCGGGTTGCCGGTCGCCTCGATGACGATGTCCACGCCCGGGTGCGAGACGAGCGCGCGCCAGTCTTCGCCCACGTGCGTGCGCCGTTCCTTCAGCGCCGCCTCCAGCGACGCCGCGCCGAACTGCGCCGCCGTCCAGCCGGTGCGCTCGAGATTCGCCTTGGCGTTTGCGGGCTTCAGGTCGGCGATGCCGACGAGGTGCACGCCGGGGGTGCGCGGCACCTGCGCGAGGTACATGGCGGCGAACTTGCCCGCGCCGATCACGCCGAGGCGGAGCGGCTTGCCCTGCGCCTCGCGGCCCTGCAGCTTTGCGTACAGGTTCATTTCAAGCCGCTTTCAGCGCGCCCTGCAGCTCCTCGGCCGGCGTACCGTTCTTCCAGGGCAGCGGCACGTCGTAGTGCTTGAGCAGGCAGTCGTCGGGCAGGCACTGGATCGGCGTGAAATCGCGGTGCGCGATGTAGCCCGGACGCTTGAAGCGGCGGATGTGGTTCGAGACGGCGCACAGCGACAGGTACACGCTCACGCGGTTCCAGGGCGAGAGGTTCGAGCCCGAGGCGTGCACCAGGCACCCGTGGAACAGGATCATCGAGCCCGCCGGCCCCTTGGGCGCGACCATGCCGCCTTTCGCCACCAGCGAGCGGATGGTGTCGTTGTTGATGGTCCACAGCGGATAGCTGGTGGTGCTCGTGTCGTGCTGCGCTTCCAGCACGCCCTGCTTGTGGCTGCCCGGGATGAACATCAGCGGCCCGTTGAACTCGTTCACCTCGTCGAGGAAGATCGCCACGTTCATGGCGCGCGCCGCGGGCATCTGGTCGTCCGCCGCCCAGGTGCCGTAGTCCTGGTGCCACTGCCAGACGTCACCGTCGAAGGCCTGCTTGCCGTTGATCTTGAACTGGTGCATGTACACGTCCTCGCCGAACAGCTGCACGATCGGCTCGACCATGCGCGGATGGCGCGCGAGCTTGGCGAACGGATAGCTGTACAGGTGCGCGGCGAAGTTGGTGCGCACCGCGTCGCTGCCCTTCTCGCGCACGTTCTCCGGACGGCGCTGCGCGTACAGTGCCGGCACCTCGTCGGTGAGCGCCTTCACTTCCGCGGGCGTGAACAGGCTGGGAAAGAACAGGTAGCCGTCGCGGTCGAAGCGCTCGAGTTGCTCCTTGGTCAGCTTCATGACGTCCTCCTCCTCTGGATGGGTGCTAAGTGGACATGCCGGGCGAGGCAGGCGCGTGCGCCATGCGCGACGTCACCGCCCGCCCGCCGAACTCTCCGTGCCGCAGGGAAAGCCGCTCCGCCTCCTCGGCCCGCCCCGCGTTGATCGCTTCCAGGATCGCCTCGTGCTCGTCCCACACCGGGTCGCGGTTGTCCGGCGAGCCGAGCACCGAGCCCATCGCGCGCCGGATGTGCGGCCAGTGCCGCGCCGCGCTCTGCAGGATGTAGGGATTGCCCGAGGCCTCGTAGATCGCGCGGTGGAAAGCTTCGTCGGCCTCGATCATCGGGCCGGTGCGCTCGCCCTTTGAGGCCTTGCGGCCGCGCGCGATGAGGGCCGGGTCGAGCTTGGCTCCCCGCTGCGCCGCCAGCCGCGCCGCCAGCGCGTCGAGCGCCGTGCGCACCTCGTAGATTTGCGCCACGACGCGCGCGTCGAGCGGCGTCACCATCACGCCGCGCTTGCCCGTGTCCACGACCAGGCCTTCGTTCTTCAGCAGGCGCAGCGCCTGCAGCACCGGCTGGCGCGACACGTTGAAGGACGCGGCGCACTCTTCCTGGGTGAGGCGGCTGCCCGGCGGAAGCTCGCCGTGGCAGATGGCGTTGAGCAGGCGTTCGTAGACCTGCTCGGTGAGGTCGGGCGCCGCTTCAATACTGGCGAGGTGCTGGACTTTGGCCATGTCGAATTCGGAATTCTGTATACAGAATCCACAAATTCGAAGGGCGTGTCAAGTCACAGCGCCCGCAATATCTAGACTACAAGTTAAGATAAAGATGTATCACATTGATTACATGCAACTCCATTGGACTCATCCAACCCGCTCGCAGAGTGGGGGGAGTCCATGCTTCCTGCGTGTCGCCTGAACCTTCATCAGGCCTTCGAGCGCATCCGCGCGGGCCTTGTCCACCGAGCCGCGCCCAGGGTTCTCCTGCACCATCTTCGGATAGAGCGAATTGGCCAGCGCCTTGTCGCCGGACTCTTCGGCGGCAACGCTCTGGATGAACAGCGCGTAAGCCCGCTCGTCCGGCTGCGCCGACGCCCGGAGCGTTTCTTGAGCGGAGGCGATGGCATCCCGGTGCCGGCACTGCGTCAGCAGCACTGCCGTGGCGTAGTTGCGGTCTCCAATGCGCTTTCTGAGGTCGGCCTCCGCTGCAGCCGCTCCGGCCGGAGCCGCCGCGGGCGGCTGCTGCTTGGCCGCGCTGTCGGCCGCAGAACCCGACACCGCACCCATCGCCGCGCCGGAGGCGGCGCCCACCATTCCGCCCTTTACCGCGCCTTCAACGACATTGCCGCCCCAGAGCAGGCTGCCCACTGCCCCAGCCACGGCGCCGCCGACCGCACCGAGCGCCGCGCCCTGCCCGGCTTGCTTCTCCGCCTGCGAGCCAGGCGCGCAACCTGCGGCGGCGAGGCAGAGGACCATGGTCAGGGCGAACCCCTGGCTCGTTTTGCGCGCCACGTGCGGAAACGCGCGTTCTCGCCGGCTCACTTGCCTGCCTCTTTGTTGCCGTCGACGATCTGGAAGAAGACTTCGTCCGATTTGATCATGCCGAGCTCGTAGCGCGCGCGCTCCTCCAGCGCATCCACGCCTTGCTTCAGGTCGAGCACTTCCGCCTCCAGGGAGCGGTTGCGCACCTGAAGCTCAAGATTGCGTGCGCGCTGGCTCTCCAGTTGCCGATCCACTTCCCACACCCGCAGCCATCCCCCCTTCCCCAGCCAGAGCGGGTACTGGATGAGCACGATGAGCGCGGCGAGGACGCCGCCGAGGATTCTCACGTCAGCGCAGGCGGGAGTAGACCTCCCGTCCGGGGTA
>DASWBP010000083.1:0-3461 GCA_036390555.1 Burkholderiales bacterium | reverse complement strand
ATCGGCCGCCTCGAGGACGCCCTGGAGATCCTGGAGGGCCGCCGCGGGACCAACGTGCGGTCTCGCTAAGCAGCGCGCAAGGACTCCCGTGGACGCGGGGACGCCAGGGTCTGTGCGGCCGCGCGGGTCAATTCGAGCACGTCGCGCTGCGCGTGGCTGCCGCCGACGCGATGCGCGATGGGCGGCAGGCGCGAGAGAAGGTTTTCAGCCGCGGCATAGTCGCCGCGACCGAACGCCTGCAGCGCCCGGCATGCCGGCAACCCCACCAGGCGCGTCATCTCGCTGTTGCTGCCACGCTGCAGGATCCTCCGGCTCTGCGCCGCCAGCAGCGCGTGCGCGAGATCCCAACGCTGCGCGCCGGCAAACGCCATCATCGCGTGGAGATCGTTGAAGGCGCAGTATGCATCCTCCGCGTGCGGCGCCCAGCGCCCGGCAAGCACTCGCCAGCGCCCGCCGAGATCCAGGCCGTGCAGGCCTATCCGCCACAGCAGCGCGGAGGCGTCGATCAAGTCGGAGAACGCGCGTGGTTCGGCCCCGATGTGCTGGTCGTAGACCTCGAGCGCGCGTGCCGGCCCTTCCGCCTCGAGCTCGAACAACGCGAGGTGCCACCAGTGATGCATCGCCATCGGGCTGTCAGCTGCCCAGTACTCCTGGCGCAGCCGCATCCAGCGTGCGCCTTCCCGCGCCCGTCCCTGCATTTCCAGGACGTGCGCGACGGCGTGGTGCGCGCGGACATTGCGCGGCTCGAGCGCCAGCGCGCGCAACGCGGTGTCCTGCGCGCGGTCGTGCTCGCCGCACTCCTCCAGCCCGAAGGCGAGCATGGCGAGCACCGCCGAATAGCCCGGTAAGTCTTCCGACCACGCGGGCAGCGCGGACTGGACCCGTTCGCGCAGCGCCAGCGCATCGCCCTGCACGTAATCGAACGAGTGCACGACCTGCAGCGCCAGCGCGTCCCGCGGGTACTCGTGGAGCACGATCCCAAGGAGCGCCGACGCGGACTCATACTCGCCCGAGATCGCCGCCGCAAGTGCCGCGAAATGGCCTCGCTCCCGGGAATTCAGCGCGCCCGGCGCGATTTCGTCCGCCACGCGCGCCGCCGCGTCGACGCCCGTGGGGTCGCGGCCGCCGAGTCGCAGATAGGCTTCGAGGAGGCGCGCCATCGCGAACCGAGGCGCCTCGGCAACCGCCTCACGCAGGTGCGCGAGCGGTTCGCCGCGGGCGAGCTGGTACGCCTCCAGCGCGCGCTCGAAGTGCTCGAGCGCGCGTGGCGAGGCGCCGGTGACCGGACAGCCCCGAATGTCCGCGATGGCCATGGTGCGCGTCCGCCTGGTCACCGGCAGATTGCTCAAGCCAGGATCGGCGCCAGCGCCTTGCCGATCCGATCGGCTTGCACCGGCGTGATCATGTCGCCGAGGATCTTCTGGAAACGCGAGTCCTCGACGCCCGAGACGATGTACTGCCAGCGGTAGGCCTTGAGCACGCCCGTGCGCACCTGCGCCTGCTGATGCGCGCTGAACGACCGCCCACAGACCTTCAGGAAGTAGTCCGCGTCGGCGCCCGCCTGCAATTGCAGCAGCCCGTCCACCGCGCCCACGAGGGCGATCAGGTCGTCAACGGCAATATCGCGTTCCGCCGCCGAGAGGTTGGCGTTCTCGCGCCGCCACTCGAGCTCGTCCAAGATCGCGTGCTGCGATTCCTCGCGCGCATGGTGGAGAAAGACGTCCTTGTACAGTTCCGACAGCCCGGTGTCCGGATCGATGCTCGCGTGGTAGTGCGCGAGCACGAACAGTTCGATGTGGCAAACCAGTGCCAGCACCGACCAGGTGGACTTGCTGAGCACGACCGACGCGACGTCGTTGGGCTGCGGTAGAAACCGGTAGCCTTCGGGCATGTCCGCCGCGGCCAGGCGCTCAATGCGCCGGAACATCTCCTGATGCTTCAGCTCCTCGTCGGTAAAGCGCACCAGCGCCTCGAACTTCGTCTGGTCGCCGAGCCAGTGCTCGCGGCTCACCTCCAGGATCTTGGGCCCGATGAAGCGCTCCACCAGCCCGAACATGTTGGCGTAGGTGCGGCCCTGGATCTGGGAGAGCTGGCGCCGCTCGTCCGCGGCGAGGAACTCGAGCTCGTTGACCTTGGAAATGCCGTCCGGCAGGAACTTCTTGGAAAAATCGAACCGGCGGCCGCGGATGACGTCGCGGTCGATGTCGAAACGGACGCGCTTCGAAACTTCGATGCACTTGGCGTAGCGCCCGGCATCGCCCTTCTGCTGCTGTTGCGTGACTTGCATGGTGCGTCTCCTCTCAGGTGGTTGGTGGGTTGAGCGCAACCGGTCTTGGTCGGCCGCGCCATGGGGTGCTAGTATCAATTGCGCCTCGGCGCCCGCCCATGACCGATCCGCCGGATCTCTTGCGCGGGACGCCGGAATTGCCGCAGGGGGGCTGATTGGACGCGCTTTCCGACGTGTTGAGAATCGTGCGGCTCACGGGCGCCGTCTTCATGGACGCCGAGTTCACCGCGCCCTGGTGCATCGGAGAGCCCTCTGGCGTCGAGGTGTGCATCGAGCAGCTGCCGGATGCCCAGCACATCGTGATCTATCACCTGCTGACGGAGGGGACGGTCGAGGTGGCGTTGCCCGGCTCCGCGCCGATGTCCGCGCACGCCGGAGACCTCGTGATCATCCCGAGCGGGGAGGCGCATGCCCTGGGCAGCGATCTTTCCCGGCCGCGCGCCGACGGCGCGCATCTGGTCGTGCAGCGCGGTCCCGACGACGTGCCACAAGTGCGACACGGCGGGGGCGGCGCGGTGACGCGGATGGTGTGCGGATATCTCGCCTGCGACTCCTCGCTGTTCGACACGGTCCTCGCGGCGCTGCCGCGCGTCATGGTCGTCAACATGCGCGAGGGTCCCGGCGCGCAGTGGCTGACTTCCTCCATCCGTTTCAGCATCGCCGAGTCCGCCGCCCAGCGCGCCGGGGCGGGCACCATGCTGGCGAAGCTTTCGGAGCTGATGTTCGTCGAGGCGATCCGCCGCTACATCGAAGGCCTGCCCGCGGAGCAGACCGGCTGGCTCGCCGGGCTGCGCGACCGGTTCGTGGGGAAGACGCTCGCGCTGATCCACTCGAAGCCGGCCCACCCGTGGACGGTGGAGGAACTGGCAGGCGCGGTCGGATTGTCGCGCTCCGCACTCGCTGAGCGGTTCACCGGCCTGATCGGTCAGCCACTCATGCAGTATCTGACCCGCTGGCGCCTCCAGCTCGCCGCAAATCTTCTGCGCTCGGGCAACCGCAACGTCGCCTCCGTCGCCGCTGACGTCGGCTACGATTCCGAGGCGGCGTTCAACCGCGCATTCAAGCGCGAGTTGGGCACGACCCCAGCCGCCTGGCGCCGGGCGCGCAACCGGCCGCGACCACACCTACCGGCCGTCCCGCAACACGGCCGGTAGCGCCGGCACGGCGATTTCGG
>DASWBP010000082.1:0-5130 GCA_036390555.1 Burkholderiales bacterium | reverse complement strand
TCGCAGATGCGTTGGCGCTTTACGACCATGCGCTCACGCTGCCGGGCGTCGACGCCAGGCGCGTCTACGCCTTCGGTCGCAGCCTGGGTAGCGGCGTGGCGGTGGCGCTCGCCGCCGAGCGGCCGCTCGCCGGCGTGATCCTCGCCACGCCGTTCGACAGCCTCGCGGCGGTGGCCAAGCGATACTACTGGTACCTGCCCGTGGACTGGATGCTCAAGCACCGCTTTGACTCTATCGAGCGCGCGCCGCGCCTCGCCACGCCGCTGCTTTGTCTCGTGGCGGAACATGACGAGGTCATCCCGCCCGAGCATGGCGAGCGGCTCTTTGCGGCCTGGGGCGGGCCCAAGAAGAAGGCACTTCTCAGCGGTGCGAACCACAACGGCACGGACGCGCACCCATTGTTCTGGCCGTCGATCCGCGCGTTTCTCGAGCGCGCCGGCGCGCTCGCGGTGCAGGGCCGATGACGACCGACCTCATGCATGCGCTGATCCTCGGCATCGTCGAGGGCCTGACCGAGTTCCTGCCGGTGTCGAGCACCGGGCACCTGATCCTCGCCGCGGAGCTGCTCGACTTCAACGACGAGCGCGGCAAGGTGTTCAACGTCGCCATCCAGACCGGCGCGATGCTCGCCGTGGTCTGGGAGTACCGCGCGCGCTTCTTCAGGATCGACCCAGCCCTGTACCGCAACCTTGCGGTCGCCTTCGTGCCCGCGGCGGCGCTCGGCTACCTCTTCGCCAAGCACATCAAGGCGTACCTGTTTCACGCCGTCCCGGTGGCGCTCGCTTTCATCGCCGGCGGGCTCGTGATCCTCTTCGTCGAGAGGCGCCGCTATGTGCCGCGCGTGGAGGACACGCGCGCGATGACCTGGCGCGACGCACTCAAGGTCGGTCTCGCACAGTGCTTCGCGCTCATCCCCGGCACCTCGCGCTCGGGCGCCACCATCATCGGCGGCATGCTGTTCGGCCTGTCGCGGCGCGCGGCGACCGAGTTCTCGTTCTTTCTCGCCGTGCCGACGCTGGTGGCGGCGGGCGCCTACGACCTGTGGAGCAACCGGAGCCTGTTTTCGGCCGACGACCTCGGCATGCTCGGTGTGGGCCTGGCCGCCTCTTTCGTGTCGGCCTTCATCGTCATCCGCTGGCTGGTGCGCTACGTCGCCACGCACGACTTCCGGCCGTTCGCCTGGTACCGGATCGCCTTCGGCATCGCGGTTCTCGCGACCGCCTGGAGCGGCCTGGTTAGCTGGACCACTGGCTAGCCCTGGGCCCATGGAAGGCCGGCCTTGCGCCAGCCGTTGACGGTGCCGCGGTGCTGCTGGGCATCGCGGTCGCCTTCGAAGCCCTCGAGCACGTTGTAGCAGTCCGTCCAGCCCGCCTGCGTTGCTGCCGCCGCCGCGTGATGCGATCGGTGGCCTGACCGGCACAGGAACATGAGCGTCTCGCCGGGCCCGGCCGCTTGCGCCAACTCCTCGACGAACGCCGGGTTGAGCGCATTGCCGGGGTAGGTTTGCCACTCGATGAAAACAGACCCCGGCACGCGGCCCACGTACAGCACCTCGGGCTTCGTGCGCACGTCCACCAGCTTCGCCCCAGCCTGCATGAGCCGGTGCGCCTCCGCCGGGGTGAGCGCGCCGGCGTAGGGCAGGTTGGTCTGCCTGCCTCGCTCGGCAGCTGCCTTCCGGATCTCGGAGATCTCGGGGGTTGTGGTCATGGTGCTGTGCATTATAGGAACGGCTAACGCGGTGCATCCATGGCACCAAGGCGGTGCTTCGGGGCTGCAAATGCACCAACATCGTGCCGATCCTTGAATTAGAATTTCGCCGAATCCCGTCGCGGCAGAGGCGGAACCGGGGAGGCCGCCTCGTGGCATGGAACCTGCTGCATGCGACGCGTCCGGCCGCCGGAGCGGCCGCAATCCTCATTTGCACCCAATTCATTCGGCACCTACTCAGGAGATTTGAAGATGGCCATGACGGCTGATGACGTCTTGAAGCTGGCGAAAGAGAAGGAGGTCAAGTTCGTCGACTTCCGCTTCACGGACACGCGCGGCAAGGAGCAGCACGTGCAGGTGCCGATCCGGCACTTCACCAAGGAGAAGTTCGAGGCAGGCCATGCCTTCGACGGCTCCTCGATCGCAGGCTGGAAGGGCATCCAGGCTTCCGACATGCTGCTGATGCCAGACCCGAGCACCGCGCGCATGGACCCCTTCGCCGACGAGGCCGTGCTCAACATCAACTGCGACGTCTACGAGCCGACCGACGGCAAGCCCTACGACCGTTGCCCGCGCGGCATCGCGCGCCGTGCCGAGGCCTACCTCAAGTCCACCGGGCTGGGCGACGTCGCCTACTTCGGCCCCGAGCCCGAGTTCTTCATCTTCGACGGCGTCACGTGGAACGTGGACATGTCCGGCTGCTTCGTGAAGATCAAGTCGGAGGAGGCGCCCTGGTCCACCGGGATCGACTATGAGTCGGGCAACATGGGCCACCGCGCGCCGGTGAAGGGTGGCTACTTCCCCGTGCCGCCGCAGGACACGCTGATGGACATCCGCAACGCCATGTCGCTTGCGCTCGAGCAGCAGGGCGTGGAAGTCGAGGTGCACCACCACGAAGTGGCCTCCGCGGGCCAGTGCGAGATCGGCACGCGCTTCGCGCCGCTCGTGCAGCGCGCCGACTGGATGCAGATCCTCAAGTACACGGTGTGGAACGTCGCCGCGTCCTACGGCAAGACCGCGACCTTCATGCCCAAGCCCATTGTCGGCGACAACGGCTCGGGCATGCATGTGCACCAGTCGGTGTGGAAGGGCGGGCAGAACCTGTTCGCCGGTAACGGCTACTCGGGGCTTTCCGAGTTCGCGCTCTACTACATCGGCGGCATCATCAAGCACGCCAAGGCGCTCAATGCGATCACCAACCCGGGCACCAACAGCTACAAGCGCCTGGTGCCGGGCTTCGAGGCGCCGATCAACCTCGCGTATTCGGCGAAGAACCGCTCCGCGTCCTGCCGCATTCCGTACGTGTCGAACCCGAAGGCGCGGCGCGTGGAAGTGCGCTTCCCCGACCCGACCGCCAACTCCTATCTGGCATTTGCGGCGATGCTGATGGCGGGCCTGGACGGCGTACAGAACAAGATCCACCCGGGCGATCCGATCGACAAGAACATGTACGACCTGCCGCCCGAGGAAGCCGCCAAGGTGCCGCATGTGTGCGCTTCGCTCGAAGAGGCGCTGTTGAACCTCGAAAAAGACCACGCGTTCCTCACCAAGGGCGGCGTGTTCTCCGAGGACTTCCTCGAGTCCTACATGGCGCTCAAGGAGGAAGAACTCACGCGCTTCCGCATGACGACGCACCCGGTCGAATTCGACATGTACTACTCGTCGTAAACGCGTTGCGCGCAGCTGCGTTGATGAGGGGACGGGCTTGCCCGTCCCCTTGTTTTTTCTGGTATTTTGCCGATCATGCGCCGCTCGCTCGCCATCTCTGGAATCTGCCTCGCGCTTGCCGCCGGGCATGCGCAGGCGCAGCAGGAAGTGACGATCTGGAGCTGCAAGGACACGGAAGGCCGCACCACTGTCACCAACCAGAAGACGGACACCGTCGGCAAGAATTGCAGGGTGGTGCAGCAATCGCGCGTGCAGGTGGTGCCCGCGGTGACGCCGAACGCCAAGCCGGCCGCCAAGGGGCCGACGACGTTCCCGAAGGAAGACGCCAATGCGCGCGCGGCTGCCAAGGCGCGCCAGCGGGACATCCTCGAGCGCGAGCTTGCGCAGGAGCAGAAGCTGCTAGACCAGGCGCGCAAGGATCTCTCCGCGCAGGAGGCGGTGCGCTACGGCGACGAGCGCAACTACGCGCGGGTGCTCGAGCGGCTGCAGCCGTACAAGGACAACGTGGAGCGCCACGAGAAGAACGTCGAATCGCTTCAGCGCGAGCTCGCCAACCTGAATCGGTAAGTACCCCGGCCTGAGCCATGGCCGCCAATTTCACCGGGCTGGGGTACCTCGCGACCGCCGTGGTCGTGCTCGATGAGCGCTTTGTGGCGCGCTATGCGAACCAGGCCGCGGAAAACCTGCTGGAAACCCCCGCCCGGAGCCTGGTCGGCCAGCCGTTCCTGCCGCTGTTTGCCGATGCGGTGGCGCTGGAGAAGACGCTCAGCGAGGCGCTCGCCACGCACTGGGACTACAGCGCGCAGAACGTCGACTACCTGCGCCCGGGGCGGGAGCCGCTGCAGCTCTCCTGCACGCTCACGCGCATCGACGTGCCCGAAACGCCGCTGCTTGCCGAGCTGCGGCCGCTGGAGCAGCAGCTGCGCCTCGCGCGCGAGGAGCGCGCGATCGGCGAGCAGCAGGCAAGCCGCGAGCTGATTCGCAACCTCGCCCACGAGATCAAGAACCCGCTGGGCGGGCTGCGCGGTTCCGCCCAGTTGCTGGAGCGCGAGCTCGACCGGCCGGAGCTGCGCGAGTACACGCAGGTGATCATCAAGGAGGCCGACCGCCTGCAGTCGCTCGTGGACCGCCTGCTTACCCCGCACCGTGCACCGCGTCTCGCGCCACTGGGCATCCACGAGGTGCTCGAGCGCGTCAGGAGCCTGGTGCTCGCCGAGTTCGCGAGCGGCGTCGCCATCGTGCGCGACTATGACCCGAGCCTGCCAGACCTGGTCGGCGACAAGGAGCAGCTGATCCAGGCGCTGCTCAACGTGGTGCGCAATGCAGCGCAGGCGCTGACCGCGGGCAGGAACGGGCGGGCGCGCGGTGGCACGATCACGCTGCGCACGCGCGCCCTGCGCCAGGTGACGCTGCTGCGGCAGCGCCACAAGCTGGCACTAGAATTGCAAGTGATCGACGACGGGCCCGGTGTCCCCGAGGACATCCGGGAAAGGATATTCAATCCCCTGGTGTCGGGGCGGGATGGCGGAAGCGGCCTGGGACTTTCACTCGCGCAGACCTTCATCCACTACCACCGGGGCGTGATCGAGTGCGACAGCCGCCCCGGCCGCACCGTGTTCAGGGTCATCTTGCCGCTGGCATGAAGCCTGTCTGGATCGTCGACGACGACCGTTCCATCCGCTGGGTGTTCGAGAAGGCGCTCGGCCGCGAAGGCATCGCCTACAGCTCGTTTTCCTCTGCGCAGGAGGCGCTCGA
>DASWBP010000081.1:0-4961 GCA_036390555.1 Burkholderiales bacterium | reverse complement strand
TCGGCGGGCGTGCCGCGGAACTGCTTGCCGTAGTTCGCCGCCGGGTCTTCGTCCTCGAAGTACTTGTGCAGCCATGAAGCATGCGCGGGGTCGATGCCGACTTCCAGCGCCTGCAGCCAGTTGCAGTCCCAATAGCCCTTGAAGGCGAACGTGTAGGCCTCGGGCGCGACGAAGCAGTCAAAGCGCGGGAAGGCGGGCGGGGCGCCCGCGCCGAGGTACGCAAAGAGGATGCCGCTCTTCTCGACCACCGGGTAGGCGGCGGTGCGGATCTGCTCGCACATGCGGCTGCCTTCGGGCTCGGCGGGCGTCTGCACGCACTTGCCGGCCGCGTCGAACTTCCAGCCGTGGAAGGAGCAGCGCAGGCCGTCGGGCTCGAGGCGCCCGTAGGCGAGGTCTGCGCCGCGATGCGGGCAGTGGCGCTGCATCAGCGCGTAGCCCGCGCCCGCCTTGTAGAGGACCAGATCCTCGCCGAACACGCGCACCGCCTTCACCGGCCGGTCGTTGGCGAGCTCGTCGGCAAGCGCCACCGGCTGCCAGTAGCGGCGCAGCAACCGCCCGCAGGGCGTGCCCCTGCCGACGCGCGTCATCAGCTCGTTCTGCTCCGCACTGATCATGGGTCAGCCGCCACGTGTCGCGCTCATCAGGCGCTAGATGCCGAGATAACGGTGCTGCACGTCGCGATTGTCGCCCAGCGCGGCGCTGCTGCCGCTCCACACCACGCGCCCCTTCTCCAGCACGTAGTGCCGGTCGGCGACGCGCGTGAGCGCGGCCACGTCCTTGTCGATGACGAGGATGGCGAGCCCCTCGGCCTTCAATTGCGCGATCGAGCGGTAGATCTCGGCGCGCACCAGCGGCGCGAGGCCTTCGGTGGCCTCGTCGAGGATCAGCAGCTTCGGATTGGTCATCAGCGCGCGGCCGATGGCGAGCATCTGCTGCTCGCCGCCGGAGAGCTGGTTGCCGTAGTGCCGCTGCCGTTCCTGCAGGTTCGGGAAGAAGCGGTAGACGCGCTCCAGCGTCCAGGGCGAGGCGCTCGCACTGCGGTTGGCGGCGGTGGCGACGAGGTTCTCGCGCACCGTGAGGTTGGGAAACACCTGCCTGCCTTCGGGCACCAGGCCGAGGCCCGCCTTCGCCACGCGATAGGAGGGCAGGCCGGAGATCAGCGTACCGCCCATGCGCACGCTGCCAGCCCTGGGCGGCACGACGCCCATGACCGAGAGCACGGTGGTGGTCTTGCCCATGCCATTGCGTCCGAGCAGCGTCACCACTTCGCCTTGTGCGATGTCGAAGGACACGCCGAACAGCACCTGCGACACTCCGTAGGCGGTCTCGAGGCCTTCGACCCTGAGCATCAGGCCTCCTCGCCGAGGTAGGCGCGCCGCACTTCGGGGCTGGCGCGCATCTCCTGGGGCGAGCCGCTCGCGATGATGCGGCCGTAGACCAGCACCGACACGCGGTCGGCGAGCGTGAACACGGCATCCATGTCGTGCTCCACGAGGATGATGCTGCGCTTGCCCTTCAGGTTGCGCAGAAACTGCACCATGCGTTGCGATTCCTCCAGTCCCATGCCGGCCACCGGCTCGTCCAGCAGCAGCAAGCGCGGGCGCGTGGCGAGCGCCATTGCCACCTCGAGCTGGCGCTGCTCGCCGTGCGCGAGGTTTGCGGCGAGCACGTCGGCGCGCGCGCCGAGGCCCACTTCCTCGAGCATCGCGCGCGCGGGCTCGCGCAGCGAGCGCTCCTCGCGCGCCGGCTTCCAGAAGCGGAAGCTGTGCCCGGCGTGCGCCTGCACCGCGAGCGCGACGTTGTCGAGGGCGGTGAAGTCGCGGTAGATGGACGTGATCTGGAAGGAGCGCGCGAAGCCCTTGTGCGCGCGCGCCGGGGCCGAGAGGTGCGTGACGTCCTCGCCCGCGAAGCGGATGTGCCCCGAGTCGGGGCGCAGGTTGCCCGCGAGCTGGCTGATGAGCGTGGTCTTGCCGGCGCCGTTCGGGCCGATGATGGCGTGCGTCTCGCCCTCGCGCAGCTCGAAGCTCACGCCGTCGGTGGCGGCGAGCGCGCCGAAGGACTTGCGCAGGTCGCGCACTTCCAGGATCGCGCTAGCCATCCTTGCTCCCCGGTAGCAGTCCAGCCAGCCCGCGCTTGAAGAACAGCACGCACAGCACGAGCAGCGGCCCGAGGATCACCTGCCAGTGCTGCGTCCAGCCGGCGAGCAGGTCCTCCACCACGAGGAGCGCGAAGGCGCCGAGCGCCGGACCTGGCGTCGTCGCCATGCCGCCGAGGATCACCATGAACATGATCTCGCCCGAGCGCGTCCAATCCATGAACGCGGGCGCGATGTAAGCGGTGTGGTTGGCGAGCAGCGCGCCCGCGAGGCCGCACATGGCGCCCGCGATGACGAAGGCGGCGAGGTGGTAGGGGTAGGGCGAGAAGCCGATCGCGCGCGAGCGCGCTTCGTTCGACTTTGCGGCGCGCAGCACCATGCCGAAGCGCGAGCCGACGAGCCGGTGCACGAAATACATGCACGACAGCAACAGAACCAGCACCACGTAGTAGAACGTCACCGGGTCGGCGAGGTCGACGAGACCGGAGAACTGGCTCTTCACCTTCAGCCGCATGCCGTCGTCGCCACCGTACTCCTCCACCGAGATGCCCAGGTAATAGAGCATCTGCGTGAAGGCGAGCGTGATCATGATGAAGTAGATGCCGCGCGTGCGCACCGAGATGGCGCCGATGGCAAGCGCCACCAGCGCCGAGGCGAGGATCGCCACGCCCCATTGCAGCCAGCCGTTGTGGATGCCGTAGAAGGCGAGGATGCCGACCGAATAGCCACCCACGCCGAGATAGGCGGCATGGCCGAAGGACACCAGTCCGCCGTAGCCGAGGATCAGGTTGAGGCTCACCGCGGCGATGGCGAAGATCATCACGCGCCGCACCAGGTCGATGTAGTAGGTCTGGCCGATCCAGGTCGCGAGCAGCGGCACGAGGAGCAGCAGCAGCACGCAGACGCCGAGGATCAGGGTGCGCGCGCGCATCGGAGGCTTCCTAGCCGCTCTTTGCCGGGAACAGTCCTGCCGGGCGCAGCGCGAGAACCACCGCCATCAGCAGGTAGATGAGCATCGAGGCGAGCGCCGGCCCGGCCGCTTCCGCCGCGGGCGGCGAGATGAAATGGCCGAGCAACGGCTTGAGGAACGCGCGCCCCATCGTATCCACCATGCCAACCACCAGCGCGCCGACCAGCGCCCCGCGGATCGAGCCGATGCCGCCAATGACGATCACCACGAACACCTGGATGAGGATCAGCTCGCCCATGCCCGGCTGCACCGCGTAGATCGGGCCTGCCATCAGGCCGGCGAGGCCGGCGAGCGCCGCGCCGAAGCCGAAGACGATCGTGTAGAGGAGGCGGATGTTGACGCCGAGCGCGGCCACCATGGTGCGGTTGGAGGCGCCGGCGCGCACCAGCATCCCCAAGCGCGTCCTCGCCACCACGTACCACAGCCCCGCGGCGACCGCGAGGCCAACGAAAATCACCACCAGGCGGTACAGGGGAAAGATCGACCCCGGCACGATCTCGATGTGACCCTGCAGGTACGGCGGCAGCGCGGTGAACAGCGCCGTGCGGCCCCAGATGATCGCCACCAGCTCGTTGAAGAACAGGATCAGGCCGAAAGTGGCGAGTACCTGGTCGAGGTGGTCGCGCTCGTAGAGCGTGCGCAACGCGATCACTTCCACCAGCATGCCCACCGCGAGCGTGCCGAGCAGCGCGAGCAAGATGCTGAGGGGATAGGAGCCCGTCCACTGCACAGCGGCGACCATCAGGTAGGCGCCGATCATGTACAGCGAGCCATGCGCCAGGTTGACGAGGTTCATGATGCCGAACACCAGCGTCAGTCCCGCGGCCATCAGGAACAGCGTGGTGCCCAGTTGCAGCCCGTTGAGGGCCTGCTCGAAGAGGAGAATCCAGTTCACAAAAGAGAAGGGCGCGACGTGCGGCCGCGCCCCTCGGCTAGGCTCGAGCGCCCGCGCTCACCAGGGCATCTTGCAGTCCTGGTAGTACGCGTCCTTGTGCTTCTCGAACACTTTGCGCTGGATGAGCATGTCGACCTCCCCATTGGGGCGCGAGATCCCCTTGAGCAGGTAGAAATCCTGAATCGGATGCTGGTTCACGTTCCACTGGAACGGCCCGCGGATCGAGTCGTACTTGGCCTTGCGCATCGCCATGACCACGGCCTTGGTGTCCTTGAGGCTGCCCTTGTTCGCGCGCACTGCGGCGTCGATCAGGAACATGCCGTCGTAACTCTGCGCGCCGTAGAAGGAAGGCGTGTAGCCGTACTTCTTGCGGAAGTAGGCGACGTATTTCTCGCTCGCCGGCATCTTCAGGTCTGGGCTCCAGAACTTCGCCTCCCACACGCCCGACGCGGCGTCCTTGAGCGCGGGCAGCGTGGTCTCGTCCACCGTGAACACCGAGTACAGTGGGATGCGCTCGCGCAGGCCCGCCTGCGCGTACTGGCGCACGAACTGGATGCCCATGCCGCCCGGGTAGAAGACGAACGTCGCCTTCGGGTTCTTGGAGCGCAGTTGCGTGATTTCCGCCTGGTAGTCGGGCTGGCCGGGCTTGGTGTAGATCTCCTCGACGATGCGTCCCTTGAAGTAGCGCTTGAAGCCCGCAACCATGTCCTTGCCCGCCTGGTAGTTGGGCGCGAGCACGTAGACGTCGTTGATGCCCTGCTCCTGCATGAACTTGCCCATCGCCTCGGGCGTCTGGTCGTTGTTCCACGAGGTGGAGAAGTACTGCGGGTGGCAGGCCTTGCCGGCGAGAGGGCTCGCGCCTGCGTTGGTGCCGACCATCACCTTGCCGGCGCCCGTGACCACCGGCACCACGGCCATCATCACGTTCGACCAGATGATGCCGGACATGATGTCCACCTGATGCTTCTTCAGCATTTCCTCGGCTACCTGCACGCCGACGT
>DASWBP010000080.1:0-5356 GCA_036390555.1 Burkholderiales bacterium | reverse complement strand
GCCGTTCGCGCCGTCGGGCGACCAGCCGGAGGCGATCGAGCAGCTGGCGGAGGGGGTGCGCGACGGCCTGGCGTTCCAGACGCTGCTGGGCGTCACCGGGTCGGGCAAGACCTACACCATGGCCCATGTCATCGCGCGCCTTTCCCGGCCGGCGCTGGTGCTCGCGCCCAACAAGACGCTGGCGGCGCAGCTGTACGCCGAGTTCCGCGAGTTCTTCCCCGAGAACGCGGTCGAGTACTTCGTCTCCTATTACGACTACTACCAGCCGGAAGCCTACGTGCCGGCGCGCGACCTCTACATCGAGAAGGACTCCTCGATCAACGAGCACATCGAGCAGATGCGCCTGTCGGCCACCAAGTCGCTGCTCGAGCGGCGCGACTGCGTGATCGTCGCCACGGTGTCGGCGATCTACGGCATCGGCGACCCTTCGGAGTACCACGGCATGATCCTGCACCTGCGCGAGGGCGAGAAGAGCTCTCAGCGCGAGGTGATCGCCCGCCTGGTGGCGATGCAGTACGAAAGGAACGATCTCGACTTCCATCGCGGCACCTTCCGCGTGCGCGGCGACGTCATCGACGTCTTCCCGGCGGAGCACGCCGAGCACGCGCTGCGCATCACGCTCGCCGAGGACGCCATCGAGCGCCTGCAGGTCTTCGACCCGCTCACGGGGCGCGTGCTGCACGCGCTCGCGCGCTTCACCGTCTACCCCTCGAGCCACTACGTCACCCCGCGCGAGACGACGCTGCGCGCCATCGAGGCGATCAAGGCGGAGCTGCGCGAGAGGATCGACTTCTTCCAGAAGGCGGGGCGCCTGGTAGAGGCGCAGAGGATCGAGCAGCGCACGCGCTTCGACCTGGAGATGCTCGCCGAGCTGGGGTTCTGCAAGGGCATCGAGAACTACTCGCGCCACCTCTCCGGCCGCAAGCCGGGGGAGCCGCCACCGACGCTGATCGACTACCTGCCGCCGGATGCGCTGATGTTCATCGACGAGAGCCACGTCACGATCGGTCAGCTGGGCGGGATGTACAAGGGCGACCGCTCGCGCAAGGAGAACCTGGTCGAGTACGGCTTTCGCCTGCCGTCGGCGCTGGACAACCGGCCGCTGCGCTTCGACGAGTTCGAGAAGGTGGTGCGCCAGACCGTCTTCGTGTCCGCGACGCCGGCGGAGTACGAGCGCGGGAAGTCGGCGCAGGTGGTGGAGCAGGTGGTGCGCCCGACCGGGCTGGTGGACCCGCAGGTGACGGTGCGTCCGGCGGCGACGCAGGTGGACGACCTGCTCTCGGAGATCCGCGCGCGCGTCGAGCTGAAGGAGCGCGTGCTCGTGACGACGCTCACCAAGCGCATGGCCGAGGAGCTGACCGAGTACCTCGCCGAGCACGGCGTCAAGGTGCGCTACCTGCACTCGGAGGTGGACACGGTGGAGCGCGTGGAGATCATCCGCGACCTGCGCCTGGGCGAGTTCGACGTTCTGGTCGGCATCAACCTGCTGCGCGAGGGCCTGGACCTGCCGGAAGTGTCGCTGGTGGCGATCCTCGACGCGGACAAGGAGGGCTTCCTGCGCTCGGAGCGCTCGCTCATCCAGACCATCGGCCGCGCGGCGCGGCACCTGAACGGCTCGGCCATCCTCTATGGCGACGTGATGACTGATTCGATGAAGCGCGCGATCGGCGAGACTGAGCGGCGGCGCAACAAGCAGCTCGCCTACAACGAGCAGCACAAGATCACGCCGATCGGCGTCACCAAGCGCATCAAGGACCTGATCGACGGCGTTTACGACGCCGGCGGCGCGGCGGCGGAGCGCAAGGCCGCGCAGGAGGAAGCGCGCTACGAGGCGATGGGCGAGAAGCAGGTGGCGCGCGAGATCCGGCGCCTGGAGAAGGAGATGGTCGCGCACGCGCGCAACCTCGAGTTCGAGAAGGCGGCCGCGCTGCGCGACCGCCTCGCCGAGCTCAAGAAGCGCGTGTTCGGCGTCGCCCTGCAGTCGGAATGACGCGCGCTGGGTGCGCCAGCGCACAGACAAGACCGCCCCATTGTGGCTTGCGGGCCGCCGCCCCATACTCGGGCTGCGGCGGTATCCCGCCTGGAGAGGCGGGAGCTTGCGGGCACGGGGAGGATAGCCATGAGGACCGGGGTGGCGGCGGCGCTGCTGCTTCTCAGTGTGAACTGCTTCGCCCAGGCTTATCCGGAAAGCGAGGCCGCCGCTGCGTGGCGCGCGCTGGCTTCGAGCTACGTGCGCCAGGCGCTCAAGGACCGCACGGTGGACCGGGATCCCGTGTTGAACGCCCGCGTCGACGCGGTCATGGCGGCCGTGGGCGCGGCAGTGGCCGCCGTCGATGGGCGCTATGCCGGCGCGACCTGGAGGGCCATCCTGATCGAGGATTTCGGCCACGGCGCGGCGGCGTTCCCGGGACAGACCATCCTCCTGGACGCGAAGTTCGTGCGCCGGCTGCAGCTCGGCGACGCGGAGCTGGCCCTGGTCCTCGCCCATGAAGCGGCGCACGTTCTCGCCGGGCATGGCCTGGAGAAGCTCTCATTCATGGCGGAAGTAGCCGGACGCGAGAAGCTGCCCACCGCGAGCGCGGCGCTGCGCGAGTTTCTCGCGCAGGATTCCTATGCATTGGCGTTCCAGCCGAAGGCGCGCCTGCAGGAGCGCGAGGCGGACCGGCTGGGGGCGGCGATCTTCTTTGCCGCCGGCTACGATGCGCCCCGGGCCCTGGCGCTGTTCGACAAGCTCGCGAAATTGGAGAGCAGCGAGGAGCGGCGCAATCCGGGATCGCACGAACCCGCCGCGGTGCGCAAGCAGGCGGTCGCGCAGGTCATCGCGGAGCTGCAGCGGCTGCACGCCGCCCGCAGCCCCGGGGAGCGCTAGAAGCCGGCTGCGTTCAGCGCAGGCCGAGGAAGGACAGGAGCGCGACGATGATGACGACCGCGCCGACGATGTAGACGATGCTGTTCATGAGTAGGTCCTTTGTGTGAAGCCGCACTGTCGCACTTCCAGTCCGGCTGCTCGGTGCGACAGCGCCCACTGTCAGAGCTTTTGCGCGGTGGCGCGGCCCGCGGCGTTGACGAAGACCCGGTAGCGGCTGCCGTCCTTGCAGGACGCGATGTGGTCGTTTTCGGCTTGCCGTTTGGCGCTGACCACTTCACCGCACGGCATGGCCAGCAGCATCAGGACCGCGGTCAGGTCCTTCAGCAGCGCGGGGTCGTCCGCAGCCGGCGCCGGCGCTGCGACGAGCGCGGCGAACGGAAACAGCAGGGCCGAAGCCCAGGCATGGATCGACACGATAGTTCTCCTTCGGTCAGGCGAGCGCATTGAATTTCACCGGGTCGGCAAGGATCCCCCAGATCGCCTCGCGCGAGTTCGAGATCATCCGCGCCAGCGACGGATCGCCGTCCTGGACGACGGCGAGCACTTTCAGCACCAGCATGTCGTACGGTTGCCGCAGCGTGTTGACGCCGCCTGCGCCACCGCTCTGGTGCTGTGCCCGGAACTGCTGCAACAGGTCGTCCATCTGGTTCTTGAGCGCAAGCTTGGTGAACACGCCGCAGGCGCCGGTGCTGCGCAGGCGATCTTTCAGGGCTGCAACGTCCAGCGCTGGCGCAGGTACGGGCTTTGCAGCCTCGCGCGCGGACTTCGCAGGCTGGATCGGCTTGACGTTCGTGGGCGCCACGACCTCTGGCGTGGCGGACGGCGCCGCCGGAGCCGGCGGCGCGTCGAGGGCGGCGGCGCAGCCCACCGCGACGGCGAGCACGCCGAGCGCAGCGAAGCGCGACCCGGGCATGGCAAGGCCTCCGCGATGAACGATGGCCGCCGGGCGCCTAGCGCCTGGCAACAAGAAGACCCACGAGCAGGCCGGCAGTCGCTGCGACGCCGACCGCAGCCCATGGATTGTCGTGCACGTAGGCATTGGCGGCGGCTGCGGATTCCCGGGTCTTCTCGAGCATCGGCTGCGACGCGTCCGCCAGCGCCATCCTGGCGCGCGACACTCTTGCCTCGAACTTCGCCCGCGCCGCCGCCAGGCCTTCGCCCGACATCGTCGCTGCAGCCTTCAGCAGGTCTTCGCTGTCGGCGATCATGGCCCTGAAATCCGCGGCGATCCTGCTGCCGGCGCGGTCGAACTCCTTCACCGACTCGTTGTTCACGGTTGTACCTCCGTAATGAAGCTCATGGTCCCGCCGGGGCCAGCGTACGCCCGTCCTCGTACTTCCATGACTGCGCGGCCGCATTCCCGGACATTTCGTAGCGGCGCGCAGCCTCGTCCCAGTCGGCGATCGCCCACCAGGCATTGAGGTAATCGAGCCGCCGGTTCTCGTGCTTCAGGTAATAGGCATGTTCCCAGACGTCATTGACCAGCACCGGAAATTGGCCCTGCGTCAGCGGATTCTCATGTCCGCTGGTGGTGCTCACCAGCAGCTTGCCGCCGTCGCGTTGCGCGCGCGCGAGCCAGACCCAGCCGGAGCCGAAGACCTTGTTGCCTGCCTCGGCGAAGCGGGCCTTGAACTGCGTGAAACTGCCGAAGTCGCGCTTGATCGCGTCGGCGAGCGCACCGGTCGGCTCGCCGCCGCCACTGGGCGACATCGCGCGCCACAGCAGGCTGTGGTTCAGGTGCCCGCCGGCATTGTTGCGTACCGCCGTGCGTGCGGCCACCGGGATTTCGCCCGCATTGAGCAGCAGCCAGAGTGCCGAGCGATGCTGCAGCTCGGGGCAATCCGCAAGGGCGGCGTTCAGGTTGTCCACGTACGACGCGTGGTGCTTGCCATGGTGCAGCGTCATGGTGCGCGCATCGATGTGCGGCTCCAGCGCCGCGTGGGCATACGGCAGCGCCGGCAGTACGTGCAGCGTCCCGCCGTTCTCGTGATGCATCACAGGCGCCCCGTGAGCACCAGCACCAGCAGCACGATCACGATCACGCCCAGCACGCCGCTGGGTGCGTAACCCCAGTTCTTGCTGTGAGGCCAGCTGGGAAACGCGCCCAGCAGCGCCAATACCAGCACGATCAGCAGGATTGTTCCAAGTGTCATTGCAGTGCTCCTCGATTCGCGCTCGCTCCGTCCGCCGAGCGTCTGCCACATTGTCCCCCTGCGGCACGCAACGCTCGGTGCGCTAGCGCACATGCCGGCGCTCGCCGGCGGCGGCATTCGCAATGCTCGCCTGCTGCGTACGCTGACGAACGGAACTCCAGGGGCGAACGGGGCACAGTGCGCCATTCGCCAGGTGCGCAACGGCGGCTCGCAGTGCCGTCGCGGCGGCCCCGGCGCGCACCCCAGTCAACCACAGCAAGGAGCAAGTCATCATGACTCAACTCAAACGCTTGTCCGCATTCCTTCTCGCCCTCGCCTTCGCGTCGGTCCTGGG
>DASWBP010000079.1:0-43923 GCA_036390555.1 Burkholderiales bacterium | reverse complement strand
GGGCAAGACTGGCTCGCTCACCGCGCTGCCCGTCATCGAGACGCAGGCGGGCGACGTGACGGCCTTCGTGCCCACCAACGTCATCTCGATCACCGACGGCCAGATCTTCCTCGAGACCGACCTGTTCAACGCCGGCATCCGGCCTGCGATCAACGCCGGCATTTCGGTGTCGCGCGTGGGCGGCGCGGCGCAGACCAAGATCATGAAGCGCCGCGACACCGGCGGCGGCGTGCGCCTCGCGCTCGCGCAGTACCGCGAGCTCGCGGCCTTTGCCCAGTTCGCCTCCGACCTGGACGAAGCCACCCGCAAGCAGCTCGAGCGCGGCAAGGTGGTGACCGAGCTGATGAAGCAGCCGCAATACCAGCCGCTGCAGGTCTGGGAGATGGCGCTGACCCTGTTCGCGGTGAACAACGGCTACTTCGACGACATCGAGGTGAAGAAGGCGCTTACCGCCGAGCGCTCGATGCGCGACTACGTGAAGGGCAAGTACGCGGACCTCGTCAAGCGCATGGAAGACAAGAAGGATCTCGCCGGCGACGACGAGAAGGCGCTGAAGGCGGCGATCGAGGACTGGAAGAAGAATGGCAGCTTCTAGACGCGCGAAGCGCGCTGAAGCTGCTGCGCGCGTTGGAACCGACACGTAGTGCGGTTCAACGCGCGCGAAGACAAAGGCAAAGGAAATGCCAGGTACTAAAGAGATTCGCCTGAAGATCAAGAGTGTGCAGAACACTCGCAAGATCACCAAGGCGATGGAGATGGTGGCGGCCTCGAAGATGCGCAAGGCGCAGGAGCGCATGCGCATGGCGCGGCCCTACGGCGAGAAGATCCGCCACGTCGCCGCCAACATCAGCTACGCCAATCCCGAGTACAAGCATCCGTTCCTGGTGGACCGCAACACCGTGAAGCGCGTCGGCCTGATCGTGGTCACCACCGACAAGGGCCTGTGCGGCGCGCTCAACACCAACCTGCTGCGCCTGGTGCTCAACCAGTACAAAGCCTGGCAGGCCGAAGGCGAGGAAGTCGACGTCTGCTGCATCGGCAACAAGGGCCTGGGCTTCATGCAGCGACTGGGCGGCCACATCGTTTCGCAGGCGGTGCAGCTCGGCGACCGGCCGCAGATGGACAAGCTGATCGGCGCGGTCAAGGTGATGCTCGACGGCTACAGCGGCGACCGCTTCGACCGCGTGATGATTGCCTATACGCGCTTCATCAACACCATGAAGCAGGAGCCGGTGATGGAGCAGCTGCTGCCGCTCGCCGGCGAGCGCATGGGCGCCCCCGAGTCGCTGTGGGACTACATCTACGAGCCCGAGGCGAAGGCGGTGCTCGACCAGGTGATGACGCGCTACATCGAGACCATCATCTTCCAGGCAGTGGCCGAGAACATGGCCTCCGAGCAGTCGGCGCGCATGGTGGCGATGAAAGCTGCCTCGGACAACGCCACCACGCTCATCGACGAGCTGACGCTGATCTACAACAAGAACCGCCAGGCCGGCATCACCAAGGAACTCTCTGAAATCGTGGGCGGCGCGGCCGCCGTTTAAGGAAGCGAACCATGGCAACGACGCAAGGCAAACCCCAAGGCACCATCGTGCAGTGCATCGGCGCGGTCACCGACATCGAGTTTCCGCGCGATGCGATGCCCGGGATCTACGACGCGCTGATCCTCGAGGACACGGGCGACTCCGGGCTCGCCGAGAAGGGCCTCACCTTCGAAGTCGAGCAGCAGCTCGGCGACGGCGTGGTGCGCTGCATCGCGCTTGGCTCCTCCGACGGCCTGCGCCGCGGCATGAAGGTGCGCTCCACCGGCGCGCCGATTTCGGTGCCGGTCGGGCTGGGCACGCTGGGGCGCATCATGGACGTGCTCGGTCGCCCGATCGACGAGGTCGGCCCGATCAAGTCCGACAAGCTGCGCTCGATCCACCAGACGGCGCCCAAGTTCGACGAGCTCTCGCCTTCGGTGGAGCTGCTGGAGACCGGCATCAAGGTGATCGACCTCATCTGTCCGTTCGCCAAGGGCGGCAAGATCGGCCTGTTCGGCGGCGCGGGCGTGGGCAAGACCGTGAACATGCTGGAGCTCATCAACAACATCGCCACGCAGCATGCGGGCCTGTCGGTGTTCGCCGGCGTGGGCGAACGCACGCGCGAGGGCAACGACTTCTACCACGAGATGATCGAAGCCGGCGTGGTGAAGAAGGACAACCTCACCGAGTCCAAGGTGGCGATGGTGTTCGGCCAGATGAACGAGCCGCCGGGCAACCGCCTGCGCGTCGCGCTCACCGGCCTCACCATGGCCGAGAGCTTCCGCGACGAGGGCAAGGACATCCTGTTCTTCGTCGACAACATCTACCGCTTCACGCTCGCGGGCACCGAGGTGTCGGCGCTGCTCGGCCGCATGCCCTCCGCGGTGGGCTACCAGCCTACGCTCGCCGAAGAAATGGGCCGGCTGCAGGAGCGCATCACCTCGACCAAGGTCGGCTCGATCACCTCGATCCAGGCGGTGTACGTGCCGGCGGACGACCTGACCGACCCGTCGCCCGCGACCACCTTCGGCCACCTCGACGCGACCGTCGTGCTGTCGCGCGACATCGCGTCGCTCGGCATCTACCCGGCGGTGGATCCGCTCGATTCGACCTCGCGCCAGGTGGACCCGAACACCATCGGCGAGGAGCACTACAGCACCACGCGCGCGGTGCAGGCGACGCTGCAGCGCTACAAGGAGCTGCGCGACATCATCGCCATCCTCGGCATGGACGAGCTCGCGCCCGAGGACAAGCTGGCGGTGGCGCGCGCGCGCAAGATCCAGAGGTTCCTCTCGCAGCCGTTCACCGTGGCGCAGAACTTCACCGGGACGCCCGGCAAGTACGTGTCGCTCAAGGACACCATCAAGGGCTTCAAGATGATCGTCAACGGCGAGTGCGACCAGCTGCCCGAGCAGGCGTTCTACATGGTCGGCACCATCGAGGAGGCCTTCGAAAAAGCGAAGACGCTCCAATAAGCATGGCCGCCGCCACCATCCACGTCGACGTCGTCAGCAACGAAGCCTCGATCTACTCGGGCGAGGCCGAGTTCGTCGTGTTGCCCGGCGAGGCGGGCGAGCTGGGCATCTATCCGCGCCACACGCCGCTCATCACGCGCATCAAGCCGGGCGCGGTGCGCATCGTGCCCGCGGGCGGCGGCGAGGAGCAGCTGATCTTCGTCGCGGGCGGCATCCTCGAAGTGCAGCCCAAGGCGATCACGGTGCTCGCCGACACCGCGATCCGCGGCGCGGACCTCGACGCTGCAAAGGCGGAGGAAGCGCTGAAGAAGGCGGAAGAGGCGCGCGCCAAAGCGCGCGACAAGCAGGAGATCGCGGCGGTGGAAAGCGAAGTCGCATCGCTCGCGGCGCAGCTCGCGGCGATCCGCAAGCTGCGCAAGAAGTAACAGCGACGCGCGGCCACAATCCGCGCACGCAATCCTCATTCACGCATGTCAGGAGAAATCATGAAACTCAATCTCATCGCCTGTGCCTTGGCGCTCGCGTTTGCCGCTGCGCCCACGATGGCGCAGAAGCCAACGGCCGGCGCCGCAGTGGTTACCAGCGAAGCCGGCAAGGCCGCCGCCGTCCGCGTCATCGAAGCCTCCGCCAAGGTAGTGGCGATCGACAAGGCTACGCGTACCCTCACACTCAGGGACGCGAAGGGCAGGTCCTTCGACGTGGTGGCCGGCGACGAGGTCAGGAACTTCGCCCAGGTGGAGCTGGGCGACCTGGTCGTGGTGCGCTTCGTCCAGGCACTCACGATGCAGCTGCTCAAGACCAAGGCCGGCATCCGGGAAATGACGGAGCGCGATGCCGCAGCGCGCGCGCCGGCGGGCGAGCGCCCGGGCGGCGCGGTGGGGCGTGAGGTGACGGCGATTCTCGACGTGCTGGCGGTGAATCCCAAGAAGATGACCATCACGGTGAAGGGACCCAAAGGCAACGTCGTGGACCTGCAGGTGCAGAATCCTGACCACTTCAAGGTGGTGAAGAAAGGCGACCAGATCGAAGCGATCTACCGCGAGGCAGTGGCGATTTCGGTCGAGCCGGCGCCAAAGCCCGCCGCAACGAAGTAGCGGGCCGGGCGGCGCGGTCAGCGCCGCGTTAAGTGAAGCCAGGCTTCGCACCGAACACCGCACTGCTGCTCGCGGGCGGTTTGTGCCTGCTGCCGTTTCTCGTTCCCTATCACCAGCAGCCCGTCCTGAGCTTCTTCCCCGAGTGGCTGGCGGCGGCGCTGGGCGCCGCCGCTGCCCTCACGCTACTCGCCAGCCGCAGCTTCGTGGCGAATGCAGCGCTGCCTGCGCCGGCGCCGTGGCTCGTTGCCTTGGCACTGTTTCTCGCACTGCGCGCGGCAGCCGGCGGACTTGCTTACCCACAGACGTCGCTGCTGGCCGCGCTCTACGTGCTCTATGCGGTGCTGATGGTCCAGCTCGGCGCGCAGCTCGCCGCGCAGCTGGGAATTGAGCGTGCGGCCCTGACGCTCGCCGCCTTCGTCCTCGTTGGCGCACTTCTGAATGCCGCGGCGGGCGTGATCCAGTACGCCGGCCGGCCCGCGTTTCTCGAGGACCTGATCGCCGAGCTGCACGGGCGCCGTGCCTACGGCAACATCGCGCAGGTCAACCTATACGCGAACTACCTCGCGCTGGGCGCGGCATCGCTGGTCTACCTGTGGCTGCGCACCCGGCTGCGCACCGCGGTGGCGCTCGCGGCGCTCGGCCTGATTGCCGTCGCCAGCGCACTGTCGGGTTCGCGCAGCGCCCTGCTTTACGCGCTGTGGTTCGCTTTGCTCGCGCCCCTCGCCTCGCGCCTGCCGGACCGCGTGGCGGCAGGGCGGCTCAAGCGCGGCGCCTACGCGGCCGCTGCCGCCATCGCGCTCGCGCACCTCGCGGTACCGTGGCTTGGCAGCCTCATGCAGATGGGCCGCGGCGGCGGCCTCCTCGAGCGCTTCGCCGGGCCCGCGCCGGAGGAAGGCGAGCCGCGGCTTGCGATCTTCGCCGCCGCGCTGCGCGTGTTCACGGAGGCGCCGCTGCTCGGCGCCGGCGTCGGGGAATTCGCCGGCGCCGCGTTCGCAGCCGGGCTCGATCCATCCCTCACGCGCATCGCGCAGGTCTGGAATTCGCCGCACAACTTGCCGCTGCAGCTTCTTGCCGAGACAGGACTCATCGGCGCGGCGCTGGCGCTGGCGGCCCTGACCTCGTGGGCGGTGAAGCTGGCGCGCCGCTACCGCGCGCAACCGAGCCCCGCGCTCTGGTGGATCTGCGGGGCCGTTGGCGTCGGGCTTTTGCATTCGCTCATCGAGTTTCCTCTGTGGAGCGCCCACTTCCTCGGCGTGACCGCGTTGCTCATCGGTGCTGGCGCGCCGCCGCCGCCGCCCCCGCTTGCGGTCGCGCGGGCAGCCAGGCTCGGAGGCGTTGCCGCCGTTGCGGCGCTCGCGCTGGCGCTCGGCGTCCTGCTCAGGGACTACGTGCGCCTGGACACGACGCGCGTGACCGGCACGGCGATGACAATGGCGCCCGCCGCGCAGGTGCGCCGCGACGCTGCGACCATGCACGCGCTGCGGGCCGGCCTGCTCGCTCCTGTGGCCGAGCGGTGGATCCTTCTCGGCGCGTCGCTGGACAGAAATGATCTTGCCGACAAGCTCGCGTTGAGCGGACGCGTGGCACGCGTCTGGCCGTCCAACGCCGTGATCGTGCGACGTGCCGTATGGCTCGCGCTCGAAGGCAGGCAGACCGACGCACACGCGCTGCTCGCCAGCGCGTTGCGCACTTTTCCGCGGGCTCGCGACGCCAGCATCGCGATCCTCGAAGAGGCGCTGCCTGCCGATCCGGGCGCCATCGGCAAGCTGCTGGAGGCCGCGAGGGACTCGCGCAAACCGCCCGCGTGATGCCACGCGAATCGCCGCCTTGACTGCGCGCGCGGTCGCTCGCCACCATGCCGTATCCCCGGCGCGCGCACCGTGCCCGGGAAACTGTGCATAAGCTCAGCCGCCTCCTCCTCTCGACTTGCGCCGCCATCGCCTGCCTGGGGCATGGGGCGATGGCCGCAGAGTACGGCGAGACGCTGCCGTCCTTCGCCCAGCTCGAGGCGGCGGGCGCCGTCATCGGCGCGGTGCGCATCGATGCGCAGGACATCTTCGACATGGAGGATCCCCGGGAGAACTTCGGCATCTACCGCCTGCTGAACGTCCTGCATATCCAGACGCGCCAGAGCGTCATCCGGCGGCAGCTCCTGTTTCGCAGCGGCGAGCGCGTCTCGCAGCGCGTGATGGAGGAAACGGAGCGCCTGCTGCGCGGCAACTCCTATCTCTACGACGTCACCATCCGGCCGGTTGCATATCGCGGCGGGATCGTCGACATCGAGGTGCGCACGCGCGACACATGGTCGCTGCAGCCCGGCGCCTCCTACAGCCGCGGCGGCGGCAGCAATACCAGCGGCCTGTGGCTGGAGGAGAAGAACTTCCTTGGCACGGGCGTTGGCGTGAGCATCGCCACCGGCTCGTCGGTGGACCGCTCGGGGCGTGAATTCGAGATCCAGCACAACCAGGTGTTTGGCAACTGGACGGCGTTCAACTACCGCACCGCGACCAACAGCGACGGGTCCGCCGAGTCCATCTCGCTCGCCCGCCCGTTCTATGCGCTGGATGCGCGCTGGGCGCTCGGTGCGTCGGCGGGCACCTTCGACCGGATCGACTCGCTCTATACCAACAGTGCGGTCGTCGCCCAGTTCCGCCACGAGCAGAGCGCGGGCGAGGTCTATGCGGGCTGGTCCACGGGCCTGGTCGACGGCTGGGTCCAGCGCTACAGCGTGGGCTTCGGCTACCAGGACGATGCCTACCGCACGGATCCGGCCTATGTCCCGGCTGCACAACTGCCGGCGGACCAGACGCTCGCCTACCCGTTCCTGCGCTTCGAGCTGATCGAGGATAACTACGTAAAAGTCATCAATCGCCAGAAAATCGGGCGTCCCGAGTTCTTCGCCTTGGGATGGAGCGCGTCCCTGCAGATCGGGCGCAGCTCGACCTCTCTCGGCGCCACGCGCGAGCTGTGGCTGTATTCCGGCGCGGTGAACAAGGGGTTTCGCTTCGACCACGGCGGCGACCTGCTCGCGGGAGTCTCCTTCTCGGGGCAGAACGCGGACGGGCGCGGCGAGCGGCAGTTCCTGGTGGCCAATGCGCGCTACTTCCTGCAGCACGGGCCACGCAACGTGTTCTACGTCTCGGCGTCGGCCGACGCGGTCAGGAACCCGTACGTCTCCGACCAGCTGCTGCTCGGCGGCGACAACGGCCTGCGCGGCTATCCGCTGCGCTACCAGAGCGGCGACCAGCGCGCCCTGTTTTCCGTGGAGGAGCGCGTCTACACCGATTGGTATCCGTTCCGGCTGGTGCGCGTCGGCGGCGCGGTGTTCTTCGACGTCGGCCGCGCCTGGGGTGGCATCTATGAGAACCCGGTCAACGCGGGGTGGCTCAGGGATGTCGGCTTCGGGCTGCGCCTCAGCATCGACCGCTCATCGAGCGGCAGCGTGCTTCACCTGGACGTCGCGTTTCCTCTCGATGCGGAGGAGGACATCAAGAAGGCGCAGGTCCTGGTCAAGACTTACGCGAACTTCTGAGCCGAAGCAGGCGAGCGGGGAGGGCGGCCAGGGAGGAAGCTGGCCCCGCGTCCCGCGCTCGCCGCCGCGGTTCAGGGCGCTGGGGCGGTGACGCGCGCCAGCTGGGTTTGCAGGACCGGCGCCAGGCTGGGAGCCTCGGGTGCGTCCACATCCGTTGCGGGCGACGTCGGGATCGCCGCCGGTGCGCCCGGCAGCCTCGCTGGCTCGACCGGCGCGGTCGCCGGCGTAGCCGGGTCGGCCGACGGCGTGCGCGGGATCGCCGGCGGCGTGGTCTGGCTCGCGGGTGAGTTCGGAATCGTGAGCGGCGCCCCGCTTCCCGGCGTGCTCGACACGACGCTGGTGAGGAGGAGGGCGATGCTCGCCAGCGTCACCGCCGCCGCCATGCCTGCGATCGTGGCCAGCATCACGAACGCGGCGAGGTCGAAGCCGATCCGCCAGGTGCCTGTCGATGGGGCTTGCTGTTGCATGCGAACTCTCCCGTGTGAATGCCGCCGTGCATGCATTGAACGGCGCCGCGCTGGCGAGGCCGCTGCGCGGTGCGGGAAAGGTGCCGAGCAATTGTGGCAATCCGGTGGCAGGCGCCGCTGGCGCTCCGGCGATGGGCTATAGTCGCCCGCCATGTCCCGCCGCATCGCCATCGTCGAGGACGATCCGGCCATCCGCGCCAACTACAGCGAGGCGCTGCGCCGCCATGGTTACGAGGTGAACGACTACGCGGGCCGCGCGGAGGCGCTCGCGGCGATGCGCACTCGCCTGCCCGACCTGGCGGTGATCGACATCGGCCTCGGCGGCGACGCGGACGCCGGCTTTGCGTTGTGCCGCGAGCTGCGCGCGCAGTCCGCCACCCTGCCGATCATCTTCCTCACCGCGCGCGACAGCGACTTCGACATCGTCTCCGGGTTGCGCCTCGGCGCGGATGACTACCTCACCAAGGACGTGAGCCTGCCGCACCTGCTGGCGCGCATCAGCGCGCTGTTTCGCCGCGCCGAGCTTGCGCGCGAGCCGCAGGCGACCGAGGAAACGCTCGAGCGCGGCGCGCTCAAGCTCGACCTCAAGCGCTTCGCGGTCGCCTGGGGCGGCAAGCCCGTGCCGCTCACCCTCACCGAGTTCTGGATGGTGCACGCGCTGGCGCGCCACCCGGGGCACGTCAAGAACCGCGAGCAGCTGATGCGCGAGGCGAACCTGGTGGTGGACGACGGCACGGTGACCTCGCACGTCAAGCGCGTGCGGCGCAAGTTCCAGGCGGTAGACGCGGCCTTCGACCACATCGAGACCGCCTACGGCATGGGTTACCGTTGGAAGGAGTGAGGCGGCGCTTCGCGTTCGGGCTGCGCGCCAAGCTCGCGCTGGTGGCGCTTGCGCTGCTCGCGCTGCCCTGGGCGGGCGTGCGCTACGTGAACGAGCTGGAGCAGGTGCTGCTGGAGGGCCAGCGCCGCGCGCTTATCGGCACCGCACGCGCCATCGCCACCGCGCTGCACGACCGGCCTCAGCTGCTGGTGGCGCTGCCCGAGCGCGACGATGCGCTGCGCCGCGAGGCCGAGCTCGAGCTGCAGCGCCTCGCGCAGGGCGAAGGGCGCCTGGCCGATCCTGCGCCGGTGGCGCTCGCGCGCGAGGCGCAGCTCGCCGCGCGCGCCGCGCAGGAGGACATCGCCGCGATTCTGCGCGGGGTCGAGCGCACGGAGTCGCGCATCTGGGTGGTGAACCGCCGCTACCAGGTGCTGGCGCTCGCCGGCAGCCTGCGCCGCCCGGAGCCGCCCGAGCAGGAAAGCGGCCCGTTGCGCGAGGCCTGGCGGCGCTTTGCCGGCTGGCTGATCCAGCGCCCGAGCGAGGACTTCGCCGAGGCGGTGCCCGACGACGTGATGGCCACGGGGCGCGACATCGCCGTCGCGCTGCAGGGCACGCCCGGCTCGCGCACGCGGCGCACGGCCGACGGGCGCGCGGTGGTGGTGTCCGCGGCGCACCCGGTGTGGAACCACGATGAGGTGGCGGGCGCGGTCGTGGTGGAAGAGACCACCAACCCCATCGCCAGCCTGCGCAGCGCGGCGCTCGAGAGGCTGCTCGCGCTCACCCTCACCGTGTTCCTCGGTGCGGCGCTGCTGCTCATCGGCTACGCGACCTGGCTCTCGCACCGCATCCGGCGCCTGCGCGACGAGGCCGAAGGCGCCCTCGATGCGCGCGGCCGCATCGCGCGCCTTGCCAGCGGCTCGCGCGCGGGCGACGAGATCGGCGACCTCTCGCGCAGCTTCTCCGGCATGCTGGCACGCCTGGCGCAGTACCACAGCTACCTGGAAAGCATGGCCGGGCGCCTGTCGCACGAGCTGCGCACGCCGATCGCCGTGGTGCGCTCCTCGCTCGAGAACCTGCGGCTGGCGGCGACGCCCGAAGAGTCGCGCATCTATATCGAGCGCGCCGAGCAGGGCCTTGCGCGGCTCACCACCATCCTGCAGCGCATGAGCGAAGCCACGCGGCTCGAGCAGAGCCTGCGCTCGGCGGAGCGCGAGCGCTTCGACCTCGCGGCGCTGGTGCGCGCCTGCGTGGAGGGCTACCGCAGCGCCTACCGCGAGACGCGGTTCGTGATGGAGCTGCCGCCGCGCGCCCTGGAAGTGTCCGGCGGGGCCGACCTGGCGGCGCAATTGCTCGACAAGCTCGTGGAAAACGCGGTGGAGTTCTCGCGTGCCGGCGAACCGGTGCGCATCGCGCTGCAGGCACGCGAAGAGGCGGCGCTGCTCACGGTGGAGAACCGCGGCCCGCGGCTGCCCGCAGAGATGCGCGGGCGCCTATTCGACTCGATGGTGTCGCTGCGCGGCGAGCACGCGGGGCAGGGGCCCCACCTGGGCCTGGGCCTGTACGTTGCGCGGCTGATCGCGGAGTTCCACGGTGGCACCATCGAGGCGCTGGACTTGCCGGACGGCGACGGCGTCGCGGTGCGCGTGCGCCTGCCGCTCGCGCGCTAGGGAGCGGGCGCGCAAAGGCTGCGCGCGGCTTCCCCCCTATAATCGCGGCTGCCCGCGACGCAATCCTTCCCGTTGCAAGAATTCGACCTCCTCGTCATCGGCGGCGGCATCAACGGCGCGGGCGTCGCGCGCGACGCCGCGGGCTGTCGGTGCTGCTCGTGAAGGGCAGTCACATCGTGCTGCCGCGCCTGTACGAGGGCGAGCACGCCTTCATCCTGCAGAACGACGACCGGCGTGTGGTGTTCATGATTCCCCTTGAAGCAGGCACCACGCTCGTGGGCACCACCGATGTGCCTTTCGAGGGCGAGCCGGCCTCCGCCGCGGCGAGCGACGAGGAAGTGGCCTATCTGTGCCGCGCGGTGAACCGCTATCTCGCCAAGCCCGTGGCGCCCGCCGACGTCCTGTGGCGCTTCGCCGGCGTGCGGCCGCTCTACGACGACGGCAGGAGCGATTCCTCGGAGGTCACACGCGACTACACGCTGCGCGTGGACGACGACGCGGGCGCAGCGCCGGTCGTTTCCGTGTTCGGTGGCAAGATCACCACCTACCGGCGCCTCGCCGAGCAGGTGCTCGCGCGCCTGGACGAAGGGGTGCTGCGCGGCGTGTTCCGGCGCCATGGCTCGCTCGCCTCGCAGGTGCTCGGTAACGGCGAGCTCGGCGAGCATTACGGTGCGGGCCTCTACGAGCGCGAGGTGCGCTACCTCGTCGAGCGCGAATGGGCAGTGGGCGCCGGGGGCGTCCTCTGGCGGCGGAGCAAGGCCGGGCTGCAGATGACGCCTGGGCAGCGCGAGCGCGTCGCTGCGGGTCTGTGCCGATGAAGCCGCTCGCCGAGCTGCGCGACGCCGCGCGCCTGCGCGGGCTGCTGTTCGACATCGACGACACCCTGACCACCGAAGGCCGGCTCACGGCGCTTGCCTATGCAGCGCTCGAGCGGTTGAAGGAAGCCGGACGCATTGTCGTCGCGGTCACCGGACGTCCCGCCGGGTGGTGCGACCACATCGCGCGCATGTGGCCGGTGGATGCCGTAGTCGGCGAGAACGGCGCCTTCTACTTCCGCCACGAGCGCGGCAAGCTGGTGAAGCGCTACCAGGATGCCGAAGCGGTGCGCGCGCAAAAGCGCGCGCGCCTGGCGGCGATCGCGGCGCGCATCCTCGCCGCCGTGCCGGGCAGCGCGCTCGCCTCCGACCAGCCCTATCGGGAAGCGGACCTCGCCATCGACTACTGCGAGGACGTGCCGGCGCTGCCGCTCGAGGCGGCGGAGCGCATTGCCGCGCTGATGCGCGACGAAGGCCTCAACGCGAAGATCAGCTCGATCCACGTCAACGGCTGGTTCGGCGGCTATGACAAGCTGGCGATGGCGCGCCTGCTGTTTGCCGAGTGTTTCGCCACCGACC
The DNA here is from genome assembly GCA_036390555.1 of Burkholderiales bacterium. Lineage (GTDB taxonomy): Bacteria > Pseudomonadota > Gammaproteobacteria > Burkholderiales > SG8-39 > JAABQT01. Next base: position 31,951 of record DASWBP010000079.1, on the reverse strand, counting down.
TCGACGCCGCCAACGCGCAGTTCGCCTATGCGGGCGATTCGCCGAATGACGCGCCGATGTTCGCCTTCTTCGCCAATTCGATCGGCGTGGCGAACGTGGCGCGCTTCGCGGGGCACATGGCGGCGCAGCCCAAGTATGTCGCGCGCGCCGAGGCCGGCGCCGGCTTCGCCGAGATCGCCGCGCAGCTGCTGGGCGGGCGCTAATGGACTGGTGGTGGGCCTATCTCGTCATCGGCCTGGCGGTGGGATTCCTCGCCGGGCTGCTCGGCATCGGCGGCGGCATGGTGATGGTGCCGATGCTGGTGTTCGTGTTCACTGCCAAGGGGTTTGCGCCGCAGCACATGATGCACCTCGCGCTCGCCACCGCGCTCGCCACCATCGTGTTCACTTCCCTTTCAAGCGTGCGCGCGCATCACCGCCACGGTGGCGTGGACTGGCCGGTGGCGCGTGCGATGGCGCCCGGCATCCTCGCCGGCTCGTTCGCCGCGGCGCTCGCCGCCAGCCTGATCCCGACGCGGCCGCTCGCCGTGTTCTTCACCGGCTTCATGTTCTATGCCGCGGCGCAGATGCTGATCAGCGTCAGGCCGAAGGCGACGCGCCAACTACCCGGACGGACGGGCTTGTTCGCCGCGGGTGCCGGCATCGGCGCGATCTCCAGCGTGCTCGCCGCGGGCGGCGCGTTCCTGTCCATTCCGTTCCTCGCCTGGTGCAACCTGCCGCTCAAGCGCGCCATCGGCACGGCGGCAGCGAACGGCTTTCCGATCGCGGTGGCGGGCACCGTGGGCTACGTCGCGCAGGGGCTGCGCGCGAAAGGCCTGCCCGAATGGAGCCTCGGCTATGTATATTTGCCCGCACTCGCGTTGATCGTGGCCGCCAGCATGCCGATGGCGCCGCTTGGCGCGCGGCTTGCGCACCGCCTGCCGGTCAAGCAGCTGCGCGTGGTGTTCGCGCTCATGTTGTTCGCGCTCGGCCTGCGCATGCTGGCGAACCTGTGGTGAGCGCGAGAACGTGGCAATCGAGGAGACCTGTCATGGCTGGACCGCTGTCGCACGTCAAAGTGCTCGACCTCTCCCGCGTGCTCGCCGGGCCCTGGGCGGGTCAGAACCTCGCGGACCTCGGTGCCGAGGTCATCAAGGTCGAGCGGCCCAAGGTGGGCGACGACTCGCGCGCTTTCGGGCCGCCCTGGGTGAAGGACCGCGAGGGTCGCGACACGAAGGACTCCGCCTACTTCACTTCCGCGAACCGCGGCAAGAAATCGATCACGCTCAACATCTCCAGCGCCGCCGGGCAGGAAATTGTGCGCGAGCTCGCACGCATCTCGGACGTGCTGATCGAGAACTACAAGTTCGGCGACCTCGCGCGCTACGGCCTTGCGTACGACGACCTCAAGCGCGTGAATCCGCGCCTCATCTACTGTTCGGTCACGGGCTTCGGCCAGACCGGGCCTTACCGCGAGCGCCCGGGCTACGACTTCATGATCCAGGGCATGGGCGGCATGATGAGCGTCACCGGCGACGCGCAGGGCGAGCCGATGCGCGCGGGCGTGCCGGTAGCCGACATCATCACCGGCATGTACGCCTCGATCGCGATCTGCGCCGCGCTCGCGCACCGCGCCGAGACCGGCAAGGGCCAGCACCTCGACCTGGCGCTCCTCGATTCGCAGATCGCGCTGCTCGCCTACCAGAACACCAACTACTTCGCGACCGGCAAGCCGCCGGCGCGCATCGGCAACCTGCACCCGAACATCGTGCCCTACCAGCCGTTCCGCACCGCCGATGGCGAGGTGATCATCGCCTGCGGCAACGACAACCTGTACCGAAGGTTCTGCGAGGCGGCGGGCTGCGCCGAGCTCGCCAGCGATGCGCGCTTCGCCACCAACGGCAAGCGTGTGGAGAACCGCGCCGAGCTCACGCGCCTGCTGCAGGCGGTCTTCGCCAGGCGCAAGACCGAGGAGTGGCTGGAACTGCTGGAAGCCGCCGGCGTGCCGAACGGACCGATCAACAACGTGGCGCAAGTGTTCGAGGAGCCGCAGGTGAAGGCGCGCGGTGTCCGCGTCGACCTGGATCACCCGGTCGCGGGCAAGCTGCCGAGCGTGGCGAGCCCGATGCGCTTCTCGGGTTCGCCGTTGGAGCACAAGCTCGCGCCGCCCCTCCTCGGCCAGCACACCGAGGAGATCCTGCGCGAGCGCCTCGGCAGGAGCGCCGCGCAGATCGCGGCGCTGCGTGCCGAGGGTGTTATCTAGGCTGCCAGCGGATGCGCGTGCTTCTCAGTTGTCGACCTTGGCGCCGGCGTCCTTGACGACCTTGGCCCACTTGGTGATCTCGCTGCGCACGAGCTTCGCCATGTCGGCCTGCGACATGCCACCGGGGTCCGCGCCCTGCTCGGCCCAGATCTGCTTGAGCTGCGGGGTCTCCATCGCCGCAACCACTTCCTTCCACATGCGGTCCTTGATCGGCTGCGGCGTGCCCTTGAGCGCCCACAGCCCGTACCAGGTGCGCACCTCGTAGCCCGGCACGCCCGCTTCCTGCACCGTCGGCACGTTCGGCAGCACCGGGTTGCGCTTCACGCTGGTGATGGCAAGGGGGATCAGCTTGCCGGCCTTGATCTGCGTGGAGGAAGTGCCCATGCCGTCGAAGGCCAGGTCCACCTGGCCGGCGAGCAGGTCGAGCATCAGCGGGCCCGCGCCACGGTAGGGGATGTGCACCATGAAGGTCTTGGTCATGGTCTTGAACAGCTCCACCGAAAGGTGGTGCGTCGTGCCGCTGCCGGCGGAGCCATAGTTGAGCTGGCCCGGGTTGGCCTTGGCGTAGTTGATCAGGTCCTGCAGCGTCTTGAACTTGTCGGCGTGCTTGGGGTGCACCACGACGACGTTCGGCACGAAGGCCGCGACGGTGATCGGCTCGAAGTCCTTCTCCAGGCCGTATTGCAGCCGCGTGTAGAGGCTCTCGGCGATGGTGTGGTGCACCGCGCCGAAGAACCAGTTGTAGCCGTCCGGCGCGCGCTTTGCCGCGTTGCCTGCGCCGACGGTGCCGCCCGCGCCGCCCTGGTTCTCGACAATCACCTGCTGGCCGATGGTCTGCGAAACGCGCGCCGCGATCGGGCGCGCGAAGGTGTCGGTGCCGCCGCCAGCCGGGAACGGATTGAGGAAGGTGATCGGCTTGGTCGGCCAGTTCTGCGCCGACGCGGCCGTGCCGATTGCCAACAGCACCGCGCCGAGCGCGGCATGGACCCGTTTCATTGCTCCTCCTGTGGTGTCGGTGTCGATTTTTTTCGGGCAAGTGTACACGTTCGGCAGGCCGCGAAAACGCGCTCAGGCCGCGGCGCGCTTCTCGGCGGCGTGGCTCGCGGCGAGGTGCTGCATCGCGGCCTGCACGCCGCCCTCACGCGCGGGCACGCCCGCGAGCTGCAGGCCCATTTCCACGCCGGCGAGCGTGCCGAGCAGCGTCAGGTCGTTGAAGTCGCCAAGGTGGCCGATGCGAAACACCTTGCCCGCGAGCTTTCCCAGGCCCGTGCCGAGCGACATGTCGAAATGCTCGAGGATCACCTTGCGCACGCGGTCGGCATCGTGCCCGGCGGGCACGAGCACCGCGGTGAGCGAGCCGCTATATTCGGCGGGATTCGCCGCCAGCACCTCCAGCCCCCAGGCGCGCACCGCGCGCCGCGTCGCCTCTGCGTGGCGCTGGTGCCGCGCGAAGACGTTCTCGAGACCTTCCTCGTCCAGCAGCATCCTGAGCGCCTCGCGCAGGCCGTAGAGCAGATTGGTCGCCGGCGTGTAGGGAAAGTAGCCCGACCTGCCGTTGGCGATCATCTCGTCCCAGCCCCAATAGGCGCGCGGCAGCCTGGCGGACTTCGAGGCGGCGAGCGCCCTGGCGGAGATCGCGTTGAACGACAGCCCGGGCGGCAACATCAATCCCTTCTGCGAGCCGCCGACGGTGACATCCACGCCCCACTCGTCGTGGCGGTAGTCGATCGAGGCAAGAGACGAAATCGTGTCCACCATGAGGAGCGCAGGATGCTGCGCGGCGTCGATCGCCTTGCGCACTTCGCCAATGCGCGAGGTGACGCCGGTGGAAGTCTCGTTATGCACCACGCACACCGCCTTGATGCGCTGCGCGGTGTCCGCGCGCAGGCGCTTCTCGATCGCGGCGGGATCGGCGCCGGTGCGCCAATCGCCGGCGAGGAATTCCGGCTGCAGGCCGAGCTTCAGGGCCATCTTCTGCCAGAGGGTGGCAAAGTGCCCGGTCTCGTACATCAGCACCTGGTCGCCGGGCGAGAGCGTGTTGACCAGCGCTGCCTCCCACGCCCCCGTACCGGAGGCCGGGTAGATGACGACCTCGCCCGCCGTCTTGAAGACGCGCTTCATCCCTGCCAGTACTTCCTTGCCCAGATCGGCAAAGTCCGGACCGCGGTGGTCCATTGTCGGGAAGTCGATCGCCCGCAGCACCCGGTCGGGAACGTTCGTGGGGCCGGGAATCTGAAGGAAGTGGCGTCCGGCGGTTCGGCTCATACGTTTTTCCTCAGTTTGTATACAATGTAGCGCCGATGTTGCGCAAAAGTCGGCGTTTTTGTATTCTGCATGCAAAATGACAGTCCCGCAATTGCCGCCCCCGATTGCACGCCGACCGCTTCACGAGGAGGCGGCCGATCGCCTGAGGGATCTCATCATCCAAGGGACCCTCGCACCCGGCAGCCGGCTCAACGAGCGGTTGCTCACGGCCCAGCTGGGCGTCTCGCGCACCCCCCTGCGTGAGGCCTTCAAGGTACTCGCGACAGAGGGATTGGTCGAGTTGCTGCCCAACCGCGGCGCCATCGTCTCGCCGATCGATGCGGTGCGTGTCTCGGAAACGCTCGCCGTCATGGGTGCGCTCGAGGCGCTCGCGGGCGAGCTCGCCTGCACGCGCGCGAGCGATGGCCAGCTCAACGAAATCCGCTCGCTGCACCAGGAGATGCTCGCCAATCACGCACGCGGCGACCTCGCCGGGTACTTCAAGTTCAACCAGGCGATCCACCTGAAGATCGTGAAATACTCGGGCAACGCCGTGCTTACCCAGACCTACCGCCACCTGAACGCGAATGTGCGCCGCGCGCGCTACATGGCGAACCTTTCCCAGGAACGCTGGGATGCCGCGGTGCGCGAGCACGGCGAGATCCTCGAGGCGCTCGCCGCGCGCGACGTGGCGCGCATCCGCGTGCTGCTCGCCGAGCACCTCGCGCACAAGCTGGCGAGCGTCATGGTCGAGCTGCAGACCGCGCCCGCGCGCGAGGCGGCGTGAACGGCCTCGCCGAGAGGCTGCGCCGCGAGGTGGACGGCGAGGTCCTGTTCGACGCGGCCTCGCGCGGGCGCTACGCGACCGACGCGTCCATCTACCAGGTGATGCCCGTGGGCGTGGTGCTGCCGCGCTCGGAAGAAGCCGCGCGCACCGCCCTCGCGATCGCCCTTGACGCCGGTGTGCCGGTGCTGCCGCGCGGCGCGGGCAGCTCGCAGTGCGGGCAGACCGTGGGTGCCGCGCTCGTCATCGACGGCTCCAAGCACCTCGACCGCGTGCTCGAGGTGGACGCCGCGGGACGCCGCGCCGTGGTGCAGCCCGGCGTCGTGCTCGATGCGCTGAACGCGCAACTGCGCAAGCACGGCCTGTGGTTCCCGGTGGACGTCTCCACCAGCGCGCAGGCGACGCTCGGTGGCATGGCCGGCAACAATTCCTGCGGCGCGCGATCGATCGCCTACGGCAACATGGTGCACAACGTGCTCGCCATCGACGCGGTGGCGGGCGACGGTGTGGCGCGCCGCTTCGGGCCGATGCACGAGGACTCGGAACTGCACCGCCGGCTGCGCGCGCTCTACGCGCGCGAGAAGGATGAGATCGCGGCGCGCTTTCCGCAGCTGCTGCGCCGCGTGGCGGGCTACAACCTCGACCACCTCGGCCCGCCGCACGAGAACTCGGCGCACCTGCTGGTCGGCTCGGAGGGCACGCTCGCCTGGTCCGAGCGGCTGCATCTGAAGCTCTCCCCCCTGCCGGCGCACCGCGTGCTCGGCGTGTGCCACTTCCCGAAGTTCTACACGGCGATGGATCTCGCGCAGCACATCGTCAAGCTCGGTCCCACGGCGGTGGAGCTGGTGGACCGCACGATGATCTCCCTCGCGCGCGACATCCCGGCGTTCCGCGGCACGGTGGACGCGATGATCCGCGGCGAGCCCGATGCGATCCTGCTCGTCGAGTTCGCCGGCGACGACCAGGCGTCGCAGCTCGCGAAGCTCAGGCAGCTCGTGCAGCTGATGGCCGACCTCGGCCTTCCGGGGAGCGTCGTCGAGGTGACCGCGCCCGGCCAGCAGAGGGACATCTGGGAAGTGCGCAAGGCGGGCCTGAACATCATGATGTCGATGAAGGGCGACGGCAAGCCCGTGTCCTTCATCGAGGACTGCGCCGTGCCGCTCGAGCACCTCGCCGAGTACACGGACCGCCTGACGAGGATCTTCGAGAAGCACGGCACGCGCGGCACCTGGTACGCGCATGCGTCGGTCGGCACGCTGCACGTGCGGCCGATCCTCGACATGCGCGCAGGCGACGCGACGAAGATGCGCGCCATCGCCGAGGAAGCCTGCGCGATGGTGAAGCAGTACAAAGGCGCCTATTCGGGCGAGCACGGCGACGGTCTGGTGCGCTCCGAGTGGATCGCGCCGTTCTTCGGGCCGCGGCTCACCGCGTGCCTCGCCGAGATCAAGTCCTGGCTCGATCCCAAGGGCCTGATGAACCCGGGCAAGATCGTCAATCCGCCGAAGATGGACGACGCGCGGCTGTTCCGCTTTCCGCCGGGCTACGCGACCAAGGTGCCGGCGGCGGCACTGGACTGGTCGGAGTGGGGCGGCTTCGACAAGGCTGTGGAGATGTGCAACAACAACGGCCACTGCCGCAAGTTCGACGCGGGCACCATGTGCCCTTCCTACCGGGCAACGCGCGACGAGGCGCACCTCACGCGCGGCCGCGCCAACACGCTGCGCCTGGCGCTCTCCGGCCAGCTGGGCGACGGCGCGGAGGAAGAGGTGAAGCAGGCGCTGGAGCTGTGCGTGTCGTGCAAGGGCTGCAAGCGCGAGTGCCCCACCGGCGTGGACATGGCGCGCATGAAGATCGAGTTCCTCGCGCAGTACCGCAAGTCGCACGGCCTCTCGCTTCGCGAGCGCGCCATCGCCTGGCTGCCGCGCTACGCGCCCTGGGCGGCGCGCGTCGCCCCGGTCGCGAACCTGGCCTCGCGCTGGCTGCGGCGCGCGCTGGGCTTCACCACGCGGCGCGAGCTTCCCGCCTGGCGCCGCGATTCCTTCGTCGACCGGGTGTGGGTGAAGCGCGGCAGCCGCGAGGTGGTGCTGCTGGTGGACACCTTCAACCGCTACTTCGAGCCGGAGAATGCGCGCGCGGCGGTGCGCGTGCTGGAAGCCGGCGGCTACCGCGTACACGTCGCGCAACCGCTGTTCGGCGACCGGCCGCTGTGCTGCGGCAGGACCTTTCTCACCATGGGCCTTGTCGAGCAGGCAAGGGTGGAGGCGCGGCGCGTGCTCGAGGCCCTGCGGCCGTGGGTGGACAACAGCCTGCCGGTCCTCGGCCTTGAGCCCTCGTGCCTGTACACGCTGCGCGACGAGTACGCGGTGCTGTTGCCGGAAGCGAAGGCGCTCGGCGCGCAGGTGATGCTGTTCGAGGAGTTCCTGGCGCGCGAGGCGCAGGCAGGGCGGCTGGCGCTGCCGCTCAAGCCGCTTGCCGCCGAAGCGCTGCTGCACGGGCACTGCCACCAGAAGGCATTTGGCGCGATGGGCGCGGTCGAGCAGGTGCTCGCGCTCGTGCCGGGGCTCAAGGTGAAGACCGTGGAGTCGAGCTGCTGCGGAATGGCCGGCAGCTTCGGCTACGAGGCCGAGCATCACGAGGTTTCGATGAAGATGGCGGAGCTCTCGCTGCTGCCCGCGGTGCGCCAGGCGGGCGCCGCGGCACTGGTCGTCGCCGACGGCACGAGCTGCCGGCACCAGATCGCCGACGGCACCGGGCGCGGCGCGCTGCACGTGGCGCGCGTGCTGGAGCGCGCACTCGAGCGCTAGGCCTTTGCCCGCTGCTCCTACCGGCGCTTGGCGTCTTCGAGCGAGGCCGCGAAGCGCTCCGGCGGCACGTAGCCGACGACGCGCAGCGCGATGCCGCCCCTCTCGTCGAGGAACAGGAGTGTCGGCGTCGCCTTCACGTTGAGCGCCTGCGCAAGCGCCTTCTCGCTCATGCGGCGGCCGTCGACCCACTCCACCTCGCGCGCGCCGAAAATGTCGAGCGCCACGGCGACGAAGTGCCGGCGCGTGCGCTCCTGGATGGTGCGGTCAGCGAGCGTCGTCTCCACGAAGAGCTTGCAGTAGGGGCAGCCCTCCTGCCAGAAATACAGCATCAGGCGCTTGCCGTCGCGCGCCGCCTCGCGCACGTCCTGCGGGAACTCGAGGAACGATTCGGCGAACCAGCCGGGCACTTCGGCCGGCTGTGCGCGCGCCGTGAGCGCGGCAAGGGCGATCGCCAGCGCGAGCAGGACTCTCATGGAATCGAGAGCCTGCCGGCGACGCGGAAGCCCCCGGGTTGCGGTTTCAGTACCAGCAGCTCGCCCATGCCCGGGTGCTCACCCGTGAGGGCGAGGGCCGTCGAGCCGTGAGAGACGAGCACGAGATTGTCCTTGCCCGCATGCGCCGCGATGCGCGGGCGCAGCGCGCGCACCTGCGTGTCGGCATTGCCCTGGCGGCCGAAGAGGTTTGCCAGCGCATCCCAGTCCTTCGAGCGCCCGAATGCCAGTTGCGCGGTCTCGCGGCAGCGGCACCAGGGGCTCGACAGCACTTCGCCGACCGGCACGCCGCGGCGCTTGAACTCCGCGCCCAGGCGCCCCGCCTGCGCGCGCCCTTCAGCGGAGAGGTTGCGCTGGGTCGCGCAATCCTCCAGCCGGAAGCCGGCCGGATCGCCTGCGCCCGGCGTCGTTTCGGCGTGGCGCACGAATAGCACATGGCCGCCGCCGGCGACGAGCTTCCACAGGGCTTCGTCGGCCTGCGCCGCCGGGCCGAGCAGGACGCAAGCCGCGAGCAACAGCCACTTCATCGTTGCCCGCGGCTCCACGCGTAGAGCGCGACGCCCGCCGCGATCATCGGCAGGCTCAGCCATTGCCCCATCGACAGGCCGAGCGCGAGCAGTCCGAGGAAGTCGTCGGGCTCACGCGCGAATTCGGCGAGGAAGCGGAAGGCGCCATAGCCGATGAGGAACATGGCTGAGACCGCGCCGCGCGCGCGGGGTTTCGACGAATACCACCAGAGCAGGACGAAAAGCAGCACGCCTTCGAGCGCGAACTGGTAGAGCTGCGACGGATGCCGCGGCAGGTCGCCTGCGCCGCGAAACACCGTGCCCCAGGGCAGGGCCGTCGGCCGGCCCCACAGCTCGCCGTTGATGAAGTTGCCCAGGCGCCCCGCGGCGAGCCCGGTGGGCACGCAGGGCGCGACGAAGTCCATCAGCCGCCACCAGTCGATGCGATGCCGCCAGGCGTAGAAGGCGGCCGCGGCGAGCACGCCGAGGAAGCCGCCGTGAAAGGCCATGCCGCCCTGCCAGATGGCGAAGATCTCCAACGGATGCGAGAGGTAATAGGCCGGCTTGTAGAACAACACGTACCCCAGCCGTCCGCCGAGGATGGTGCCGACCACGCCGTAAAAGACGAGGTCGTCGAACTGCTCGCGCGTGACCGGCGCGAGACCCTGCGCGATGCGCTTGCGCCCCAGCCACCACAGTAGACCGAACGCCGCGAGGTACATCAGTCCGTACCAGCGCACGGCGATCGGCCCGATGGCGATGGCGACGGGATCGAAGTTCGGATGGATCAGCACGGTAGAATTTCGATTCTACTGGGAGGAATCAGCGCATGGCCGACAACCGCCGCTCCAAACTGATCACGCAAGGCGTGGCGCGCTCGCCCAATCGCGCCATGTTGCGCGCCGTGGGCTTCAAGGACGGCGACTTCGACAAGCCGATCGTCGGCGTGGCCAACGGCCACTCGACGCTGAATCCCTGCAACGCGGGCATCCAGCCGCTGGTGGACCGCGCCATGGCGGCGCTGGAGGCCGCGGGCGCCAAGCCGCAGGTGTTCGGCGTGCCCACCATCACCGACGGCATCGGCATGGGCACCGAGGCGATGAAGTACTCGCTGGTGTCGCGCGAAGTCATTGCGGATGCGATCGAGACCTCGGTGAACGGCCAGGCGATGGATGGGGCGCTCGTGGTGGGCGGCTGCGACAAGAACATGCCGGGCGGCATGATGGCGCTTGCGCGCATGAACGTGCCCGGCATCTACGTCTACGCGGGCACCATCAAGCCCGGCAAATGGAAGGGACAGGACCTCACCATCGTCTCGGCATTCGAGGCGGTGGGCGCGTTCAACGCGGGCAAGATGTCGGAGGAGGACTTCATCGGCATAGAGAAGAACGCCTGCCCTTCGGTCGGCGCCTGCGGCGGCATGTTCACGGCGAACACCATGTCGTCTTCGTTCGAGGCCCTGGGCATGAGCCTGCTCGGCTCCTCGCAGATGGCCTCGCCCGACGCGGAGAAGGCGGATTCCGCGGCCGAATCCGCGCGCGTGGTCGTCGAGGCGGTGAAGAAGAACTTGAGGCCGCGCGACATCATCACGCGCAAGTCGATCGAGAACGCGGTGGCGCTGGTGATGGCGACCGGCGGCTCGACCAACGCCGTGCTGCATTACCTGGCGATCGCCGCCGCGGCGGGCGTGAAATGGACCATCGACGATTTCGAGCGCGTGCGCCGCAGGGTGCCGGTGCTGTGCGACCTGAAGCCTTCCGGGCGCTACGTGGCGGTGGACTTCCACCGCGCGGGCGGCGTGCCCCAGGTGCTGAAGATCCTGCTCGCCAATGGCGTGCTGCACGGCGGCTGCATGACCATCCACGGCAGGACGATGGCCGAGATGCTGAAGGACGTGCCCGCCGAGCCGCGCAAGGACCAGGACGTGATCCGGCCCTGGTCGAATCCGCTGTACCGGCAAGGCCACCTCGCGATCCTGAAAGGCAATCTCGCGACCGAGGGCTGCGTGGCCAAGATCACCGGCCTGAAGAACCCGGTGATCACCGGACCGGCGCGCGTGTTCGATTCCGAGCCCGCGGCGATGAAGGCGATCCTCGCCAGGCGAATCAAGCCGGGCAACGTGATCGTGATCCGCTACGAAGGGCCCAAGGGCGGCCCGGGCATGCAGGAGATGCTAGCGCCCACTTCGGCGCTCATCGGCCAGGGCCTCGGCGAATCGGTGGGGCTGCTCACCGACGGGCGCTTCTCGGGCGGCACCTGGGGCATGGTGGTGGGCCACGTCGCCCCCGAAGCCTACGTGGGCGGCACCATCGCGCTGGTGAAGGAAGGCGACTCGATCACCATCGACGCGAAGCGGCACCTCATCCAGCTCAACGTGCCGGCCAAGGAGCTTGCCGCGCGCCGGAGGAAGTGGAAGGCACCCAAGCCGCGCTACACGAAAGGCCTGCTCGCGAAATACACGAGGCTGGTCAGCACCGCCTCGAAAGGGGCGATCACGGACTCAGCGGAGGGGATCTGAAGGGGAGGGCAGGTCCTCCACTTTCAGAACGATGAGCCGGGCTGCTTGAGAAACTCGGTCTCGGCCGGCGTGCTCTCGCGGCCGAGGATGGCGTTGCGGTGGGGAAAGCGCCCGAAGCGCTCGATGATCTCGCGGTGGCGGATCGCGTAGCGCAGCAGCTCGGGCTCGAAGTCCTTCATCAGCTCGCAGCTCAGGTGCTGGTCGTCGAGCGACTCGCTGTGCTCGAAGGGCAGCGCGGCGAACAGCTGCTCGCTCCGGCTCATCGCCTTGCCCCAGCCGCGCTCCAGGATGACGCGCGCCGCCGCGCGCGCCATGGCGTCGGTGGCGAAGGCACGCGCGTCGCCGCGGAACAGGTTGCGCGGGAACTGGTCGAGCAAGATGACCAGAGCGAGGCAAGTGCGCGGCGCATCGGCCCAGTGAGAGAGCAGGCCGGCCGCAGCGTCCTCGTAGAGCGCGAGGAAGCGCGCACGGATTTCGGCGTCGAAGGCCGGGTTCTTGGCGAACCAATCCTTCGGATGCTCCTCGAACCAGAAGCGCAGGACCTCGGCGGCCTTGGGGTCGGTCATCGCGGATGCCATTGTGTCGTGGATCGCCGACAAGGGGCGGGTTGACGCTCGATGTGAGCGCAGACTAATCTTTCCCAGGCCAAACCCACAACGGAGACCTTCATGAAGTTGACCCGCTTCCGGCGCTTCGTCGCCAGCCTGCTCGTTCTCTGCGTGTCCGCGACCGGGACGCTGCCCGCCTACGCGGGCATCGTCGGCACCGGAACTGTGATTGCGGGCGCGCAACCCGGCAAGCTCGTCGGCGTCGTGCAACGCGCAGATGTGCAGGCACGCCTGCAGGCGATGGGCGTGGATCCACGCGAGGTCGAGGCGCGCGTCGCGGCGCTGTCCGACGAGGAAGCGGCGCAGCTCGCCGCGCGCCTCGAGGAACTGCCGGCGGGCGGCTCGGACGTGCTCGGCGTTCTCCTCATCGTGTTCCTCGTGCTGCTGTTCACCGACATCATGGGCTACACGAAGATCTTCCCCTTCACGCGCCCGGCCAAGTAGCCGGCGGTGCGCGGTGTTGCGACCCCCGCTGCGGCGGGGGTTTTCATTTGCGGCCTCGCCCTGCTCGCGGGTTGCGCCGCGACGCCGCCGGCCGGTGACCTCGAGAAGCGGCCGCCCGGGTTGCCCGCCGCGGCAGAGATTGCCGAGGCCCCCTTCTTCGCGCAGGAGGACTACCAGTGCGGGCCGGCCGCGCTCGCCATGGCGCTCACACATGCCGGGCGCGCGGTGGCGCCGGATGCGCTCGTGCCGCAGGTGTACCTGCCTGCGCGCAAGGGATCGCTGCAAGCCGAGATGCTCGCGACCGCACGGCGCCACGGCATGGTCGCCTACCCGCTTGCTCCGCGTCGGGCGGACCTGCTGCGCGAGATCGCGGCAGGCAACCCGGTCGTCGTCCTGCAGAACCTCGCGCTCGATTGGGCGCCGCAATGGCACTACGCCGTCGCGATCGGCTACGACCTCGAGGCGCGCGCGCTCGTCCTGCGCTCGGGCACGACGCCGCGCCTTGCCATGTCGCTCGATGCGTTCGAGCGCACCTGGGCGCGCAGCGGTCGCTGGGCGATGCTCGCCCTGCCCCCCGAGCGGCTGCCCGCGACGACAAGCGAGACGGCGTACCTGACCGCCGCCGCCGCGCTCGAGCGCGTGGCGCCCGCGGCCGCGCGGCGCGCCTACGAGGCGGCGCTCGAGCGCTGGCCGGCGAGCGCCGCGGCGCGCATCGGGCAAGGCAACGCGGCCTACGCCATGCGCGACCTCGAGGGCGCCGCCGCCGCCTACGCGCAAGCGACCCGCGATCATCCCGAGGCGGCCGATGCGTGGAACAATCTCGCCCAGGCGCTGCGGGAGCAGGGCCGGGGCGAGGAGGCGCTCGCCGCGGCGCGGCGCGCGGTCGCGCTCGGCGGGCCGCGCGCCGCCGCCTACCGAGAAACGCTCGAGGGCATCCTGCGCCACCGATGACCAACCGCCTCGCTCGCGAGACCTCTCCGTACCTTCAGCAGCACGCGGGCAACCCGGTGGACTGGTATCCCTGGGGCGAGGAGGCGCTCGCGCGCGCGCGCGCCGAGGACAAGCCGATCCTGCTCTCGGTGGGCTACTCGGCCTGCCACTGGTGCCACGTCATGGCGCACGAGAGCTTCGAGGATCCCGCGGTGGCGGAGGTCATGAACCACCACTACGTGAACATCAAGGTGGATCGCGAGGAGCGGCCGGACATCGACCAGATCTACCAGGTCGCGCACCAGATGCTCGCACAGCGTGCCGGCGGCTGGCCGCTCACCATGTTCCTCTCGCCCGACGGCTCGCCGTTCTGGGGCGGCACCTATTTCCCGAAGGCCGCGCGCTACGGGCTGCCCGGCTTCGTCGACATCCTCGAGCGCGTCGCGCAAGTGTGGCGCGAGCAGCGCGCAGCCGTGAACGAGCAGGGCGAGCAGGTGCGGCTGGCGCTTGCGCGCATGCAACCGCGGCCGGCGCGCGCGCGCGCTGCGCTCGACGCGGCGCCGCTCCACGCCGCGCTCGCCGCGTTGCGCGCGAGCTTCGACGCGCGCCACGGCGGCTTCGGCGGCGCCCCCAAGTTTCCGCACCCGACCGATCTCGAGCTATGCCTGCGCCGCGGCGAGACCGGCATCGCGACGACGACGCTCGCGCGCATGTGCGAGGGCGGCATCTACGACCAGGCGGGCGGGGGCTTTTGCCGCTACAGCGTGGACGCGCACTGGACGATCCCGCACTTCGAGAAGATGCTCTACGACAACGGGCCGCTGCTTGCGCTGCTCGCGGACGCGTGGCTCGTCACGGGCGACGCGCTGTTCGCGCGCTGCGCCGCGGACACCGCGGGCTGGATCCTGCGCGAGATGCAGTCCCCCGAAGGCGGCTATTACTCGTCGCTCGACGCCGATTCGGAGCACGAGGAGGGCAAGTACTACGTCTGGGAGGCCGACGCGGTGCGCGCGCTGCTCACGCCCGAGGAGTGGGACGCGGTCGCGCCGCACTACGGCCTCGACGGCCCGCCGAACTTCGAGGAGCAGCGCTGGCACCTGCGCGTGGCGCGGCCGCTCGCCGCGGGCGCCGAGGCGCTGCTCGCGTCTGCGCGGGCGAAGCTGTTCGCCGCGCGCGAGCGCCGCGTGCGCCCGGGGCGCGACGAGAAGGTGCTCGTCTCCTGGAACGCGCTCGCCATGCGCGGCATGGCGCATGCGGGCAGGGTGTTCGGCAGGCCGGAGTGGATCGCCTCGGCGCGCGGCGCGCTCGACTTCGTGCGCGCGCACATGTGGCGCGAGGGCCGGCTCGCGGCAACCTACAAGGATGGCCGCGCGCATCTTGCCGCGTATCTCGATGACTACGCCTTCCTTCTCGCGGCGCTGCTCGAGCTCCTGCAGGCGCAGTTCCGCGGCGAGGACCTCGAGTTCGCCGAAGCGCTGGCCGACGTGTTGCTCGCGCAGTTCGAAGACCGCGAGGGCGGAGGGTTCTACTTCACCGCGACGGACCACGAGCGCCTGATTCACCGCCCGAAGTCAGGCCACGACAACGCGATGGCCTCGGGAAATGGCGTGGCGGCCTGGGCGCTCAACCGCCTCGCCGCGATCACGGGCGAGCAGCGCTACGCGCAGGCCGCAGAACGGGCGCTGGCGCTGTTCTACCCCGCGATGCGCGAGCACCCGCAGGGCTTCGCGATGCTCGCGATTGCGCTGGAGGAGCAGATCGAGCCGCCCGCCACCGCAATCCTGCGTGGCGCAGAGCCCGCGATGGCGACGTGGATTCAGGCCATGAGCCGGGAGTACCTGCCCGCGACGATGGTGCTTGCCGTGCCGGAAGGCCTGCGGGGCCTGCCGCCGGTCCTCGACAAGCCGGCCGCCGCATCGGTCAACGCCTGGCTGTGCCGCGGCGCGACCTGCCTGCCGCCGATGGACAGCATCGATGCGCTGCGCAAGGCTTGCAAAGGCGATTTGTTGCGGTAGCATTTCGCCCCTCAAATCGGAGAAGAATCCCATGAAGCTGCAAGTCGTCGCCGCTGCCGCGCTGGCGCTCGCCGCCGTTGCGCCGGCGCAGGCGAACGAGGCGCTCGCCAAGAAGCACGCCTGCGTGGCCTGCCACGTGGTGAAAGGCGCCAAGACCGTCGGTCCCGCCTACGTGGACGTGGCGAAGAAATACGCCGGCCAGAAGGAGGTCGAGGCCAAGCTCGCCGAGAAGGTGAAGAAGGGCGGCACGGGCGTCTGGGGACAGGTGCCGATGCCGCCCAACCCGAACGTGCCCGACGCCGACGTGCGCACGCTGGTGCAGTGGATTCTGTCGATCAAGTGAATACCCGAAACCCTCTAGGAGGCTCCATGCAGCACCCGAAGATTGCCCTGACCCTGATGGCCGCCGCCGTGGCGCTCGCCGGCTGCGGCGAGCAGAAGCCCGCCGCCAAGGCGCCGGCCGCGCCCGCGGCGAGCGCAGCGCTCGAAGTGAAGATCGGCCACGTCGGCCCGATCACGGGCGGTATCGCCCACCTCGGCAAGGACAACGAGAACGGCGCGCGCCTCGCCGTCGAGCAGGCGAACGAGGCCAAGATCAGGCTCGGCGGCAAGGACGTGAGGTTCGTCTTTGTCGCGGAGGACGACCAGGCTGACCCCAAGGTCGGCACCACCGTCGCGCAGAAGCTGGTGGACGCCAAGGTCGCCGGCGTGGTCGGCCATCTCAACTCGGGCACCTCGATTCCCGCCTCGCCGATCTACAGCGGCGCCGGCATCCCGGTGATCTCCGGCTCGGCCACCAATCCGAAGCTCACCGAGCAGGGCTTCAAGACGCAGTTCCGCGTGGTCGGCCGCGACGACCAGCAGGGTCCGGCGATCGCGAGCTACCTCGCTGCCAACAACAAGCCGAAGACCGTGGCGGTGATCGACGACGCCACCGCCTACGGCGAAGGTCTCGCCAACGAGGTGGAGAAGACGCTCAAGGCGGCGAAGATCGCCGTGCTGCCGCGCGAGAAGGGCACCGACAAGACCACCGACTGGAAGGCGGTGCTCACCAAGCTCAAGGGCCGCAACCCCGACGCGATCTTCTACGGCGGCATGGACGCCACCGGCGGCCCGCTGATGAAGCAGGGGCGCGAGCTCGGCATCAAGGCGGTGTTCGCCTTCGGCGACGGCGCCTGCACCGACGAGATGAGCAAGCTAGCAGGTCCCGCGGCCGAGGGGCTGCTGTGCTCGCAGGCCGGCATCCCGGTGGCGGCGGCGGACAAGGCCTTCCTCGACGCCTACAAGAAGAAGTTCAACGCCGATCCGATCCTGTACGCGCCCTTCACCTACGACGCCGCCAACATGCTGATCGCGGCGATGCGCAAGGCCGATTCGGCCGATCCGGCGAAGTACCTGCCGGAGCTGGCGAAGATGACCTACAAGGGCGCCTCCGGCCAGATCGCCTTCGACGACAAGGGCGACCGCAAGGACGCCGAGATGACGATCTTCACCATGAAGGGCGGCAAGATCGAGCCGCTCGCCGTGATCACGGGCGGCAAGTCGGTTCCTTTCGCCCAGTTCGGCAAGTAAGCACCCCCGGCAGGGGTGATCGAGGACGGCACCTTCGGGTGCCGTTTTCTTTTCCGGCGGGCCGGCTGCGCCGCCTCTGTTAGGCTTTCGCGCCGTGGACATCTTCCTGCAGCAGGTCGTGAACGGCCTGACGCTGGGCAGCGTGTACGCCGTGGTCGCCCTCGGCTACACGATGGTGTACGGCATCATCCAGCTGATCAACTTCGCGCACGGCGAGGTGGTGATGATCGGCGCGATGGTCGCCTTCACGGTGATCACCAGCCTCGCCGCAGCGGGCATGCCGCCGCTCCTGGTGGTGCTGCTCGGCGTGGCCTGCGCCGTGCCGGTGTGCATGGCGGTGGGCTACGCCATGGAGCGGCTCGCCTACCGGCCGCTGCGGCGCGCGCCGCGCCTCGCGCCGCTCATTAC
Source organism: Burkholderiales bacterium (assembly GCA_036390555.1). GTDB lineage: Bacteria > Pseudomonadota > Gammaproteobacteria > Burkholderiales > SG8-39 > JAABQT01. The sequence goes on along the minus strand of DASWBP010000079.1, from coordinate 14,383 downwards.
CGCGATCGGCGTGTCGATCATCCTGCAGTACCTCGCCGTCATGGTCTGGACGCGCAACGTCATCGCCTTCCCGCAGATCATCCGCATCGAGACCTATCACGTGGCGGGCGCGACGATCACCAACGTGCAGCTCGCCATTCTGCTGCTGTGCTTCGCCATCATGGCGGGGCTTGCCTTCCTCGTGTACCGCACGCGCCTGGGCACCGCCATGCGCGCCACCGCGCAGAACCCGCAAGTGGCCGGGCTGATGGGCGTGGACGTCAACCGCGTCATCGCCGGCACCTTCATCATCGGCGCGGGCCTTGCCGCGGTGGCGGGGGTGATGGTCGGCACCTACTATGGCATCGCGCAATACACCATGGGCTCGGTGCTCGGCCTGAAGGCGTTTGCCGCCGCGGTGCTCGGCGGCATCGGCAACATTCCGGGCGCGATGCTCGGCGGCGTGGTGCTCGGCATCGTCGAGGCGCTGGGCGCCGGTTACATCGGCGACCTGACGGACCTGTGCCGCTACGCCTGGCTCGCGGCGCTGCTGGGCGAGCGCTGCGCGGACGGCGGGCACTTCATCCTGTTCGGCTCCAACTACCAGGACGTGTTCGCCTTCGTGGTGCTGATCCTGGTGCTGGTGTTCCGGCCCTCGGGGCTGCTGGGCGAGCGCGTCGGCGACCGCGCGTGACGCCGCTGTTCGACACGCGCAGCAACCCGAAGCTCGTCTGGGCGGGTGTGGCCGTGGTGACAATCGCCTTGCTGGTGCTGCCCCTCGCGCTCGCGCAGGTCGGCACCACCTGGGTGCGCATCACCAACTACGCGATCCTCTACGTGCTGCTCGCGCTGGGCCTGAACATCGTGGTGGGCTTCGCGGGGCTGCTCGACCTGGGCTACATCGCCTTCTACGCGGTGGGGGCCTACGTCTACGCACTGCTCGCCAGCCCGCAGTTCGGCCTGCACCTGCCCTTCTGGGCGATCCTGCCGATCGGCGCGCTGGTGGCGGCGTTCTTCGGGGTGCTGCTCGGCGCGCCGACGCTCAAGCTACGCGGCGACTACCTCGCCATCGTCACGCTGGGCTTCGGCGAAATTGTGCGAATTTTTCTGAATAACTTGTCGCGCCCGGTCAACATCACCAACGGGCCGCAGGGCATCTCGCGCATCGACCCGTTCAGCATCGGCGGCTTTGATTTCTCCGCGCCGCAGTCCGTGCTCGGGCTGGTCTTCAGCGGACCAGTCAAGTACTACTACCTGCTGCTCGCGGTAATGGTCCTGATCCTCGTGGTCAATGTGCGCCTGCAGAACTCCCGCATCGGCCGCGCCTGGGAAGCGGTGCGCGAGGACGAGACCGCGGCGCGCGCCATGGGCATCAACACCACGCACATGAAGCTGCTCGCTTTTGCCATGGGCGCGAGTTTCGGCGGCGTCGCCGGCGGCATGTTCTCGGCGATCCAGGGTTTTATCTCGCCCGAGAGCTTCGTGCTGGTGGAATCGATCATGGTGGTGGCGATGGTGGTGCTCGGCGGCATGGGCAACATCTGGGGCGTGGTGCTCGGCGCGCTGCTGCTTTCCTTCGTGCCGGAGATCCTGCGCTGGACCGTGGAGCCGGTGCAGCAGGCGCTGTTCGGCCGCATGCTGATCGAGCCCGAGGTGGTCCGCATGCTGATCTTCGGCCTGGCGCTGGTGCTCGTGATGCTGTTCCGGCCCGCGGGGCTGCTGCCCTCCGCGGTGCGCAAGCGGGAGCTGACCGATGCCGAACACGCTGCTTGAGGCGCGCGATGTCGGCAAGCGCTTCGGCGGCGTGCAGGCGCTCGCGGGGGTCTCCTTCTCGATCGGCCGGGGCGAGATCTACGGCCTGATCGGCCCCAACGGGGCGGGCAAGACGACGCTGTTCAACGTGCTCACCGGCATCTACGCGGCGGACACGGGACGCTTCACCTTCGACGGCAAGCCGCTCGATGGCCTGGCGCCGCACCAGGTGGCCGCGCGCGGCATCGCGCGCACCTTCCAGAACATTCGCCTCTTCGCCAATCTCTCGGTGCTGGAAAACGTGATGATCGGCCGCCACGTGCGCACGCGCGCGGGCGTGCTCGGCGCCGTCCTCAGGAACCGCGCGACGCTGGCCGAGGAATCCGCAATCGAGCGGCGCGCGCTCGAGCTGCTCGAGTACATGGGCATCCGCGCGCGCGCCAACGACCCGGCCGGCAGCCTGCCCTACGGCGACCAGCGGCGCCTGGAGATCGCGCGCGCGCTCGCCACCGAGCCGCGCCTGCTGGCGCTGGACGAGCCCGCCGCCGGCATGAACCCTGCCGAGACGCTCGCGCTGCGCGCGCTCCTCGATCGCATCCGCCGCGACGGCGCGACGCTGCTCTTGATCGAGCACGACGTGCGCCTGGTGATGAACGTCTGCGACCGCGTGCTGGTGCTCGACTACGGTGAGCGCATTGCCGAGGGCACGCCCGCCGAGGTGCAGCGCGACCCGAAGGTCATCGAGGCCTATCTCGGCACCGCGCATGCTGCTTGAGGTGCGGGGGCTGGAAGTGCACTACGGCGGCATCCGCGCCGTGAAGGGCATCGATCTCGCGGTCGGCGAAGGCGAGCTGGTGTGTCTCATCGGCGCGAACGGCGCCGGCAAGACCTCGACGCTGAAGGCGATCTGCGGCCTGCACGCGCGCGGCGGCCGCGTCGTCTACGCCGGCGAAGCGCTCGAGGGCCTGCCCGTCCACGAGCTGCCGCGCCGCGGCATGGTGATGGTGCCCGAAGGGCGCGGCGTGTTCCCGCAGCTCACGGTGGAGGAGAACCTCGCCATGGGCGCCTTTGCGCGCGGCGACGCCGACGTGAAGGAAGACATCGCGCGCCAGTACGCGGCGTTTCCGCGCCTCAAGGAGCGGCGCGGCCAGACCGCCGGCACGCTCTCGGGTGGCGAGCAGCAGATGCTCGCGCTGGCGCGCGCGCTGATGAGCCGGCCGAGGCTCCTGCTGCTGGACGAGCCCTCGATGGGCCTTGCGCCGATGATGGTGGCGAAGATCTTCGACATCGTGCGCGAGATCGCCGCGCGCGGCGTGACCATCCTGCTGGTGGAGCAGAACGCGCGGCGCGCGCTCGAACTGGCGCAGCGCGGCTACGTGATGGAATCGGGCGCCATCACGCTCGCAGACGACGCCAAGGCGCTGCTGGCAAATCCAAAGGTGCGGGAAGCCTACTTGGGCGAAGGCGCCGGCTAGGCACCCGCGCGCGGCCTACGCGGCGCCCGCGGCGGACGTGTCAGCCTGGGTGGTGAAGCTGTCGGCGTAGAACTCGTCTTCCGGCAGCTTGCACAGCGCGGTGAAGTCGCGGCGCGCCGCATCCACCATCAGCGGCACGCCGCAGGCGTAGACCTGGTGTCCGGAGAGGTCGGGGAAATCCTGCATCACTGCGCGGTGCACGAACCCCGTGCGCCCGCTCCAAGCGTCTTCCGGCAGCGCGTCCGAGATCACCGGCACGTAATTCAGCTTGCCTTGCGCCGCCCAGCCCTCGGCGAGCGCATTCAGGTAAAGATCCTTCGGCCGGCGTCCGCCCCAGTACAGGGTCATCGGGCGCGCGTTGCCCTTGTGCAGCGCGTGCTCGATGATGGACTTGATCGGCGCGAAGCCCGTGCCCGAGGCGACGAAGACGATGGGCTTTGCCGACTCCTCGCGCAGGAAGAACGTGCCCTGGGGCCCCTCGAAGCGCAGGATGTCGCGCTCCTTCATCTTGCCGAACACGTGGTCGGTGAACTGGCCGCCCGGCACGTGGCGCACGTGCAGCTGCAAGAGCGCGTCGTCGTGCGGCGCGTTCGCCATCGAGAAGCTGCGCCGCGAGCCGTCCTTCAGCAGGAACTCGAGGTACTGCCCGGCGAGGAACTGCAGCCGCTCGTTGGCCGGGAGCTTCAGGCCGAGAATCATCACGTCGTCGGTCACGCGCTGCAGGGTCTGCACGCGGCAGGGCAGCGTCTTCACCTGGATGTCCTTCGCCGCGCCGATGGTGCGCGCCTCGATCATCAGGTCGGAAAGCGGCTTCGCCTGGCAGAAGAGCGCCTTGCCCTGCGCCTTCTCCTCAGGCGTGAGCGCCTTTTGCTGGTAGACGCCGTAGTCCACCGTGCCCGAGAGGATCTTGCCCTTGCAGCTGCCACAGGCACCGTTCTTGCAGCCATAAGGCAGGACGAAGCCCTGGCGCAGGGCGGCGGCGAGCACGGCCTCGCCTTCCTCCACCTGGAATTGCTGGCCGCTTGGCTGGATCGTGACGCTGTGCATCTCGCTAAAATGGCATGGATGAAGACGCTGCTCGTCGCGGGTTTCGGCGACATCGCCCGCCGCGCGGCGCCGCGGCTCGCGGCGCGCTTCGCGCTCGTGCCGCTTTCGCGCCGCCACGGCGCCGACCTCGACCGCCCCGAGACGCTCGCTGCGCTGCCTGCCGCGCACGCCGTGCTGCATTGCGCGCCGCCGCCCCCTGCAGGCGAAGCCGACTCGCGCACTGCGCACCTGCTCGCGGCGCTGGCGAAGGCACGGATTCTACCGGCGCGCTTCGTCTACGTCAGCACGAGCGGCGTCTACGGCGACTGCGGCGGCGCGCCGGTGGAGGAGTCGCGGCCCGTCAATCCGCAGACCGGCCGAGCGCGCCGTCGCGTGGACGCCGAGCGCCAGCTTGCACGATGGTGCAGCGAGCGCGGCGTGCCGCTCGTCGTCCTGCGCGCGCCCGGCATCTATGCCGCCGACCGGCTGCCGCTCGAGCGCTTGCGCGCGGGCACGCCCGTGCTGCGTGCCGAGGACGACGTCTACACCAACCATGTCCACGCGGACGACCTCGCCGCGATCGCCGTGCGCGCGCTGGAAGACGACGCGAGCGCCGGCATCTACAACGCGAGCGACGACAGCGACATCCGCATGGGCGACTGGCTCGACCTGGTCGCTGCGCGCGCCGGGCTGCCGCGGCCGCCGCGCATCGCGCGCGCCGAAGCGGCCGGGCGCATTCCGGCGGAGCTGCTCTCCTTCATGGGCGAGTCGCGCCGCCTGGTGAACCGGCGCATGAAGGAGGTGCTCGGCGTGCACCTGCAGTATCCGACGGTGTACGACGGCGTCCCGCGCATGGTGTCGGCGTGAAGGGCCCGGTTCCCCTGTTCCGATGAATACGCTCCTGGTCCTGACCAACCTGCCGGATCGCGCCGCCGCCGAGAAGCTCGCCGACTTGCTGATCACGCAGCAGGTCGCTGCCTGCGTCAACATCCTCGCGCCCTGCCGGTCGGTCTATCGCTGGAAGGGCGCCGTGCAACACGACGAGGAGCATCCGCTGCTCATCAAGACCACGCGGGAACGCTACGCGGCGCTCGAGGCTGCGATCCGCGCGGCACATCCCTACGAACTTCCCGAGATCATCGCAGTCCCAATCGAGCGCGGCCTGCCCGCATATCTCGATTGGGTGGCCGCCGAGACCGCCCCGCGCCGATGATCCGTGCCCTGCTGCTCATCCTCGCTCTCGTGGCGCTGCCAGCGCAGGCCGCCCCGCCGCAGGAACTGCTCGAGCCGGAGAAGGCCTTCCGCTTCGCGGCGCGCCCCCTCGCAGCGGACGCGATCGAGGTGCGCTTCGACATCGCCGAGGGCTACTACATGTACCGCGAGCGCTTCAAGTTCGAGGCGCAGGGTGCGCGCCTCGGCAGGGCCGAGCTGCCGGCCGGCGAGCGCAAGAAGGACGAGTTCTTCGGCGAGACCGAGGTGTACCGCAAGGCGGTGCGCATCCGGCTGCCCGTGGAGGCCGGCGCAAGCGATCCGCTCAAGCTCGTCGTGACCTCGCAGGGCTGCGCCGACGTCGGCGTGTGCTATGTGCCGATGGAGTCAGCGGCGACGCTGTCGCTCGCGTCCCTTGGCGGCGGGGGGACCCCGCCGGCCGGCGAGCTCGGGGTGGGCGCCTGGGGCCTCGCGGCGAGCGACCTGGATATCGCCGCCATGTTCGGCGGCAGCGGGTGGCTGGTGCTAGCGAGCTTCCTCGGCTTCGGGCTGCTGCTCGCGTTCACCCCCTGCGTGCTGCCGATGATCCCGATCCTCTCCGGCATCATCGCTGGCGAGGGCGCGACCGTGACCAAGAAGCGCGCGCTCGCGCTGTCCTCGTCCTACGTGCTCGGCATGGCGGTGGCCTACGCGGCGGCCGGCGTTGCCGCCGCCTACTCCGGCGCGCTGCTCGCCGCGTCGCTGCAGAATGCCTGGGTGATCGGCGCTTTCGCGCTCGTCTTCGTGCTGCTCGCGCTTTCCATGTTCGGCGTCTACCAGCTGCAACTTCCGGGCTTCCTGCGCCAGCCGCTCGCGGCCGCGCAGCATCGCCTGCGCGGCGGCAAGCTCGCGTCGGTGGCGGGGATGGGCGTGCTCTCGGCCGTGATCATGAGCCCCTGCGTCGCCGCGCCGCTCGCCGGCGCGCTGCTCTACATCAGCCAGACGCGCGACGTGGCGCTCGGCGGCACGGCGCTGTTCGTCATGGCGCTCGGCATGGGCCTGCCGCTGCTTGCGGTCGGCGTGTCGGGCGGGGCCTTGCTGCCCAAGGCGGGCCGCTGGATGAACGCGGTGAACAAGTTCTTCGGCGTGCTGCTGCTTGCCGTGGCGGCATGGATCGCTGCGCCGCTGTTTCTCGAGGGCAAGGGGCAAACCAGGTTCGAGCGCGTGGCGAGCGTCGCCGAGCTGGAGGCCCGGCTCGCCGCGCCCGGGCGCCTGGTGATGCTGGATTTCTATGCCGACTGGTGCGTGTCCTGCAAGGAAATGGAGGCCTTCACCTTCAGCGACGCGCGCGTCAAGGCGAAGTTCGAGCGCATGCTGCTGCTGCAGGCCGACGTCACCGCAAATACCGCGGAGGACAAGGCGCTGCTCAAGCGCTTCTCGCTATTCGGCCCGCCGGGAATCGTGTTCTTCGACGCGCAGGGGCGCGAGATCCGCGGCCTGCGCGTCATCGGCTATCAGAACGCCGAGCGCTTCCTGAGGACGCTGGAGCTGGCCGAGGCGCCCTGAGCACGCCGATGCGGCCCCACCTGCAGGGGATCGATCACGTCGTCGTGCTGGTGCGCGACCTGGACCGCGCGCGCGATGCCTATGCGCGCATGGGATTCACGCTGACGCCGCGCGGCTACCACACGCTCGGCTCGCAGAACCACTGCCTGATGTTCGGGCGCGACTACGTCGAGCTGCTCGCGGTGCCCAAGCCGCATCCGGCGATGCAGTATTTCACCGACTTTCTCGCACGGGGGGAGGGTTTGGGCGCGATCGCCCTCGCCACCGATGCTGCCGACGGCCTGCACGCGAGCCTCGCCGCGGACGGCTTTGCGGCCGACATGCCGCTCGACTTCTCGCGGCCGGTCGAGGGGCTTGGCGAAGCGCGCTTCCGCATCGTGCAATTTCCGGCCGACGCCTCGCCCGGCTGCCGCATGTTCGCCTGCCAGCACTACTCGCGCGAGCTGGTGTGGCGGCCGGAGTACCAGGCGCACGCCAACGGCGCGCGGGAGATCGCGGCGCTCGCCGTGATCGCCGAGGATCCGGCATCCGCCGCGGCGAGCTACGCCAGGCTGCTGGGCGCGAAACCGCAGCCGATAGCCGAAGGCCTACTGGTGCACACCGGCAGCGCGCCGATCGCCGTCGCCTCGCGCTGGAAGCTCGGCCACCGGCTGCAGGGTGCGGGCCTGCCGCCGCGGCCGCGGCCGCTGGTCGCGGCGCTCTTCGTGCGCGTTGCCGATCGCGCGCGTGCGGCCGCCTTCCTGCGACGCAACGGCATTGCGCCGATCGCGCTCGCCGACGGCTCCTTCGCCGTCAGCGCACAGGACGCGCACGGCGTCGCCGTGATATTCGGCTAGCGCGCCTTTGGCGCGGCGGCGCTGCGCGCCGCCTGCGCGCGGGAAGGGTCGGGCGCGCCGCCTACTGCCTGGCGAGCTCGCGCGCGGCCTCGAGCGCGAAATAGCTGAGGATGCCGTCCGCCCCCGCGCGCTTCATCGCGAGCAGCGCCTCCATCACGCAGCTCTTGGGCAGCCAGCCATGGTCGATCGCGGCGCGCAGCATCGCGTACTCGCCCGACACCTGGTAGACGTAGGTCGGCGCCTTGAACTCGTCCTTCACGCGCCGCACGATGTCGAGGTACGGCAGCCCCGGCTTGACCATCACCATGTCGGCGCCTTCGGCCAGATCGAGCCCGACTTCCCAGAGCGCTTCATCGGAGTTCGCCGGGTCCATCTGGTAGGTCTTCTTGTCGCCTTTGCCGAGGTTTTTCGCCGAACCTACCGCGTCGCGGAACGGGCCGTAGAAGCCCGAGGCGTACTTCGCCGAGTACGCCATGATCTTCGTGTGGATGTGCCCGGCCTTCTCCAGGGCGCTGCGGATGCGGCCGATCCTGCCGTCCATCATGTCGGAGGGCGCCACGATGTCTACTCCCGCCTGCGCCTGGCACAGGGCCTGGCGCACGAGCACGTCGAGCGTGACGTCGTTGATGATGTAGCCGGACTTGTCGATGACGCCGTCCTGCCCGTGCGAGGTAAACGGGTCCAGCGCCACATCGGTCATCACGCCGAGCTCGGGAAAGCGCTTCTTCAGCGCGGCGACGGCGCGCGGCACGAGCCCCTTCGGGTTATAGGCTTCGCGCCCATCCAGGGTTTTCAGCTTCTGGTCGATGACCGGAAACAGCGCCATCACCGGCACGCGCAGCCTGAGGCACTGCTCGGCGACCGGCAGCAGGCGGTCCACGGTCATGCGCTCGACGCCCGGCATCGACGCCACCTTCTGCGTGCGGTTCTTGCCATCAAGGACGAACACCGGGTAGATCAGGTCGTCCGCGGACAGCCGGTGCTCGCGCATCAGGCGGCGCGAGAAGTCGTCCCGCCGCATGCGCCGCATGCGCACGGCGGGGAACTGGCCATAGATGTTCATGGTGCTGATTTTCCTAGTAGATTCGGTTCGAGGAACTTTCCCGGCGCGGGGCAATCTTATATCCAGACGATGTTCATCGTCTCCCGCTTCTCCTCCCTGAGCGGGTTGCCTTAATCCCAAGTTAAGGCGTTTTGCCCCCCGGTTTACTTCCCCTTTGCCGGGGGTTTTTTATTCCTGCCGCGCTGCTCGCAGCCACTCATCGAGCAGCGCGCGCGCCTCTTCCACGCCTTCGCCGGTGTGGCTCGAGAACAGCAGCGCCATGGCGGCCTCCCCTTTGCGGGCGAGGCGCGCGCGTGCCGACGCGAGCACCTTCGCGCGCTCCTGGCGCGACAGCTTGTCGCACTTGGAAAGCAGCACCAGCAAGCGGCGGCCGGCCGGCCGCAGCCACGCGAGCAGATGTTCGTCGTGCGCAGTAAACGGACGACGCGCGTCCATGAGCACCACGACGCCGGCGAGCGCCGCGCGCGCGCCCAGATAGCCGCCCACCAGCCGGTCCCATTGCGCGCGCACCGCCTGCGGCACCCGCGCATAGCCGTAACCGGGCAGGTCCACGAGGCGGCCCCGGCCCGAAAGGTCGAAGAAATTGATCGTCTGCGTGCGGCCCGGGGTCTTCGACACGAAGGCGAGGCGCCTGCGCTTGGCGAGCGCGTTGATCGCGCTCGACTTTCCGACGTTCGAGCGCCCTGCAAAGGCGATCTCCGGCAGGTCTTCGGGCGGCAGACCGCCGTCCGGACCCGCGGAGGTCACGAAACTCACCATCGAAAACGCGCTCGCGGATTCCGGCATGACCGAAATTTTAATAAAATGAGGCGTTTCCAAGGCCTTCAGGGAGATCCGGCATGAACCGTAAGCTGGCGGCGCTCGCCGCCATGGGGCTGCTCTGGGCGGCGCAGGCTGCCGCGCAAGGCGCCGCGCAGCCCGACGTCGCGAAAGGCGAGACCATCGCCAAGCAAGTCTGCGCCGCCTGCCATAACCCTGATGGCAACAGCGCGATCCCGGCGAACCCGAAGCTGGCCGGCCAGTTCCAGGAATACCTGCACAAGCAGCTCGTCAACTTCAAGGCGCAGGGCGGCAAGAAGGCGGAGCGGGACAACGCGATCATGGCGGGGATGACGGCGAACCTGTCCGCCGACGACATGCGCAACGTCGCCGCGTTCTACGCGGCGCAGAAGCTGCGTCCCGCGACGTCAAGCAGCAAGGAGCTCGCAGCGCAAGGCCAGAGGCTCTGGCGTGGCGGCAACGCGGCGAGCGGTGTGCCCGCCTGCGCGGGCTGCCACGGGCCCGACGGCGCCGGCATCCCGAGCCAGTTCCCGCGGCTCTCCGGCCAGTTCGCCGAGTACACCGAGGCGCAGTTGAAGCTCTTTCGGGCGGGCGGTCGCGCCAACGACGCGAACGGCATGATGCGCGGCGTCGCGGGGAGGATGACCGACCAGGAAATCAAGGCAGTCGCAGAGTACGCGGCGGGGCTTCGCTGAGCTGGTCCGGTCGGCAGGATCGCCCCGGGACGGGAATAACCCGGCCGGTCGGACTGTTATTCGGGCAACGCGGCCCCCGGTTGCGGAAGGTATGCATCGTCCAACCCTCAAGGAGGAAAGTATGAAGAAGAGCATTCTGGCCGCTGGACTCGCAGCGGCAGTCGGCGCGGGGCTCGCGGCCAACGCGCTCGCGCAGGCGAAGCCCGACGTGCTGGTCAAGCAGCGCCAGGCCGTGATGGTCCTGCAAGGCAAGTACTTCGGCCCGCTGGCCGCCGTCGCCCAAGGCAAGGCGCCGTACAACGCGGCGGCCGTGCAGCGCAACGCCGGCTTCCTCGACAATCTCTCGCGCATGGCGTGGGACGGCTTCGACCCGAGCACCAAGGGCGAGAAGAGCCGCTCGCTGCCGGCGGTCTGGGACAACAACGCGAAGTTCAAGGAACTCGCAAGCCGCTTGGAGAACGAAACCGCCAAGCTGGTTGAGCTCAGCCGGGGTGGCGACGAGGCTGCGGTCAAGGCGCAGATCGGCGCCATCGGCAAGCTGTGCGGCGCCTGCCACGACGATTTCCGCAGCAAGTAATCGCAGCTTGCTTCCTGCATTCGGCCCCGCGCGCGCGGGGCTTTTTGTTTTTGCGGCGCTCTTCGCGTGGACGCTCGGTGCATTCGCGCAGGGCGACGCGAAGCGCGGCGCCTACCTCGCCAAGGCCGCGGGCTGCGAGGGCTGCCACACCGAGAAGAAGGACGGCGCCGCGCCCTATGCGGGTGGGCGCGAGCTGAAGACGCCTTTCGGCATCTTCTACGGCCCCAACATCACGCCGCATGCCGAAGCCGGCATCGGCCGCTGGAGCGAGGCGGACTTCGCGCGGGCGCTGCGCGAAGGGGTGCGCCCGGACGGCGCGCACTACTTTCCGGCGTTTCCGTATCCGTCGTTCACGCAGATCACCGACGCCGACGTGCGCGACCTCTGGGCATTCTTCCGCTCGCTGCCGCCCAATGCCCGCAAGAACCGACCGCACGAGTTGCGCGCGCCGTACGGCTGGCGCTTCATGGTCGGTCCGTGGAAGTGGCTCTACTTCACGCCCGGTCCCTTTGCGGCGGACGCGGCGCGCTCGGCGCAGCTGAACCGCGGCGCCTATCTCGTCGAGGCGCTGGGCCACTGCGGCGAATGCCACTCGCCGCGCAATTTCCTCGGCGGCACGAAGCGCGACCGGCGGCTCGCCGGCGCTGCGAGCGGGCCCGAGGGCAAGAGCGTGCCCAACCTCACGCCCGCGAAGCTGAAGAAATGGGACGACCGCGACCTGCGCGAATTCCTGCAGAGCGGCCTGACCCCGGACGGGGACGTGGCGGCGGAAGCGATGGGCGAGGTGGTGCGCAACACGACCAGCCAGCTCAGCGCGGACGACCTCGGCGCGATGATCGCGTACCTGCGCTCGCTGCCGGCGCTCGCCGACGAGCCCAAGTGAGCTCTTGCCGATATTGACGGAATAGCGCGCGGCGGAGCACTGTTCTGTGACATGAGCGACGCGCAAAGCCTAGTCGAGCTGATCCCGCGGTTGCGGCGCTATGCGCGCGCGCTGGTCGGCGAGCGCGCCGCGGCGGACGACCTGGTGCAGGACACGCTGGAGCGCGCCTGGTCGAAGCTGCACCTGTACCGCCGCGGCACCGACCTGCGCGCGTGGCTGTTCACGGTGATGCACAACGTGCACGTGAACCGGCTGCGCGCGGCGCGTCCCGCGGATCCTCTCGAGGACGAGATGCCCGAGCTCGCGCAGCGCGCCACGCAGGGCGACGCGCTCATGGTGCGCGACCTGGAGCGCGCCGTGGCCGCGCTGCCCGATGCGCAGCGCCAGGTGCTGTTGCTGGTGGCGCTCGAGGACCTCAGCTACGAGGAGACGGCGCAGGCGCTGGAGATTCCGATCGGCACCGTGATGTCGAGGCTTGCGCGGGCGCGCGAAAAGGTGCGGCAACTGATGTACGGAAAGGGCGGCACGAAGCTGCAAGTGGTGAAATGAGCGACCGGTACGACGTGAGCGAAGCGGAGATCCAGGCCTGGGCGGATGGCCGGCTGGAGGCAGCGCGCCGGGCGGAGGTCGAGGCGTGGCTCGCGGCGCATGCCGATGAAGCCGAGCGCGCGTCCGCCTACCGCAACCTGAACGAGGAGCTGCGCGCGCGCTACGACGCCGTGCTGCAGGAGCCGGTGCCGGCGCGGCTCGAGCGGACGGCGCGCCGCGGCGCGCGCTGGCGCTCGCTCGGCCTGGCGGCGGGGTGGGCACTGCTCGGCATCGCCGTCGGCGTGGTCGCCGGGTGGCAATTGCGCGCCGTGCAGGCACCCGCGCCGCGCGCGGCGCAGCCCGAGGCGCCGCCGATCGTGCGGCGCGCGGCGCTCGCGCACGCGACCTACGCGCCCGAAGTGCGCCATCCGGTCGAGGTGGGCGCGGACCAGGAGCAGCACCTGGTGGCCTGGCTGTCAAAGCGGATGGGCGGCGAAGTGCGCGCGCCAAAGCTCGATGGCGAGGGCATGGCGCTGGTCGGCGGCCGGTTGCTGCCCGGCGAGACCGGCCCGGTGGCGCAGTTCATGTACCAGTGCGCGCGCGGCCGCCGCGTGACGCTCTACGTGCGCACCGAGGCGCCGGATCACCGCGAGACGGCCTTCCGCTACGCGCGCGAGAATAACGTGCGCGTGTTCTATTGGATCGACCGCACCTTCGGCTACGCGCTGTCCTCGGCCGACCTGGAGCGTGACGAGCTTCTCAAGCTCGCCAACGTCGCCTACCGCCAGCTCAATCCCTGAGCACGGCGCGGCTTACAGCCGGACTACGTAGCCGCCCGACTTGTCGTCGCGCTCCAGCGCGAGCAGCTTGCGGTTCTCCAGCTCCTCGAGCAGGTCCGAGAAGGCCTTGAAGCCGTAGTAGGACTCGTTGAAGCCGGGCTTCCTGCGCTTGAGCGCCTGCTTGACCATGGAGCCCCAGATCTTCTCGTCCTCGCCGCGCTCGGCGACCAGCGCCTGCAGCGTCTCGATCACCAGGTCGAAGGCCTCCTGCTTCTTGTCGTCGCTGGGGGCGGCCTCCCTGGCCGCACCCGCGGGTCGCGTCTCGCGGCGCTTCTTGGCGGCGCGGCGCTTGGCTTCGTCCTCGCGCACCAGGTCGTCGTAGAAGATGAACTCGTCGCAATTGGCGATCAGCAGGTCGGAGGTGGAGTTCTTCACGCCGACGCCGATCACCGTTTTCGCGTTCTCGCGCAGCTTGGACACCAGCGGCGAGAAGTCCGAGTCGCCGCTGACGATCACGAAGGTATCGACGTGCCCCTTGGTATAGCAGAGGTCGAGCGCGTCCACCACCATGCGGATGTCGGCCGAGTTCTTGCCGGACTGGCCGCGGTGCGGGATCTCGATCAGCTCGAAGGCCGCGGCGTGCATCGGGGTCTTGAATTCCTTGTAGCGGTCCCAGTCGCAGTACGCCTTCTTCACCACGATCGAGCCCTTGAGCAGCAGCTTCTCCAGCACGCGGCCGATGTCGAATTTCTCGTACTTGGCGTCGCGCACGCCGAGAGCGATGTTCTCGAAGTCGCAGAAGACGGCGAGGTTGCGGGTTTCAGTCATCCAATGTCCTTGTTGGGGGATTGCGGCGCATCGAGGACCGCGGCGCCCGCCGCCCTGGTCTGGCGGCGGCGCGCGCGCCAGCCTTCCACGAGCGAGTAGGCGGCGGGCACGACGACAAGCGTGAGCAGCGTCGAGGTGATCATGCCGCCGATCACCGCGACCGCGAGCGGCGCATTGGTTTCCGCGCCCGCGCCCACGCCGAGGGCTGCCGGCAGCAGCGCGAGCACCAGCGTCGCCGAAGTCATCACCACCGGACGCATGCGGGTCGGGCAGGCGTCGGCGAGCGCCTCGTCCACGCCCATGCCCTGCGCGCGGCGCTGGTTGGTCAGATCCACCAGCAGGATCGAGTTCTTCGCCACCAAGCCGATGAGCAGGACCAGCCCGATCATCGAGTAGATGTTGAGCGTGTGCACCGGGATGCGCAGCCC
>DASWBP010000078.1:0-2841 GCA_036390555.1 Burkholderiales bacterium | reverse complement strand
GGCAAGGTGCCCTCCGAGTGGCGCGCGGTGTTCACCGAATTCCCCGACCGGTTCATGGTCGGCACCGACACCTTCACGCCGGAGCGCTGGCACTATGTCGGCGAGCACGCGCGCTGGTCGCGCGAGTGGCTCGCCGACCTGCCGCGCGAGGTGGCCGAGCGCATCGCCTACCGCAACGGCGAGGCGCTGTTTCCGCGCGAGCGATGACACGCTTGGCCGTGGAGCGCGCGCGGCCGGGCGGTGCGCCGGCGCGGGGCGCGCGGTTGGGCGGTTCGCCAGCGGCACGCGCGCGCGTCAGCGCAGTCCTGGCCGGCGTTGCACTGCTATGCGCCGTGCCGCTCGCCTTCGCCTGCGAGCTGCCGGGCGGCGCGGCGCAAACCTTGAAGGGAACGAGCCACACTGTCGCCTACCGCACGGCGCCGCTCAAGGTGGGCGAGCACTTTGCAGTGGACTTCGCGGTCTGCCCGGCGCCCGAGTCGGTGCGCGTGGACGCGTGGATGCCCGAGCATCGCCACGGCATGAACTACCGGCCGAGCGTGAGTGCGCAAGGTGCAGGCCGTTTCCGCGCCGAAGGCCTCATGCTGCACATGGCGGGCCGCTGGGAGCTCGTGTTCGAGGTCCGCTCGGCTGGCAAGACGGAGCGCCTCGCGCACAGCCTGCGCCTGGAGTAGCGCGCATGAGGCGCGTGCTCTTCGCCTTGTTGCTTGCCGCCGCACCGGCCGCAGCGGCGTTCACCGAGGCCGAAGTGCGCGCCATCGCCGCGCTCGGCCCCTGGCCGCCGGCGTTCCGCGCCGATCCTTCGAACCGCGCCTCCGGCAATCGCGAGGCGATCGCGCTCGGCGAGCGCCTGTTCTTCGAGCGGCGGCTTTCGGCGAACGGCGAGATCTCCTGCTCGCGCTGCCACCTGCCCGAGCGCAACTGGACCGACGGCGAGGCGCGCGCACGCGGACTGGCGCTGACCGACCGCAACACGCCGAGCATCGCCAACGTGCGCCTGGCGCGCTGGTTCGGCTGGGACGGCGCGCACGACAGCCTCTGGTCGCAGGGGATCCGCCCGATCCTCGACCCGAAGGAAATGGGCGCGAGCGCGACGCAGGTGGCGAAGCTCGTGCGCGAGGACGCGGACTACGCCTGCCGCTACCGCAAGGTCTTCGGCGCGCCGCCCGCGGACGACGAGCGGGTGCTGGTGGACGTCGCAAAGGCGCTCGCGGCATTCCAGGAAACCGTGATGAGCGGCCGCGCGCCGTTCGACGAGTTTCGCGATGCGCTCGTGAAGGGCGACGCAGCGGGCGTCGCCCGCTACCCGGAGGGCGCGAAGCGCGGCCTGGCGATATTCATGGGCAAGGGCGCCTGCAGCGTGTGCCATGCCGGTCCCGCGTTCACCAACGGCGAGTTCCACGACACGGGCATCCCGTTCTTCATCGAGCCGGGCAGGGTGGATGCGGGCCGCCACGAAGGCATCCGCAAGCTGCTGGCGAGCCGCTACAACCTGCTCGGGCCCTACAACGACGACGCGGCGCGCGCGACGGCGACCGGCACGCGCCACGTCGCGCTCGAGCACCGCAACTTCGGCGAGTTCAAGACGCCGTCGCTGCGCAACCTCGCGCTCACCGCGCCCTACATGCACAACGGGCGCCTTGCCACGCTGCGAGACGTCGTCAACCACTACTCGACGGTGAGCCCCGACCGGCTGCACTCCGACGGCGAGGCGATTCTCAGGCCGCTGCGCCTCAGCGACGAGGAGTCGCGCGACCTCGTCGCCTTCCTCGAATCGCTGCAGGACGGCGGCAACAACTATCGCCGCGTGGCCCTCGCCGCCGACTGCCAATGATCAGATGAAAACGGTAACGCGGTTCAGCTGCGCGATCTGCAGCTGGACGTCCCAGTAGTAGTAGTGCAGGAACGCGGCGACAAGGCCGCCGAGGAAGGCGACTCGCCTGACCACTGGCCACCAGTCCTCGGGGGCCACCGTGCGCGAGACGACGCCGAGGATGCGCTCCTTCAAGGCGTGCCTCCGCCAGACATAGCGCAGAAGGAGTGCCTCGACCGCCGCCGCGAGCATGAACAGGCCGCTTTGCAGGGCTGTCAGCGGTCCTTCCTGGAAGAGGGCGATGCCCGCGCCTGCGATCACCGCCCAGAGCGGAATGGATAGCAGCGCGGCGAAGACTACGCCCTCGACCAGTGCGCCTGCCTCGAGCTCGTCTTGCGGCGTGGGCCGCTCGGAGTCCATGCGGCATGCTAGAGGGCGGCCAAGAGCCGGTCCGCCACATAACTCACACTGTCTTGCAATGACGACGGGGCCCGTCGCGAAAGGCCGACGGCGGCGGACAAGCGGATCAATTCAGTGTGACTTCCTCCACACTGGGAGGCGCCATCGCGACAGCGGCAGGCGGCGCTAGAACCTGAAGTTGACCCCGATGCTCGCCGCGTCGAGGTTGTAGCCCGAGCGGTCGAGCATGCGCTGCCACTCCAGGATGAACGAGGCGGTCGGCAGGAAGCCCAACTCCACCCCCGCGCCGTAGGTGAAGTCCGACTCCCATTTGTCGACGACCAGCGAGGGGTTGCCAGCGCGGAACTTGCCGATCGTGAAGCCTGCCAGTCCGTAGACGGCAAAGCGCGGGGCGAGCGGCAGGATGCCCTTGGCCAGGGCGCTCAGGTAATAGTCGAGCTCCACGTCGACCTGCGCCGGGCCCACGGTGATGCGGTCGTCGTCCAGCCCGAAGCCCATGCGTGCCTCGAGCGCCCAGTGCGGGCTCATGACCAGGCCGAGCGTGCCACCGAGGTTCGACAGGCTCGCGGCATCGGCGCCCGACTGGTCATAGCGCAATTGCGAGAAGACCA
>DASWBP010000077.1:0-7253 GCA_036390555.1 Burkholderiales bacterium | reverse complement strand
GGGCCGGTGCGCCCGTGATCCATCACCATCGAGGCGCGCGCCGGGCCGCGGCGCATGCGGATCGTGTAGTTGACGCCGAAGCCGCCGCGCTGCTCGCCCGCGCCGCCAGAGCCCTCGTAGAGCGAAAACTCCTCGAACAGCACGGGGTAGTACTGCTCCATGACTTCGATCGGCGGCATCTTCGAGATGCCGATCGTCGAGCAGCCGTTCGAGATGCCGTCCGATTGCGCGCTGCCGCCGTAGCCGCCGCCGGTGAACAGGTACATCACGTAGGAGCGGTTGCGCCTGGGGTCGTGGCCGCCGATCGCGAGGTTGCCGGAGGTGCCCGCGGGCGCGGCGAACAGCTGCTGCGGGATCGCGGCCGTGAGCGCGTTGAACACCGCCTCGGCGATGCGCTGGCTGACCTCGGCCGCGCAGCCCGACACCGGCCGCGGATAGCGCGCGTAGAGAAAGGTGCCTTCGGGATCGGCGACCTTGAGCGGCGCGAAGGTGCCGGCGTTGATCGGCACGTCGGGAAAGATGTGCTTGATCGCCAGGTACACCGAGCTGCGCGTGGTGGCGATCACCGAGTTCATCGGCCCCTTGCAGGGCGGCGAGGATTGCGAGAGGTCGAACAGCAGGTCGTTGTCCGGCGTGCGCGTCACTGTCACCCGGATGTGCAGGGGCTCGTTCACCACGCCGTCGGAATCCACGATCGAGTGCCCGGCGTAGGTGCCCGGCGGGATGGTGGCGATCTTGGCGCGCATCTGCTGTTCGGCGCGCAGGCGCAGCTCGGCGATCGCGTCGTCCACCGTGCCCGCGCCGTAGCGGTCGAGCAGGGCGGTGAGGCGCTTTTCGCCCACCGTGAGCGCGGCGGCCTGCGCCTTGATGTCGCCGATCCTCTGGTCCGCGATGCGGATGTTGGAGAGGATGATGGACAGGATCTCCGCATCCATCGCCCCCTTCTTGAACAGCTTCACGGGCGGCAGGCGCAGGCCCTCCTGCTCGACCTCGGTGGCGTTGGCCGAGAAGCCGCCGGGCACCATGCCGCCGATGTCCGGCCAGTGCCCGGTGTTGGCGAGCCAGCACCAAAGGGAGCCGCGGTAGAAGAACGGCTTCACGAAGCGCACGTCCATCAGGTGCGTGCCGCCGAGGTAGGGGTCGTTCACGATGAACACGTCGCCCGCGTCCACCGTCCAGCCGTTCGCGCGCACGCGCTCGATGACGGCGCGCGCAGAGTCCTGCATGGTGCCTACGAAGACGGGCAGGCCAAGCTCCCCTTGCGCGATCAGCGCGCCGTCGTCGCGCGCGTAGATGCCGTCGGAGCGGTCCATGCCTTCCGAGATCACGGGGCTGAAGGCCGAGCGGCAGAAGGCGAGGTCCATCTCGTTGCAGACCTGCTGCAGCCCGTTCTGGATCACGCTCAGCGTGATCGGATCGAGCACGGCGCCGGGCGTTTTCGCGTGCAGGTTCATGGCGAGCTCAAGGATACGCGCGGTAGAGGCGAAATTCCCAGCCGGCATCGCGCGGCAGAGGGATGGGCGCGGCAAGCTCGACGAGCGTGACATGGCGCGGCTTGCCCTGCGGGTCCATGAAGCGGCGCGCCTGCAAGGCGCCCGCGACCGCCTTTTCGTAAGGCGCATCGCCCGCGCAGAAGAGCAGCGCGCGCGTGCGCGGATCGGGATCGGCCATCCCCGGATGCAGCTGCTCGCAGACCCAGCGTCGGAACACCACGCAGTGCTTGAGGCTGCGCTTTGACCAGGGCGTGGGATTGTTCAGGCGCGCGAGATAGACCTCGGAGGTGAGCACAGCGGGCGAGTCGGTTTCATACGTGGCGAGGTACTTGCCCTCGCCGGGCCTGCAATCGGCGACCCAGCGCCGCGCCGAGCGGAACCCCGGCACGGCGAGCCGCTCCGCCATGTGCTCGTCGTCGTACCACGCGTTGAACTCCTCCTCCATGGCGGGAGGAGGCTCGGTCATCGTCAGGAGCAGGCCGCGGTTCATATCTCCACCAGCAGGTTGCCGAATCGGTCCACGTTCACGCGGTTGCCGGGCTCGACCACCGTCGTGCAATCCAGTTGCTCGATGATCGCCGGGCCTTCGAGCGCGGGCGGCAGCGATTCTCTGCGGTAGACGGGGGTGGGGCGGAAGCCGCCCTCGAACCATACCTCGCGCGTTCCCGGGTGGCCGGCGCCAGACGGGTCGCGCCCGGCAAGCAGCGACAGATCGAGGCGCGGCCGCAGGCCGATCACGGCAGTATGCAGGTTGACCAGCATCGCGCGGATCTCGGGCAGCTCGACCTCGAAGCGCGTCCAGTAGGCCTTCTCGAAGAGGCGTTGCAGCTCCTCGCGCGTCACCGCCGGCCCGGGCAGGGCAACGCTCAGCATGTGACTCTGGCCCTGGAACTGCATGTCGGCGCTGTGCAGGAGGCGGATGCCCTCCACCGCCACCCCTTCGCGCTGGAGGAGCACCTTCCCGGCCTCGACCTGCGAAGAAATGATCTCATGAACATTAGCTATATCAACATCTTGCACAGGTTTATTCACAGTATTCACGAAGTCGTGGCGCAGGTCGGCGACGACGCATCCCAGGGCGTTCGTGATTCCAGGCCGAGCGGGGATGAGCAGCCTCGGTATGCCCAGCTCCCTGGCGAGCGCCGCGGCATGCAGCGGCCCCGCGCCGCCGAAGGGAAAGAGCACGAAGTCGCGCGGATCGTGGCCGCGCGCAAGAGACACCATGCGGATGGCGCCCGCCATCTTGTCGTTGGCGATGCGCACGATCGCGGCGGCTACCTCCTGTGCGTCCAGCCCGAGGGGCCGGCCAACCTTCTCCAGCATCAGTTGCCGCACGCGCTCGAGATCGGCGGCCCCCTTCAGTCCCAGCAGCGCGCGCGGGTTGAGGCGTCCGAGCAGCAGGTTGGCGTCTGTGATGGTGGGCTCGGTGCCGCCCCGGCCGTAGCAGATCGGTCCGGGATGTGCGCCCGCGCTGCGCGGCCCGACCCGCAGCATCCCGTCCTCGCCGAGGTAGGCGATCGAGCCGCCGCCCGCGCCGATGGTGTGCACGTCCACCATGGGCACGTGGACCGGCATCGCGTATTCGAGCTCGAGCTCCGAGGACACCTCGGGCACCGCGTCGCGGATCAGGCCGACGTCGGTGGAGGTTCCGCCCATGTCGTAGGTGATGGCGTTGGGAAAGCCCGCCGCGGACGCCGAGTAGGCGGCGGCGATCACGCCGGAGGCGGGGCCGGACATCACTGTGTTTGCGGCGCCCTCCGCGACGATGTCCGAGGACACCGTGCCGCCGTTGCCCTGCATCACCAGGAGGTCCTTGGCAAAGCCGCGCTGCCGGAGCTCGGCGCGCAGCCGGGCGAGATAGCGGTCGAGCACCGGCTGCACGCTCGCGTTGACCGCAGCGGTGACGCCGCGCTCGTACTCGCGGTACTCCGAGAGCAGCGTGTGGCCCGCGGTGATATAGCGGTTGGGCCAGGTCTCGCGCGCGATCTCCAGGGCACGGCGCTCGTGCGCCGGGTTGATGTAGCTGTGCAGGAAGTGGATGACGAGCGACTCGCAGCCCGCCTCGATCAATTGGCGCACCGCGGCGCGCACCGCCGCCTCGTCGAGCGGCACGACCGGCGCGCCCTCGGCGTCCATGCGCTCGGGCACTTCCAGGCGCAGCTCGCGCGGGATGAGCGGCTCGAACCAGCCGATGAGGCCGTAGGGCCGCGGCCGCGTGCGCCGGCCGAGCTCGAGCACGTCGCGGAATCCCTTCGTGGTGATGAGCCCCGTCTTCGCCAGGCGGCGCTCGAGCAGCGCGTTGGTGGTGGTGGTCGTGCCGTGCACAATCAGCGCGAGCTGCGGCAGCGAGAGCTTGGCTTCCTCCAGCGCCGCGATCACGCCGAAGGCCTGGTTCTCCGGCGTGGTCGGCACCTTGGCGAGGCGTACCTCGCCGCTTGCCGCGTCGACCGCGATGAGGTCGGTGAAGGTGCCGCCGACGTCGATGCCTGCGATCCAGCTCATACCGCCTGGTACTCCTCTTCGATCTCGTCCATGGTGCCCGAACGGCGCACGTGGCCCTTCTCGATCACGTAGGCGCGGTCGGCGACCTGGCGCGCGAAATGCAGGTTCTGCTCGCAGAGCAGCACCGACAGCCCCTCGCGCTTCAACTCGCCGATGGTGCGCGCCATCTGCTGCACGATGAGCGGCGCGAGGCCCTCGGAAGGCTCATCGAGCAGGATCGCGCGCGGGTTGCCCATCAGCGTGCGCGCGATGGTGAGCATCTGCTGCTCCCCGCCCGACATGCGAGCGCCGAGCCGGTCCTGCATGCGCCCGAGATTGGGGAACAGCTCGTAGAGTCGCTGCGGCGTCCAGGAGGGCGCGCCCTCGCGCGGCGGCTGCCGGCCCACTTCGAGGTTCTCCGCGACCGTGAGGTCGGTGAAGATGCGGCGGTCCTCCGGCACGTACCCGAGGCCGAGGCGCGCGATCTGGTAGGAAGGCAGCCCGTGGATGGGGCGGCCGGCGAAGCGGATTGCGCCAGACTGCGGGCGCAGCAAGCCGATGACGCTCTTGAGCGTCGTGGACTTGCCGGCGCCGTTGCGCCCGAGGAGCACGGCAACCTCGCCGGCGCGCGCCTCGAAGTCGAGGTCGAAGAGGATGCGCGCGCGCCCGTAGGCTGCGCTCAAGGCCCGCACCTCAAGCATGGTCGCTCCCGAGGTAGACCTCGCGCACGCGCGCATCCGCACGCACGGACTGCGGTGCGCCCTCGGCGATCAGCTCGCCGCCGGAGAGCACGATCACGCGATCGGCATGCGTGAACACCACATCCATGTCGTGCTCGGTGAACAGCACCGCGATGCCGCCGCTCTTCGCGAGGTCGGAGGCGAGCTGCATGAGCGCGCTGCGCTCGCTCGGCGCCATGCCCGCGGTGGGCTCGTCCATGAGGAGCAGCCGCGGCTGGTTGGCGAGCGCCACCGCGAGCTCCACGCGCTTCAGGTCGCCGTAGGCGAGCACGGCGCAGGGCCGCTCCGCCTGCTCGAGCATGCCTACGCGCGCGAGCAGGGCATCGGCTTCGGCCACATGGCCGCGCGCGGCGAGCGCGAAAGGCGACCACAGGCGCCGGTGGTGCGACAGGAGCGCCATCTGCACGTTCTCGCGCACCGTCATCGAGCCGAAGGTGGCGGTGATCTGGAAGGTGCGGCCTACGCCGAGCCGCCAGATGCGCCGCGGGGCGAGGCCGGCGAGGCTGCGGCCCTCGAACTCGATGGTGCCGGCGTCCGGCGGCACCTGGCCATTGAGCATGTTGAAGCAGGTGGTCTTGCCCGCGCCGTTCGGGCCGATCATGGCGAGCAGCTCGCCCGCGGCGACCGAGAAGCTGACCTCGCGCACGGCCTGCACGCCGCCGTAGGACTTCGACAGGCCCCGTACTGCGAGGACGGTCATCGCGCGAACCTCTCGCGCAGGAAGCCCGTGATGCCTTGCGGGAAAGCGAGCACCAGCAGCAGGATCACGGCGCCGATCACCGCGCGCCAGTAATCGATGCCGCGTGCCACCGCATCCTGCAGCCAGGTGAAGAGCGCCGCGCCCCACACCGGCCCGGTGAGCGTCTGGATGCCACCGAGCAGCACCATCACCAGGCCGTCCACCGAGCGCGGCACCGCGAGCGCCTCGGGCGAGATCGAGCCCTTGGAAAAGGCGAACAGGGCGCCCGCGAGACCCGCGAACAGCCCGGCAAAGGTGAAGGCCGCCCATTGCAGCGCGCGCGCATCGATGCCGATCGCATCCGCGCGCAGCGGCGAGTCGCGTCCGGCTCGCACCGCGTAGCCAAAGGGCGAGTAGAGCACGCGCCACAGGAGCGCGATGCCCGCAGCGCAGGCGGCGAGCGTGAGGTAGTAGTAAGCCGTCTTGCTCGAGAGCCAGGGCGCCGGCCAGATGCCGACGATGCCGTTCGAGCCGCCGGTGAAGGCGTCCCACTGGAAGATGACCGACCAGGCGATCTGCGCGAAGGCGAGCGTGAGCATGGCGAGATAGACGCCCGAGAGGCGCACGCAGAACCAGCCGAAGACGAAGGCGCCGAGCGCCGCGAGCCAGGGCGCGGCGAGCAGCGCGGCCTCCATCGGCGCGCCGGCCTTGTGCACGAGGAGCCCCGCGCCGTAGGCGCCCAGGCCGAAGTAGGCGGCGTGGCCGAAGGAGTGCAGGCCGCCCGGCCCCATGATGAAATGCAGGCTCACGGCAAAGAGCGCGAAGAGCAGGATGTCGGTGAGCAGCACCAGCGTGTAGCCGCCTTGCAGCGCGGGCACGAGCGCAAGCGCGGCGAGGACAGCAGCAAGCGCCCAGAGCAGCGCGCGCGAGGGCAGCACGAGCGGCGGCTCGAGGGCGCCCGCGCCGCGCGCCTGCGCCGGCATGCGGCCGAGCAGACCCCAGGGCCGCAGCACGAGCACCGTGGCCATGACGATGAACTCCACCACCAGGGTGATCTTGGAGTAGCCCAGGCCGATGCAGAACGACTTGATCTCGGCGATGAGCAGCGCCGCGAGGAACGCGCCGGGAATGGAGCCCAGGCCGCCCACCACCACCACCACGAACGCGTCCGAGATGGTCTGCAGGTCGATGAACAGCGTCGCCGGCTCGCGCGGGATCTGCACGGCGCCGCCCAGCCCGGCAAGCAGCGCGCCGAGCGCGAAGACGCTGGTGAAGAGCAGCTTCTGGTTGACGCCCAGCGCCGCTGCCATCTCGCGGTCCTGGGTCGCGGCGCGCACCAGCGTGCCCCAGCGCGTGCGCTTGAGCAGGAACCACAGCACGCCGAGCACGAGGGGGCCGAAAAAGATGAGGAACAGATCGTATTCGGGGAACTGGCGGCCGGCGATGGTGACCGCGCCCGCGAAGCCCGGCGCGCGCGGGCCGAGGATGTCCTCCGGGCCCCAGGCCCAGAGCGTGAAGTCCTTGACGATGAGGACCAGGGCGAAGGTGGCGAGCAGCTGCAGGAGTTCCGGCGCGGCGTAGAGCCGGCGCAGCAGCAGCGCCTCGACCAGCGCGCCGAAGGCGGCGACGGCGAGCGCCGCGAGCGGCACCGCGAGCCAGAAGCCGGTGTGCGGCGCGAGGGCGACCGCGAGATACATCCCCAGCATGAACAGCGACCCGTGCGCGAAGTTGACGATGCGCGTAACGCCGAAGATGAGCGACAGCCCTGCGGCGACGAGAAACAGCGACGAGGCGCTCGCCAGGCCGTTCAGGAACTGGATGAGGATGGAGGAGGCGGTCACAAAAAAAGGGGGCGAGCCC
>DASWBP010000076.1:0-13263 GCA_036390555.1 Burkholderiales bacterium | reverse complement strand
CGGCGCAGCAGCCGCGGGCCTTCGGCGCCGCGCTCGCCGAGCCACTTGAGCAGCACGTTGCCGCCAAGGGACACGCCCGCCGCGCACTCGGGGCGCAGGCGCCGCAGGATCCAGTCGAGCTCCTCGGTGTCGCCGGAGTGGTAGGCGCGCGCCTTGCGGTTGAGCACGCCCGAGCAGCCGCGGAAGTGCGGCACCACGCAGCGCCAGCCGCGCTCCAGGGCGAGCGCGGCGATCGAGCGCGCGTAGTGGCTCGAGGAGCCGCCCTCCAGGCCGTGGAACAGCGCAAGCAGCGGCCCGTCGCCGCCCCCCCAGTCGAGCTCGATGAAATCGCCATCGGGCGTTTCCCAGCGCTCGCGCCGCCAGGCGATGCGCGGCTTGGGCGCGAGCACCGCGGCCAGAGTCTGCAGGTGGCCGCCCGGCAGCCACCAGGGGGCCCGGTAGGTGCTCAATGCAGGATCTTCGGTCCGTCGCGCGGCGGCTCGGCGCTGCCCGGCGCGGGCGAGCCATGGTGCGCGACCATGCGCCAGCCTGCCGCCGTGCGCAGATAGACGTTGGTCGCGACCACCGCCGGCATCGGCCGGTTTTCGCCCGGCATGGAAAAATTCTCTTGCACGCTGTGCACCGCCACCATCGGCCCGGAGATGGCCACGAGCTGGCTCGCTTGTACGCGCGTGCGCGAGCCGCCAGACAGGATCTGCCGCCAGCTCGCGCGCACCTGGTCCTGGCCTGCGAGGCGCGGGCCGCCCGGGTGCACGCAGACGATGTCCTCGTCCTCCGACCACACCGACATCATCAGCTCGAGGTCGGCACGCTCCAGCGCCTCGTAGAAGGCGGCCTCGGCGTCCTGCGCGGTGGGGAAGATTCGCGTGGCCACGGTCAGCCCGCATTCTCCCGAAAAACGGGGTCAGATCCCAATTTCTCCAGCACGCGCGCAACGGAGAGCTCCTTCATGCAGCGGAAGTGCCCGAGCGGGCACTCGCGCGCGTAGCAGGGGCTGCACTCCAGGCCCAGCCACAGCACGCGCGCCTTCCCGGAGAGCGGCGGGGTGTGCTCGGGGCTGGAAGAGCCGAAGAGCGCAACCTGCGGCCGGCCGAGGGCGGCGGCGACGTGCATCAGCCCGGAGTCGTTGCTCACCACGTACTGCGCGCAGGCGAGCAGGTCGATTGCCTCGTCGAGCGTCGTCTCGCCGGCAAGGTTGCGGCCCTTGATCGCAGCGCACTGCTCGCGCTCCTTCGGCGAGCCGAGCAGCACGGCGGGAAGCTCGAGCCGCTCCGCGAGCTCGGCGAAATGGGGCCAGCGCTTGGCGGGGCCGTACTCGGCGCCCGGGCAAAGCGCGGCGTAGCGCGCGGGCAGTCCGAAGCGCTCGCGCGTGCGCTGCGCAGCCTGCACGTCCACTGCGAGTCGCGGCGCGGGCAGCGGCCGCGCGAGCTGCGCGCCGGGCTCGCCCGCCAGGCGCGCGTAATGCTCGGCCATCGGCTCGCGGCCAGGCGCCGCGCGGTACAGGAGGTTCAGCAGCCCGTAGCGCGACTCGCCGACGTAGCCGCTGCGGATGGAGATGTCGGCGAAGAACGGCGCGAGCGCCGACTTCCAGCTGTTGGGCAGCACGATCGCCTGGTCGTAGCCGAGCGCCTTCAGCGTGCGGCCGAGGCGCCAGCGCTCGCGCAGCGCGAGCGGGCCGTGCCCGAAGGAGGTCTCGATCACGCCGGCCACCTCCGGCATGCGCCGCACCACGGGCGCGACCCAGGCTGGGGCGAGGACGTCGATGGGCGCCTGCGGCAGTTTCTCGCGCAGCCGCGCGAGCAGCGGCTGCGCCATCAGCGCATCGCCGATCCAGTTCGGCGCCACCACCAGCAGTCTTGCGGGGCGATTCGACGGGGTCACGCCGCTCACGGGACTTGGCTATGCGTGGCGGGGGGTTGCGGGGGGACCGAGTGGCGTTGCGGGTCCCCCTGCACGCTAGTGCCCTTTGGTGGGCGCGCCCCTGTAGAGGAATCTGGTGCCGCAGTACGGGCAGAGCGCCTCGCCGTGCTTGACCACGTCGAGGAACACGCGCGGGTGGCGCGCCCAGAGCGGCGCGCCCGGCATCGGGCAGTGCAGCGGCAGGTCCTTTTCCGTGACCTCGACCAGCCGCGCCGTGTCCGCCGCGCTCATGCCTTGCCCTTCTTCATCGGCACGGGCGTGAGCCAGTGCTTGTGCTTGCGGTCCTTGCCCGTGACCACGTCGAAGAACGCCTTCTGCAGCGCCTTGGTCACGGGGCCGGCCTTGCCGGCGCCGATCTGGCGGCCGTCCAGCTCGCGGATCGGCGTCACCTCGGCCGCGGTGCCGGTGAAGAAGCACTCATCCGCGATGTAGATGTCGTCGCGCGTCAGGCGCCGCGCCTCGACGCGGTAGCCCAGGCCCTGCGCGAGCTCGATCACCGAGGAGCGCGTGATGCCGGTGAGCGCGGAGGTGAGCTCGGGCTCGTAGATTACGCCGTCCTTGACGATGAAGATGTTCTCGCCGGCGCCTTCGGCGACGAAGCCGTCCACGTCGAGCAGCAGCCCCTCGTCGTAGCCGTGCTGCGTCGCTTCCAGAGTGGCGAGCACGGAGTTGGGGTAGGTGCCCGACATCTTGGCGCGCGCCATGGTGACGTTGACGTGGTGACGCACCACCGACGCGGTCTTCACGCGGATGCCCTTGTTCAGCGCTTCGGGCCCGAGGTAGGCGCCCCAGGGCCAGGCGGCGATTGCCACGTGCACCTTGGCGCCGACCGGCGACACGCCCATCTTCTCGGAGCCGTAGAAGGCGATCGGGCGGATGTAGCAGGCGTCGTGGCCGTTGGCCGCCACCACCTCGATGTGCGCCTGCATCAGCCGCTCGAGGGTGTAGGGGATCTTCATCAGGTAGATGTGCCCCGAGTTGATCAGCCGCTGCGTGTGCTCGCGCAGGCGGTAGATCTGCGTGCCGCTCACGGTCTTGTAGGCACGCACGCCCTCGAATACCGCGAGGCCGTAGTGCAGGGAATGGGTGAGCACGTGCGTGGTCGCCGAGCGCCACGGCACCAGCTTGCCGTCGTACCAGATCCAGCCGTCGCGGTCGGCCATCGACAGCGGCGCCGTGGACGCCGCCTTTGCTTTCGCCATGGAACGGGTTCTCCTTGGGTGAGGCGCCATTCTAACCACAGCGCCCGAAAATGCGCCATACTATTAACATGGCTGTTAATCCTCAGGAGCGCGTGTTCGCCGCGCTCGCCTCGCCGCCGCGGCGCCAGGCGCTTGCCTTCCTGGCGCAGACGGCGCTCTCCACCACCGATCTTGCGCTGCGCTTCGGCATGAGCGCGCCGGCAGTGTCGCGCCACCTCGCGGTGCTGCAGCGTGCGGGCCTGGTGTCGGCCGAGCGCCAGGGCCAGCGCGTGCTGTACCGCTTGAATCGCGACGCGCTGCTCGACGCGCTCGCCGGCCTTGCCTCGAGCGTGGACGGACCGCTGCGCCGCCCCGCGCAGCTCGCGCGCGCGCCGCGCGAGGCGATCTAGTGCGGGATCCGGTGATAGTCTTGCCGGCGGAGGAAATGCAGCGTTGAAGCGCGTGTGCTCAATACTGTGGCTGGCAGCGATGCTCGCGCTCGCGGGCTGCGCCAGCGTCGTGCAGCAGGACGAGCTGCTCGCCTCGAGCGCCATCGTGCGCGAGCTCAAGCGCGAAAACGGCGCGCTGGTCGAGGTGGGCCGCTTCTCGGGCCTCGCGCCCGGTGCGCCGCTGCCCGAGGGCTGGCGCGCCTGGGGTGCGAATTCGGGCAAGCGGCCGACGGTCTACCGCATCGCTGACGCGGGCGGCGTCACTGCGCTGGAAGCCTTGGCCGAGGGGGGCGCCACCGGGCTGCATCGCCACATCCGCGTGGACCCGCGGCGCCAGCCGCTGCTCGAGTGGGGCTGGCGCGTGGACGCGCTGATCCCCGGCGCAGACAAGCGCTACGCCCAGCGCGACGACTCGGCGGCACGCCTGGTGGTGTCGTTCCACGGTGATCCCGACAAGCTCGACTTCGACCAGCGCGCAAAGCTGCGCCTGGTCAAGGCGATCACCGGCGACGCGCTGCCTTTCGCCATCCTCATGTACGTGTGGGCCAACGAAATTCCCGTGGATACCGTGTTGCCAAGCCCGCACTTCGACCGCATCCGGCTGATCGTCGTGGAGCAGGGCGACGCGCACCTCGGCCAGTGGCGCGAGTACCGCAGGAACATCGTCGAGGACTACCGCCGCGCCTTCGGCGAGGAGCCCGGCGACATCGTCTCCGTGGGCGTGCTGACCGACGCGGACAACACGCGGGACGCCGCGCGCGCCTACTACGGCGACATCAGGCTGCGCTCGAAGTAGGGAAGACGCGCGCCCACAGCTCGCGCGCGGCAGTCGCGTGCGCGGCGACGCGCTCGCGCGGCACGCGCGCGTACTTCGCGCCGCCCAGGCGCAACGCGTGCTGCAGGCGGCGGAATTCCCGGTAGGCGACGCGGCAGCGCTCGGCGAGCTCTGCCGGGATGAGGCCGAGCCCCGCCGCCATGCCGAGCAGCGCGATGTTGCCGAGGTTTCCCGTGAGCTCGGCGTGGCGCGCGGCGTGCGCCAGCACCAGGTACTGCACGATGAACTCCAGGTCGATCATGCCGCCGCGGTCGTGCTTGACGTCGAACAGGCCAGAGGTGTTCGGATGCGCCGCGTGCATCTTCTCGCGCATGGCGAGCACTTCCTGCGCGAGCGCGGCCGGCTCGCGCGGCCGCACCAGGATCCGCCGCCGGATTTCCTCGAAGGCGGCGCCGACCTGCGCATCGCCCGCGCAGTAGCGCGCGCGTGTAAGCGCCTGGTGCTCCCACACCCACGCCGAGCTTTCCTGGTAGCGGGCGAAGGCAGCAACCGGCGTCACCAGGAGACCTGCCTCGCCCGAAGGCCGCAGGCGCAGGTCGGTTTCGAACATCGCGCCGCTCGAAGTGCGCGTGGTAAGCCAGTGGTTGAGCCGCTGCGCCAGGCGCGCGTAGTTCTCGGGGGCGCGCTCGTCTTCGTCGTCGTAGACGAAGATCAGGTCGAGGTCGGAGGCGTAGCCGAGCTCCTTGCCGCCAAGCTTGCCGTAGCCGATCACCGCGAAGCGCGGCACTTCGCGATGGCGCGTGCGCAGCTGCGCCCAGGCGAGCTCGAGGGCCACGCCGAGCACGCGGTCGGCGAGCTCGGAGAGGTGGTCGGCGAGCTTCTCCACGGTGAGCAGGCCCGCGAGGTCCTGCGCCAGCAGCCTGAACACCTGTGCCTGGTGCTGCTCGCGCAGCACGTTCATCTGCCGCTCCTCGTCGCCCGCGGCGCTGGCAAGGGCGGCGCGCAGCGAGCGCTCGAACGCCGGCCAGTCGGGCGGCGCGTAGAGCACGCGGTCGTCCAGCAGTTCGTCCAGCAGCAGGGGGTGGCGCGTAATGAAGTCCGCCGCCCAGCTGGAGGCCGAAATGATGCGCGCCACGCGCTGCAGGGCTTCCGGGTGCTCGGCGAGCAGCGCGAGGTACGCGGCGCGCCGGGCGATCGCCTCGATGAGGTCGAGCGCGCGCGCGAGCGTCGCGTCCGGGTCCGCGCACTGTGCGGCGGCGGCGGCGAGCGCGGGCACCAGCGCGTCCACGCGACGGCGCGAGTCCGAAGGCAGCGTCGCATAGCGCTGGCTGCGCCGCGTCGCGGCCAGGCGCGCGGCGCTCTCGGCCGGGTTGCGGAAGCCCGCGGCCGCGAGCGCCCCCGCCACTGCTTCGGCGTCGTCCTGCCACACCTGCGGACCCTGCGCGGCAGGTGCCTCCGCGAACACCGCCTGGAAATGCCGCTGCACGGCGTCGCGGTGCCCCTGCAGTCGCGCGTAGAACTCCTCCCAGGACGCGCAATCGCTCATCTGCGCGATGCGCCCGCGGTCCTCGGCCTCCGCGGGCAGCGTGTGCCGCTGCTGGTCGTCGAGGTACTGCAGGCGGTGCTCGGTGCGGCGCAGGAAGTCGTAGGCGGAAGCGAGCTCGCGCACCGCCTCGGCGGGCAGCAGGCCCTTGTCGGCCATGCGTGCGAGCGCCTCCAGGGTCGGCCGCACGGCGAGTGCCGGATCGCGCCCGGCGCGCACCAGCTGCAGCGCCTGCGCGACGAACTCGATCTCGCGGATGCCGCCCGGGCCGAGCTTGACGTGCTCGGCGAGCTCGCGGCGCGCGACCTCGCGGCGCACTTCCGCGTGCAGGTTGCGCATCGCCGCGAGGGTGCCGTAGTCGAGGTACTTGCGGAACACGAACGGGCGCACCGTCGCGGCCAGCTGCTCGTGGCCGGCGCCGGTCAGCGGCCGCGCCTTGATCCAGGCGTAGCGCTCCCATTCGCGGCCCTGCGTGATGAAGTAATGCTCCAGCGCGTCGAAGCTCGCGACCAGCGGCCCGGAGTCGCCGTAGGGGCGCAGCCGCATGTCGACGCGGAAAGCGAAGCCGTCCGCGGTCACTTCCGAGAGCAGCCCGATGAGCTTCTTGCCCGCGCGCTCGAGCGCCTGCGCATCGGCGACCTCCGGGTGCAGGAAGATGAGGTCCACGTCGGAGGAAACGTTGAGCTCGCGGCCGCCCAGCTTGCCCATCGCGACCACCACCAGTTCGCGCGCGCCGGTCCAATCGAGCGCTGCCGCGATCTCGAGCTCGGCGAGGTCGCTCATCGTGCCGCAGACTTCAGCGAGGTCGGCATGGCCCTCCAGGTCGCGCGCCATCACGCGCAGCAGGACGCGCAGGCGCAAGCGCCGCAGGCGCGCCTTGAGCGCCGCCTCGCTGTCGCGCGCCGCGCCCTCGAGCGCGGCGCTCATCTCGGCGCGGGTGAAAGGCGCGTCTGCCCTCAGGCCGGCGGCGAGTTCGGGACGCGCGGCGAGCGTGTGCTGCGCGAAGCGCGAAAGGGCGATTTTGCCAATTGGATCGGGCATTTACGGTTAAAATGCACGAGCGGCGCGACGCGCGGGCAGAACTTTTCGCGCCGCAGTGCCCCAAACCTGCGGGTCGAGGGTGATTTCCACTTGAGGCCCACACGACTATAGGGGCAACGCGAAGGGCGATGCAATCCTCGGATCGAACCTCGGCCACGGCGAAGCTGCTGCGCGTGCTCGAGGTGCTGGCGTGGACGGCCTACTTCACGTTCGCCGCGGTGTTCCTCGCGCTGCGCTTCTGGCTGCTGCCGCAGGTGGAGCATCGCCAGGCCGAGGTCGTCGCCGCGCTCACGCGCGTCATCGGCCTGCCCGTGACGATCAGCGCGCTGCGCGCGGAGTGGGACGGGCTGCGGCCGCGGCTCGTCGTCACCGGCCTGCGCATCTACGACGGCGACGGGCGCGAGGCGCTTGCGCTGCCCTCGGTCGAGCCGGTCGTGTCCTGGGCGACGATTCCTGCGCTGCAGCTGCGCCTGCACAGCCTGATCATCGACGGCCCGCGGCTGCTCGTGCGGCGCGACGCGCAGGGCGGGCTGCACGTCGCCGGCCTGGGCGTCGAGGGACAGGCCGCAGGGGCGCAAGCAGAGGCCGGAGGCGCCGGGGCCGGCATGGCCGCCTGGATTCTGGAGCAGCGCGAGATCGAGATCCGCAACGCCGAGATCGAATGGCGCGACGAGCTGCGTGGCGCGCCCCCGCTGGTGCTGCGCAACCTGCAGTTCCGGCTGCGCAACCGCGGCGACCTGCACCAGGTCGGCCTTTCGGCACAGCCGCCGCGCCAGCTGGGCGCATCGCTCGAGCTGCGTGCCGCGGTGCGCATGAGCGTGGTGACCAACCCGGCGTCCTGGGCCGGACGCGCGTACGCCGAGTTCGGTCATACAGACCTCGCCGCTTGGAAGCCCTGGGTCGACTACCCGCTGGACGTGGCGAGTGGCGACGGAGCGCTGCGCGTGTGGGCGAGCTTCGGCGAAGGCCGGGTGCTCGATGCCAAGGCCGACCTCGCGCTCGGCAACGTGGTGGCGCGCCTCGGCCGCGACCTGCCGGTGCTGGCGATCACGAGCGTGAACGGCCGCGTCGAGGGGCGCCAGATCGCGGGTGGCTACGAGTTCGGCGTGCGGCGCCTGGCGCTCGTGCCGGCGCGCGGCGAGGCGTTGCAGGGCACCAGCTTCAGCGCGAGCTGGGTGGCGGCGCAGGGCGCCGAGCCCGCGCGCGGCGCGCTGCGCGCGGAGCTCATCGAGCTCGCGCCGCTCGCTCGCCTCGCCGAATACCTGCCGTTCCCGCGCGACCTGCGCACGCTGCTCGCCGAGCTCGCGCCACAGGGACGGCTGCGCGAGGTCGACTTCCGCTGGAGCGGCGAGCTGCCCGCCGAGATCCGCTACCAGGCGCAGGCGCGCTTCGAAGGCCTGACCATGTCAGCGTGGCGCGCCATCCCGGGCTTCGCCAATCTCTCGGGCCGCGTCCAGGCGAGCGAGGCGCGCGGCAGCGTGCAGCTCGCCGCGCGCCAGGCGGAGCTGGACATGCCGCGCGTCCTCCCGGTATCGCGCATGCGCCTCGCCACGCTGGAGGGCGAAGTCGGCTGGGAGCGGCACGACGCGACGCGCTTCACGGTGCGGCTAGCGGGCCTTGCCTATGCCAACGAGGACTTGGCCGGCACCGCCTCCGGCAGCTATACGTACGGCGGCGACGGTCCAGGCACGATCGACCTCACCGCGCGGCTCACTCGCGCCAGCGGGCGCCACCTGCATCGCTACCTGCCGCTCGCCTCGATCATGGGCGACCGGACCCGCCAATGGCTGGTGGAGGCAATCCGCGCGGGCGAATCGAGCGACGCGCGCCTGCGCCTGCGCGGCGACCTGCGCGACTTTCCCTTCAGCGACCCGCAGAAGGGCGAGTTCCGCATCGTCGCGCAGGTGCGCGACGCGGTGCTCGAGTTCGCGGCAGGCTGGCCGGTGATCGAGGAGATCGACGGCGAGCTGCTGTTCGAGCGCGACCGCATGGAGATCACCGGCCGGCGCGGCCGCACGCTCGGCACGACGGTCACCAACGTGCGCGTAGCGATCCCGCACCTGGGCGCGGCCGATGCGCAACTCAACATCCAGGGCAACGCGCAGGGGCCGACCGCGCAATTCCTCGAATACCTCCGGCGCAGCCCGTTGGGCGGGTTCGTCGGCGGCTTCGCCGACGACGCCAGCGCGAAGGGCGACGGGCGCCTGCACCTGCGGCTCGGCATCCCGCTCGCCAAACCCGAGGCGTTGCAGCTGCAGGGCGACTACCGCTTCGCCGGCAACACGCTGGTGCTCGATCCGACGCTGCCGCCGGTGGAGCGTGCTGCCGGCACCGTGACCTTCGGCGAAAGCTCGCTTCAGGTGAGAGACGCTTCGGGACGCTTCCTCGGCGGCCCGCTTGCCGTGAGCGGCGGCACGGTGCGCGACGGCGACCTGACGCTGATCGCGCGCGGCACGTTCACCGTGGCGGCGCTCGAGCCGCTGCTCGGTGCGCCCTGGCGCGGGCTGCTCAAGGGCTCGGCG
Organism: Burkholderiales bacterium; assembly: GCA_036390555.1. Lineage (GTDB taxonomy): Bacteria > Pseudomonadota > Gammaproteobacteria > Burkholderiales > SG8-39 > JAABQT01. The sequence continues at coordinate 3,832 of DASWBP010000076.1, read as the reverse complement.
CCCTACACCGCCACCGTCCTCTCGCGCGGCAAGCGGCCCACGCGCCTGGTGATCGAGTCGACGCTCGCCGGGGTGGCGAGCGAGCTGCCGCCGCCGCTGGACAAGCCGGCGGCAGCTTCGATGCCCCTGCGCTTCTCGGTGGCGACAGCGGAAGGCATCGAGCGCAGCTTCATCACGCTGGGAAGGGTACTGCGCGCCGAGCTGCTGCGCCGCGCCGACGATGGGCGGCTGGAGCGCGCGGCGATCGCCTTCAATCCGCCGCAGGGCGGCCGCCTGCGCATGCCGGAGGAGCGCGGCACGGTGCTCGCCTACGGCAGCCTCGAGGCCGTGGACCTGGATCGCTGGATGAAGCTCGCCGGCGACGGCGAAGGCGCGCACGGGCTCAAGCTTGTCACCGATCTCGCAATCGGCAAGCTCGATGCCCTCGGCAGGCGCCTCGAGGCCGTCAAGGTGAACGCGACGGCCGATGCGGGCGGCTGGTCGGCGGCGCTCGAGTCCAAGGACATCCTCGGCAACGTCTCTTACCGCGAAGGCAGCGGCGGCAAGATCGTGGCGCGCATGTCGCGCTTCGTCACTCCGCCCGCGAGCCCGGGGGCGGGAGCGGAGCGCGACTCGGGCGAGTTGGCCGCGCTCGACCTGGTCGCCGACAGCTTCAACTTCGGCGGCAAGGAGTTCGGCAGCATGCAGGTCATCGCGCACCTCGAGGAGCGCGACTGGGTGCTCGATCGCGTGGCGATGCGCAACCTGGACGGCTCGATGATCGGCACGGGCCGCTGGCGCGGCGGCGGGGCGGCGAGCACCGCGCTGGTGATGGATGTGGACGCGATCGACGTCGGACGGTTGCTGGAGCGCTTCGGCTATCCGGGCATGGTCCGCGGCGGCAGCGCGCAGGGCCAGCTGTCGGTGCGCTGGAACGGCAACCCCATGCCCATCGATTACGCCAGCTTGAGCGGGACCCTGAACCTGCACGCCAGGGACGGGCAGTTCCTCGAGATCGATCCGGGCATCGGCAAGCTCCTGTCGCTGCTCAGCCTGCAGATGCTGCCGCAGCGCATCACGCTGGATTTCAGCGACGTGTTCTCCAAAGGCTTCAAGTGGAACCGCATCGACGCCACCGCGCAGATCGCGAACGGCGTGATCGAGACGAAGGACTTCCGCATGCAGGGCTCGGCGGCCGACGTGGCGATGACGGGCAGGGTGGACCTCGCGCACGAGACGCAGGACGTCAACCTGCGTGTGACGCCGGCGCTGGGCGCCTCGGCAGCCACGGTGGTCGGTGTCTTCAACCCGATCGCCGGCATCGCGACCTACATCGGTCAGAAGGCGCTCAAGGACCCGCTCGGCCAGCTCTTTTCCTACGAGTACGCCATCACCGGCCCCTTCGCCAATCCCAAGGTGGTGAAGCTCAAGCCCGTCACGGTGGGCCCCGTCGACCAGGGCACGCGCACGCCCGAATGACCATCGCGACGAGGCACGTCACTGCCATGAACGCTCCGCACGCCAACGCCGAAACGCTGCTCGCCACCGCCGATTCCTGCCTGCTGGCGCCGTATGACCTCGAGCCGCGCGCGCTGCAGCGCGTGTTCGGCGCGCTTGCACGGCGGCGCCTTGACCAGGCGGACCTGTATTTCCAGTACACGCGCGCGGAGAGCTGGAGCCTGGAGGAGGGCATCGTCAAGGCCGGCAGCTTCTCGATCGCGCAGGGCGTGGGCGTGCGCGCCATCACCGGCGACAAGACCGCCTTTGCCTACTCGGACGACATCAGCGCGCACTCGCTCGAGGACGCGGCGCGCACCACGCGTGCCATCGCCGCGGCGGGGCAGAGCCGCAGAATCCGGGTTGGGGGTACGGCGGCGCGAAATTCGCCCCCTGTACCCGTCCCTCTTCGCTATCAGCCGCTCGACCCGCTCGCCTCGCTCGCCTCCGAGCAGAAGGTGGCGCTGCTGGAGAAGCTCGAGCGCCTGTGCCGCGCGCTCGATCCGCGCGTGGTGCAGGTGATGGCGCACCTCGGCGGCGAGTACGAAGTGGTGCTGATTGCGCGCGCCGACGGCCTGCTTGCCGCAGACGTGCGCCCGCTGGTGCGCCTCTCGGTGCAGGTGATCGCCGAGCGCGACGGCCGGCGCGAAAGCGGCAGCGCGGGTGGCGGCGGCCGCACCGATTACGCGCATTTCACCGATGCGGTGCTCGAGGAGACCGCGCGCCAGGCGGTGCACCAGGCGCTCGTCAACCTGGAAGCGGCGCCGGCGCCGGCAGGGACGATGACGGTGGTGCTCGGGCCCGGCTGGCCCGGCATCCTGCTGCACGAGGCGGTCGGCCACGGGCTGGAAGGCGACTTCAACCGCAAGGGCAGCTCCGCCTTTGCGGGGCGCCTGGGCGAGCGCGTCGCGGCCCCCGGCGTGACGGTGATCGACGACGGCACGCTGCCGCACCGGCGCGGCTCGCTCACCGTGGACGACGAGGGAAACCCGACGCGGCGCACCGTGCTGATCGAGGACGGCGTGCTGCGCGGCTACATGCAGGACAGCCTGAACGCGCGCCTGATGAAGATGCCGGTCACCGGCAACGGCCGCCGCGAATCGTTTGCGCACCTGACGCTGCCGCGCATGACCAACACCATCATGCTCGCGGGGCCGCACGATCCGGCGCAGATCCTGAAGAGCGTGAAGAAGGGCCTGTACGCCGTGAACTTCGGCGGCGGCCAGGTGGACATCACCAGCGGCAAGTTCGTCTTCTCGGCGGCGGAGTCCTACCTGATCGAGGACGGCCGCGTGACACGGCCGGTGAAGGGCGCGACGCTCATCGGCAACGGCCCCGAGGCGCTGACGCGCGTCTCGATGATCGGCAACGACCTCAAGCTCGACCCGGGCGTGGGCACCTGCGGCAAGGAAGGGCAGTCGGTGCCCGTAGGGGTCGGCCAGCCGACGCTGCGCATCGACGGCCTGACGGTGGGCGGGACGGCCTAGCCCGTCGCGGGCGGCGTAAGTAACATACGCCGCACGACGGTCGAACGGCGAGGGGAGGCGCACATGACGGCCAAGCCCAGGATGTGTCCGAGGTGCAGCGGCGCGATGAGTCCCGCGACCCTCGAGAAGGTATCCGCCGCGGAGGCGCCGGTGCGCCTGAGCCTGCTCGGCCTGCCGGTGTTCGCCTGCGCGAAGGGCCACCGATCGCCGGTGCACCGCGATTTCATGGTCTGGCTGATGCGCGAGCTGCGCGACAAGCAGGTGCCGGCCATCCCGGGGGGCGAGGCGAAGGGCATGCTGTTCAAGAAGTACCACTGCGCCTGCGGCGCCGAGCTGCCCTCGCAGGCGGCGCGCGAGGCGAGCTTCGGCTTCGAGCTCGCCTACCCGGAGGCCGCGCCGTTCCGCGGCGAGATCGCGGTGCCGGTCTACAAGTGCGGCAGTTGCGGCAAGGAGCTGGCGCGTTCTGCGAAGGAGATCGCCGGCGCCACGCCCGCGGCCGTCGCGGCGCTGAACGACGCGGCGGGCTTCCCGCACAGCGGATGAACCTGCCCGCCAACCAGACGCGGCGCCTCGCCGGCGCCGAGGCGCTCGCGCGCGAGATCCCGGATGGCGCCTCGATCGGCCTGCCGCCGGACTATTCGCCCGTCGCGATGGAGGTGGTGCGCGCCCTCGTGCGGCGCGGCGCGAAGGACCTGAAGCTGATCGGCGTGCCGGTGCTCGGCCTGTGTGCCGACATCCTCGTCGGCGCGGGCTGCGTGCGCGAAGTGGAGACCAGCGCGGTGACGCTTGGCGAGGCGGGCATCGCGCCGCGCTTCACGCAAGCCGAGGAAGAAAGGCGCATCAAGGTCATCGACGCCACCTGCCCGATG
>DASWBP010000075.1:0-2186 GCA_036390555.1 Burkholderiales bacterium | reverse complement strand
CCGCAGTGGATCCGCACCACCGCGTCGCTCGTGCAGGCTGGCGCGAAGGTCGGCGCCTACCGCACGGTGTCGAGGGACGCCGCCAAGGGACGCTGGCTCACGGGCGTGCCCGAGGACAAGAAGGCCTCGCTCATTCCGCCGGGCTGGTTCGAGGCCTGGGCCGACGCGACCTTCGCCACCGACCCCGTCGGCTCGAAGCGCACGCCGCAAGTGCTGCGCGCGCCGAATGGTGTGGTTCAGGACGGGCTCGAGTACTGGAGCGCGGGCAAGCCGCTTTACGACCCGGCCGGCATCCGCGTCCCCACGTTCCTCGCCCACGCGGAATGGGACGCGGACCTGCCGAGCTACATGCTGTACGCCTACTTCGCCAAGCTCACCAATGCTCCCTACAAGCGCTATGTCGAGATCGGCGAAGGCACGCATACGGTGATCATGGAGAAGAACCGCATGCAGTTGTTCCAGGCGGTGCAGCAGTTTCTGGACGAGAAGCTGAAGCCAGAGTAGCGACTTGCTGCACGCCGACAGCGCGAGGAATCGCCTCACCGGCATCGGCCTCGTCTCGCTGACCTACGTGCTGTTCGCGCTGCTGGATGGCAGCGCGAAGTGGATGGTGCAGACCGTGCCGGTACTGGTGGTGGTGTGGCTGCGCTTCGTCACCCATACGCTGATCGCCTCCGCATTGCTCTTTCCGATGCGCGGCATGGCGCTGGTGCGCACGCGGCACCTGCGCTGGCACCTGCTGCGCGGCCTGATGTTCATCGCCATGACCGGGCTGAACTTCTGGGCGCTGCAGTACCTGCAGCTCACGGTCACCGCCTCGATCTTCTTCCTGGTGCCGATCCTGGTGGCGCTGCTTTCGGCGCCGCTGCTCGGCGAAAAGCTCGACGCCCGCCGCTGGGCGGCAATCGTCGCGGGCTTCGCGGGCGTGCTGGTCGTGGTGCGGCCGGGCTCGGAGGCGTTCCACCCGGCGATCCTGCTCTCGCTGGTCAACGCGGGGCTGTATGCCGTCTTCAACCTGATGACGCGCAAGCTCGCCGCCTACGACCCGCCGGAGACCATCCAGTTCCTGCCCGCGGTGGTGGCGAGCATCGTGCTTGCGCCTTTCGCGCTTGCCGCCTGGCAGTCGCCGCAGGGCTGGTTCGAGTGGTTCATGCTGTGCATGCTGGGCGTGTTCGGCGGCACCGGCCACTACCTGCTGGCGATGGCGCACCGCTACGCGCCCGCCAGCGTGCTCGCGCCCTTTCTCTACCAGCAGATCCTCTACATGGCGCTCTTCGGCTATCTCGTCTTCGGCAACGTGCCCGACAAGGAGACCTGGATCGGCGCCGCCATCGTCGTGGCGAGCGGCCTTTACCTCTTCTCCCGCGAGCGGCGCGCGCTGCGCAAGGCGTAAGCCGCCCCGAGCCCGGCGCCTGCGGGGCGGGCGGCTAGGCTAGACTCCCCGCCGGGAGGGGGGATGTCGGACCCGGTTTCAGTACCTCTGTGGTTGCTGGTCGCCGGCGCGATTCTCGCGGCCTGGGCGTTCTACGAGCACGTGCTGATGCCGGCGCTGCGCTGGATGGTCATGCATCCGGCGAACCAGGTGATCGACGAGATCGGCGAGCGGCTGCGCATCGGCATCCGGCCCTTCCAGCGCACGCGGCGCCAGGCGCTCATCCACCGCCTGGTCACCGATCCCAAGGTGCAGCAGGCGGCCGAGCAGTTCGCCAAGCAGAACAACGTGCCTCTGCTCACGGCGATGCAGATCGTCGAGCGCTATGCGCGCGAGACGGTGCCGGCGTTCAACGCCTATCTGTACTTCCGCATCGGCTACTGGGCCGGCAAGCGCCTTGCGCAGCTGCTCTATCGCGTGCGCCTGGGCTACGTGGACGCCGAGAACCTCGCGAAGGTCGAGCCGGACGCCACCGTGGTGTTCGTCATGAACCACCGCTCCAACATGGACTACGTGCTCGCCGGCTACCTCGCCGCCGACCAGACCGCGCTGTCCTACGCGGTGGGCGAATGGGCGCGCATATGGCCGCTTTCCGCGCTGATCCGCTGGATGGGCGCCTATTTCGTGCGCCGCAATTCCAAGAACGAGCTCTACCGCCGCGTGCTCGAGCGCTACATCGTCATGGCGACGGAGGCCGGCGTGCCGCAGGCGGTGTTCCCCGAAGGCGGCCTGACGCGCGACGGGCGCATCCGCG
>DASWBP010000074.1:0-9760 GCA_036390555.1 Burkholderiales bacterium | reverse complement strand
TTCCACCCGCTGCTCGGCTCGGTGGCGCTCGGCGGCGCGCTGCTGCTACTCGCCCTCACGGTGCTGAACGAGCGGCTCTCGCGCCGCTCGATCGAGTCCATGCAGACCGACGCGCGCCTCGCCGGCCGCTTCGTGGACCAGAGCCTCGGCAACGCCGAGGTGGTGGGCGCGCTCGGCATGGTGGACAACGTGACCGCGGACTGGAGCGAGAAGAGCCAGAAAGTGCTGCAGTCTCAGTTCGAGGCCAACCAGATCGGCAGCTTCCTGTCGAGCACCACGCGCTTCCTGCGCCAGATACTGCAGGTGGTGATGCTCACCGCGGGCGCCTGGCTCACCATCGAGCAGCTCTCCACGCCCGGCGTGATGATCGCCGCCACCATCATCCTTGGCAGGGCGCTGGCGCCGGTCGAATCGCTGATCGCGGGCTGGAAGAGCCTCGTCGAGGCGCGCGGCGCCTACCAGCGCCTCGCCAAGGTGATCGAGTCCGAGCCCACGTCGCCCGACCCGATGGACCTGCCGGCGCCCAAGGGCGGGCTGAGCGTGGAGAACCTGCTTTTCGGCTTCCGCGGGCAGGAGTTGCCGGTCATCCGGCGCGTCTCCTTCCAGCTCGCGCCGGGAGAGTCACTTGCCATCATCGGGCCGAGCGCAGCGGGCAAGTCCACGCTGGCGAGGCTGCTGGTGGGCGTCTGGCACCCGATCTCCGGTGCGGTGCGGCTGGATGGCGCGGACATCCGCTCCTGGCCGCGCGAACGGCTTGGACCGCATATCGGCTACCTGCCGCAGACCGTCGAGATCTTCGCCGGGAGCGTGGCGGAGAACATCGCGCGCCTGGGACATGTGAACTCCGAAGAGGTCATCAAGGCGGCGACGCGCGCCAACGCGCACGAGATGATCCTCGCACTGCCGCAGGGCTACGACACGGCGGTGGGCGAGGGCGGCATGCTGCTCTCGGCGGGGCAGCGCCAGAGGCTCGCGCTCGCGCGCGCGCTGTACGGCAATCCGCGCCTGGTGGTGCTCGACGAGCCCAATTCCAACCTCGACTCCAAGGGCGAAGCCGCGCTCGCCGATTGCATTCGTCAGCTGAAGGCCGAAGGCGTGACGCTGGTGGCGATCACGCACCGGCTGCCGCTCGTCTCGGCCGTGGACAAGGTGATGGTGCTGATGAACGGCGTGATCGAGAAGTTCGGCACGCTCGCCGAGGTGATGCCGCGCACGAGCCAGCCGCCGACCGATTCTGCGACCGCGGTCGTGGCGGGCAAGATCGGCGCGAGGACCTGAGCGCTTGAGCGACGAGATCGACAACCCGCGCCGGCTGATCCGCGCGGGGCTTGCGGGGATCCTGGTGCTCGTGGCGGCGGTGGCGGTGTGGGCCGCGCTCGCGCCGGTGAGCGGCGCGGTGATCGCGCCTGGCGCGGTCAAGGTGGACATGTACCGCCGCACGGTGCAGCACCAGGAGGGCGGCATCGTGGACGGCGTCCTGGTGCGCGACGGCAGCCGCGTGAAGGCGGGCGACCCGCTCCTCGTGCTGAAGGACGTGAAGGTCGAGGCGGGGATGGACGTGATCCTCAACCAGCTCGACGCCGAGCTCGCCAAGAGCGCGCGCCTGCAGGCCGAGCAGGCCTGGGCCGCGAAGATCACCTGGCCGCCGGAGCTGCAGTCGCGGGCGGACGATCCGCGCATCGCCCAGATCCTGCGGCGCGAGTCGGAGCTGTTCGACGCGCGGCGCGATGCCTATCGCACGCAGGTGGAACTGATCCGCAGGCAGATCCAGGACACCGACAACGAGATCCGCGCCCGCCAGGCGCAGGTCAAGGCCGACCGCGCGGCGCTCGCCTTTCAGCGCGAGGAGCTGGAGTCCAACCGCAAGCTGCTGAAGGAAGGCTTCATCAGCAACGTGCGCATCCTGGCCCTGGAGCGGGGCCTCTCCGACGTCGAGGCGCGCCTGAGCGAGCACGAGGCCGACCTCTCTACCGCGCGCAGCAAGGCCTCCGAGCTGAAGTTGAAGGAGGTCAACCTGCGCACGACGATGATGCAGGAGGCGGCCAACGAGATGCGCCAGACCACGGTGCAGCTCCTCGACCTGCGCGAGCGCCTGCGGCCGCTGCAGGACGCGGCGACGCGCCAGCGCATCGTCGCGCCGATCGGCGGCGAGGTGGTGGGCCTGAAGTTCACCTCGGTGGGCGCGGTGATCGGCCCGCGCGACCCGATCCTCGACATCGTGCCGGAGAACATCGAGCTGGTCGTCGAGGGGCGCGTGCGGCCCGAGGACGTGAACTACGTGCATGTGGGGGCCGACGCCGACGTGCGGCTGACGTCGTTCCGCCAGCGCATCACGCCGGTGGTGGACGGCAAGGTGATCTACGTCTCGGCCGACCGCATCGAGGATCGCGACCAGCGCACCGCCTACTACGTGGTGCACGTGCGCGTGACCCCCGAGGCGCTCGCGAAGGGCGGCGACCTGAAGCTCCAGGCGGGCATGCCCGCCGAGCTCTACATCAAGACCGCGCCGAGAAGCGCCCTCATGTACGTGCTCGACCCGGTGACCGGCTTCCTGCAGCGCTCGCTGCGCGAGCCGATGTACAACGCCGAAGAGCCGAAGAAGGCGCCGGCGAAGCAGTAGGTGGGTCCTACTTGCTGCCTGGCGCCCCTTGCGTGGCCGCCGGCGCGCTCTTGCGGCAGGCCACCAGCACCGTGATCTCGCGGCCGATCCTGGCGACTTCGGTGTTCTCCAGCTTCGCTCCGCCGTCGGCGCTGTTCACCGTGGCTGAATGCCGCTCGAGGAAAGCCTGGGCCACCTCGCTGCGCACGCCGAAGCTGATGTTCTGCGGCAGGTCGCCCGTGCGCTTTTGCACGGCGAGCGCATCGAGCTTGGCGGTGACGATGCCGATCAGCTGACCGCCCTGGTCGAGGATCGGACCGCCGCTGTTTCCCTTGTGGATCGGCGCGGAAATCTGGAAGCGCGTGGCGTCGCCGCGCAGCCCGCCCGTGGCGCTCACGTAGCCGAAAGTGACGTTGGGCTCGAAGCCGAGGACGCTTGCGAGCGGAAAGCCCACCACCGTCACCGACTCGCCCGCCTGCAGCGCCGTGGCGCGGCGGAAGGTCGCCGCCGCCGGAAAGCTGCGCTTTGCCTTGAGCAGCGCGAGGTCGTTTGCCACGTCGGTACCCACCACGGTCGCGGCGGTCCGGGCGCGCTGCGCATCCAGTACCGTGAGTGACTCGCAGTTCTGCGCGACGTGGTGGTTGGTAAGCACCAGGCCGTCGGCCGAGACGACGGTGCCGGCGCCGATCATGACCGACGCGGAGCGCATGACCGGCGGGGCCGGGTCCTCGCCGCGCGCGAGCGCGCAGGCATGATTCAGCAGCCGCGCCTGCAAGCCGTCCGTGCCGACGCTCGCTTGCGCCTTGCGCCAGGCCTCCGGCGTGCGCCCGGTATCGCTGATGGCCTTGCCAGCCTCGTCGTAGAGGGTGATCGACGTCGCCGCGGTGGTGCGCCCCTCGCAGTCTCCCGCCAGCTCGCTCACCGACGACGAGTAGCGGTGCTTGCGGTCGCGGCTGGTGCGCGGCGCGCCGTACTCGAGGCGCACCCGGTAACGCACATAGCCGTCGGCCACGCGCACCGAATCGCGGTCGAAGGAGACTTTCGTGGCGGAGGCCGTGGCGAACAATTGCCAGTTCGCAGCCGCCGCGGGCGCCGCGACAGCGAGCGCGGCGAGGCAGAGCAGTGCGGTAGGGAGGCGGTTGGTCATCCACTGCGGCGCGCAGGGCGCGTGCCGCAGCAGATCATGACACAGTAGCGCGGTTCCGCGACAGCGAGCGGCGGCGGCCGCAGGGCCGCCGCCACGCGGCTGCGCCCACTGCCACTACCCCATGATCATGCCGTAATCGACCGTCGTGTCCGGCGTCTGGAGGTCGGCCGTCGGCGCGGTGTCGGAGCCTGGATTGTCATCCATCGCGTAGTACTCCGTGGTGCCGTCTGCGCCATGCGTGATCGCGACGCCGAGCAGCTGCGTGCTGTCGTCGACGTTCGAGTCTTGGTTCTGGAGGTAGGTCGTGACGTCGATCAGCCAGAGATCGAGATCGTCTTCCACGATCCAGGAGACGTTGTCCACCTTGGCCGCATAGAGGCTGTCGCCCGTGATGTCGCCGGCAGGCGTGTTGTAGAAGAGCGTGATGCTCGTGATGTCGTCCGGCAGCTGCGGGAAGTTGCCGCCGATCGACGGCGTCGGCACAGGTGTCTCGGCCGGCGGCGTCACCACGGGCGGCTGTTCCGCCACGGGCGGCAGCTCGACGGGCGGCTCCTGGACTTCGGGCTCGGGGATGTTGAATTCGCCGAGCAGCTTGACGGCGTCGTCGCGGTCTTCGCCCACGCTCGTCGCGCGCACGCCGAAGGTGAGGCCGTCCAGCTGGGCGAGTGTCACGCCTTCGAGCGTGAAGTGCGCCTGGCTGACGTCGTCGCGGCCGTAGCCCGACGTGCCGATCTCGACACCGACGTCGAAGGTCTCGCCGGTGCCGTTCATGTTGTTGTCGCGCGTGCCCACCGTCGTCACGGACTCGTCGCCGATCTTCACGTCCTGCGAAGCGACGCCGTCGACGCTCACCCCCGCGGTGCTCTCGCCCACGTCCATGAAGAAGCCGCGCAGGTCGGCCACGCCTTCCATGACCTTCACGGTCAGGCCGACGCCGCCCTCGGTTTCTTCGCCATAGATGTGAATCAGCAGGCCATTGCCATCGGCGACCGTGCCGATCAGCTCGCCCGTCACCGGCGTGCCCGGATCCTGGATCGGCGACTCGGTCTCGCCTCCGGACACGGCGGTCCTGATGGCGTCGAGCGCGCTGTCGATCGCGCTCCGGAACATGCTCAGGTACTGCTGAAGTAGGGTGAACATGCAACCTCCTTTTAAGCTCGGCCCGATCCTATCTGCGCCGGTCAGGAGGCAGTGGCTCGCGGAGTGATGGTTTTCCTGTTCCGCTGCGGCCCTGACGAATCCTTATCGAATCGTCTCGATTTCGGCAGCGAATGACGAAACCGCGTCGCCCGCGCGCCGCGCGATTGTCAGGAACTGCAATGGCGGCGGCATGCGCGCGGCGTCCGCAGCGCGGCGCGCGCCGCGCCGCAGGCTCAGCCGAGGCGCACCGGGAGCTTGCGAAATCCCCTGAAGCGGATGCGCCGGTCGCGCTCGGGCTCGCCCGCGAGCTCGATCCTTGCGAAGCGCGCAAGGAGCCTGCCGAGCGCGATGCGGCCTTCCATGCGCGCGACGTTCATGCCCACGCAGACGTGGTCGCCCTGGCCGAAGGCGACGTGGCGGTTGGGCTTGCGCGCGACGTCGAAGCGCTCGGGGTCGGTGAACTGCTCGGGATCGTGGTTCGCCGCGCCGATGCCGATGGTGATGAGCGTGCCTTCGGGCAGCGTCTTTCCCGAGAGCGTCATCGGCGCGGTGAGGCGGCGGTTATTGAGCTGGATCGGGCCGTCGAAGCGCAGCATTTCCTCGATCGCGGAGGGCACCAGTGCCGGGTCGGCGCGCAGGCGTGCGAGCTCATCGGGGTTCCCGAGCAGCGCCCACAAGCCGTTGCCGATGAGGTTCGTCGTCGTCTCGTGCCCCGCGTTGAGGAGAAAGATGCACTGGTGGTAGAGCTCCTTCTCGGTGAGCTTCTCGCCGTCCTTCTCGCCCTGGATGAGGCGCGTGAGGACGTCCGAGTCGTAGTCGCCGGGCTTCCTGCGGCGCTCGGCGATCAGCACCTCCAGGTACGCGATGAACTCGGTGACCGCGCGGTTGCCCGCCTCGAACATGGCCGGCGTGAGCCTGGGCTCGAGGCCCGAGAGGATCGCCACGGACCAGCCGCGCAGCGGGCTGCGCTCGCTGCGCGGGATGTCGAGAAGGTTGCCGATCACCTCGATCGGGATCTGCGCGGCAAAGGCGTCGATGAAGTTCACTTCGCGCTTCTCGGCCATCTCGGCGAGCAGCGTGTCCACCAGGCGCTCGACGTTCGGCTCCATGCGCGCGATCGCCTTCTGGTTCACCGCGCCCATGATGATGCGCCGCACGCGAGTGTGCAGCGGCGGGTCGTTGAACACGAGGCTCGTCGTGTGGTGCTCGAAGAGCGGCGAATCGCCGAGCTTGGGCCGGAACTCGGCCTTCTTGTCGGAGCTGGCGTGCGCGCTGCGGTAGACGGCGAGCGCATCCTCGTAGCGTGCGAGGAACACGCCGCCGCCCTCGAGCTCGTGCACGGGGTCGTGGCGGCGCAGCGCCGCGTACCACGGGTAGGGGTCGTCGAGGAACTCCTGCGGCGCGCGCGTCAGCTGGAAGTCGCGCACCGCTTCCGCGGAAATCATTCGGCTATTATGCCGCCATGCAGCGCGTGCCCAACGTGGAGTTCGAGCCGGCCCTGAAGAAACGCCTCGAGGAGCTCTGGGGCAGCCCGCCCAATCTCTACCGGGCACTTGGCAACCACCCTGCGCTCGCCGCCGCGTGGACCGAGTTCGCGCGCGCGATCCGCTACGAAAGCCGCAATCCGCGGGAGCTGCGCGAGCTGATCATCCTGCGCGGCGCGCAGCTGATGCGTTCCGAGTACGAGTGGGCGCAGCACTTGAAGATGGCGCGGAAGGCCGGGGTGCGCGAGGCGCAGATCGCGGCGCTCGCCGGGTGGCGCACTTCCGCCGAGTTCACGCCGCGCGAGAAGGCGGCGCTGCTGCTCGCCGAGGCAGTGACCCAGGCGAACGTCACCGACGAGGTGTACGCGGAGGTCTCCCGCCACTTCGGCCACCAGGACTTCGTCGAGCTCGCGCTCACGGCGGCGTTCTACGCCATGGTGGGCCGCATGCTCGATGCGATGCGCATCCAGCTCGAGCCCGAAGCGCGCGAGTACTCCCCGCGGCTGCCGTGACGACGCAAAAGCGCCAGTACCGCTACTACGAGTTCGTGATGGCGGCGTTCGTCACGGTGCTGATCTGCGCGAACCTGATCGGGCCGGCCAAGATCGCGCAGGTGGAGCTGCCGCTTTACGGCACGCTGATCTTCGGCGCGGGCGTGCTGTTCTTTCCGATCTCCTACGTGTTCGGCGACATCCTCACCGAGGTGTACGGCTACGCGCGCGCGCGGCGCGTGATCTGGGCCGGGTTCGCGGGCCTCGCCTTCGCGGCGTTCATGGCCTGGGTGGTGGTGTCGCTGCCGCCGGCGTCGTTCTGGAAGAACCAGGAGGCCTACGAGGTCGCCTTCGGCACCACGTGGCGCATCGCCGGCGCTTCGATGATCGCCTACTTCTGCGGCGAGTTCGTCAATTCCTACACGCTCGCGAAGATGAAGATCCTTACCGCGGGCAAATGGCTGTGGACGCGCACCATCGGCTCGACCATCGTGGGCGAGGCGGTGGACTCGGTGCTCTTCTACCCGCTCGCGTTCTACGGCAGCGGCATCATCCCCAACGAGCAGCTGCCCAAGGTGATGGCGTTTCAGTTTGTCGCGAAAGTGCTGGTGGAAGTGGTGTTCACGCCGGTGACCTACAAGGTGGTGGCGGCCTTGAAGCGCGCCGAGCACGAGGACTACTACGACCGCCACACGAACTTCAGTCCGTTCACCCTCAAGACGTAGAGACAAGACGCGGGGCCAACTTCCGCACGTTTCGTGTGCGGTATGACGCATTCTGACCGTTGCGCGAGCCCCGCCTCAAGACTGGCTCTTGCGCTACGCAAGCGGGCGGACGATTCTTCCCGCGTCAACCAGCTATCTCCGAGAGTGATGGCAGCCGAACAGCTTCTGCAGGCCTCGCCCGCACACGCGGCGCCGATGCGCGTCCTCGTCGTCGAGGACAACGCGGCCGACGCCATGGTGGCGCAGGCGGCCGTCGAGCGCGCCGCGTTCGGGCCGACCGAAGTGCAGCGCGCGAGCAGCATGGCCGATGCACTTGCCGCGGCCGCGAGCTGCGAGCCGCACCTCGTGCTGCTCGACCTCAACATGGCCGACAGCCGCGGCATCGGCACGCTCGAGCGCATGCGCGCGGCGGTGCGCTGCCCGGTGATTGTGATCACCGCCGAGGAACAGCCGGGCCTGGACGCGGAGGCGCTGGAAAAGGGCGCCTTCGAGATCCTGCACAAGGGCAAGCTCACGCCCGACGCCATTGCGCGTGTGCTGTGCCTGGCGGAGGGCCAGCGCAAGGTGCAGGCGTCGCTGGAAAGCGCGGAGCAGCGCTACCGGCAGCTGATCGAGGTGGCGCCCGACGCCATCTTCGTGCACGCCGACTGGCGCATCGTGCTGGTCAACCCGGCGATGGTGCGCCTGTTCCGCGCGGCGAGCGAAGGGGACTTGCTCGGCCGCGAGGTGCTCGAGCTGATCGCGCCGCAGTCGCGCGCGATGGTGCGCGAGCGCATGCGTCGCCTGTACGCCACGCAGCAGGCCGTGCCGCTGGCGGAGATCGAGTACCAGCGGCTGGACGGCGCGCTGTTCAGCGCGGAAGTGACCGGCGCATCCTTCGTCTACGGCGGCCGGCCTGCCGCGCAGGTGGTGGTGCGCGATATCACCGAGCGCAAGAACGCCGAGTTCGCATTGCGCGAGAGCGAGGCGCGCTTCCGCAGCCTGACCGAGCTTTCCTCGGACTGGTACTGGGAGCAGGACGCCGACCTGCGCATGTCGTTCCTGTCGCGCGGCTATTCGCAGAGCTCGGGAACCACGTCCGACAAGATGCTGGGCAAGCGGCGCTGGGAGGAACCCAACCGCATGCCGCTGCACGGCAGCTGGGACGATCATCGCGCCACGCTCGAGGCGCGCATGCCGTTCAGGGACTTCGAGTACGTGCGCATCGGCGACGACGGCAAGCGCCACTACATTTCGCTCAGCGGCGTGCCGATCTTCGACGCGGCGGGCGAGTTCAAGGGCTACCGCGGCATCGGCCGCAACATCACCGAGCGCAAGGAAGCCGAGGCGGCGCTGCGCCGGAGCGAGGCGCGCTTCCGCAGCCTCGCGCAGCTCACCTCCGACTGGTACTGGGAGCAGGACGAAAACCTGCGTCTTACCTACGTTTCCACCGGCTTCGGCAAGTCTGCCGACACCGATCCGGCGGCGGTGCTGGGCAAGCAGCGCTGGGAGTTCGAGGGGATCATGCCGGTGTCCGGCTCCTGGGAGGAGCACCGCCGCGTGCTCGAGACGCGGCAGCCGTTCCGCGACTTCGAGCAGGTGCGCTCCAACCCCGACGGCACGCGCGCCTACCTGTCGAGCAGCGGCGAGCCGGTGTTCGACGAGGCGGGCGTGTTCAAGGGGTATCGCGGCGTGGGCCGCGACATCACCGAGCGCAAGCTCGCCGAGGAGAAGCTTGCGCGCATGGCGCAGTTCGACGCCGTCACCGGGCTCGCCAACCGCAACCTGCTGAACGAGCGCCTCGAGCAGGCGATCGCCCAGTCCAAGCGCCGCGGCCGCGGCGCGGGGGTGCTGTTCATCGACCTGGACCGCTTCAAGCTGGTGAACGATACGCTGGGGCACCAGGTGGGCGACGAGCTGCTGGTGCAGGTCGCGCGCAGCCTGAAGGACTGCGTGCGCCGCGACGACACGGTGGCGCGGCTGGGCGGCGACGAGTTCGCCATCGTCATCGCCGACCTTGCGCGGCCCGACGATGCCGCGCTGGTGGCGCAGAAGATCCTGCAGTCCTTCGCCTCGCCCTTCGACCTGGGCGGTCACGAGACCTTCATCACCGGGAGCATCGGCATCGCCACCTGCCCCAGCGACGGCGGCACGGCGGAGGCGCTCCTCAAGTGCGCCGACACCGCGATGTACCG
>DASWBP010000073.1:0-8382 GCA_036390555.1 Burkholderiales bacterium | reverse complement strand
GCGCCGTGGTTGAGCAGCGCGTCCACCGCGAAGCATACGGGCAGGTCGATCTTGAGCCTGCGCGCGAGCGTGGCCACCGCGCCCGCGGAGAATACGCCCTCGGTGACTTCCTTGCGCGCACCGAGCACCTCCTCGAGCGTCTTGCCCTCGCCCAGCGCGAAGCCGAGCGAGGTGTTGCGCGACTGCAGGCTGTTCGCCGTGAGCATCATGTCGCCGATCCCGGCGAGGCCGTCGAAGGTCTCGCGCTTTGCGCCCTTGGCGACGCCGAGGCGCGTCGCCTCGGCGAGGCCCAGCGTGAGGAGCGTGGCGCGCGCGTTCTCGCCGAGCTTGCGTCCGGCGAGCAGGCCGCTCGCGATCGCCACCACGTTCTTCATCAGGCCGCCGATCGCCGTGCCGACCAGGTCCGTGCCGGGATGCACGCCGAAGCGCGGATTGGCGATGAGCGCCGCAAGCCGCCGCGCGAGAGCCGCGTCGGCGGCGGCGAGCGCCACGCCGCAGGGCAGGTCGCTCGCGATCTCGCGCGCGAACGAAGGCCCCGAAAGGATCGCCACCTTCGCCTGCGGCAGCGCTTCGGCGAGCACCTCGGGCATCGTCGCGAGGCTGGAGCGCTCCAGGCCCTTGGAGCAGCTCACCGCGGGCGTGCCCGGGGCGACGAGCGGCGCGAGCCTCTGCGCGGTGGCGCGCATGTGCTGCGCGGGCGGTGCGAGCAGCAGCAGCTCCGCTCCCTTGCAGGCGACCGCCATGTCGAAGGTGGCGCGCATGCCGGCGGGCAGGCGCACGCCCGCGAGGAACATCGGGTTGAGGCCTTCCTGGTTGATCGAGGCGGCGACTTCCGGCTCGCGCGCCCACAGCATCACCTCATGTCCCGACCTGCGCACCACGCAAGCCATCGCGGTGCCGAACGCCCCGCCGCCGATCACGGCAATCTTCGCCATAGGTCTAGCATCCTAATATGAGTCTGATCCTCGCCATCGACCAGGGCACGCACGCCAGCCGCGCGCTGGTGGTGGAGGCCACGGGCCGCATCCTCGCCAGCGGCGCGGTGGACATCGGCCTTGCGCGCCCGCAGCCGGGCTGGGCCGAGCAGGACGCCGAGGAGGTCGTTGCCTCGGTGTTTGGCGCGGTGTCGCGGGCGCTCGAGGGGCTGGGCGCGCGCAAGCACGAGATCGCCTGCGCGGGCCTCTCCAGCCAGCGCGCGAGCTGCGTGTGCTGGGACCGCGCGAGCGGCCGCGCGCTCTCGCCCATCTTCAGCTGGCAGGACCGCCGCGCGCACGCCTGGGTCGCGAGCCTGGAGGCCGCGCACGGCGACTGGGTCCATCGCAACACCGGGCTGTTTCTTTCGCCGCACTACGGCGCGAGCAAGCTGCGCTGGGCGCTCGACCACCTGCCGGCGGTGCGCGCGGCGCGCGAGTCAGGGTCGCTCGCCTGGGGACCGATGGCGAGCTTCCTCGCGTTTCGCCTGTCGAAGGAGCGCACCTTCGCCGCCGAGCCGCAGTGCGCGGCGCGCACGCAGCTCTACAACCTGCGCACGCGCGACTGGGACACGGAGCTGCTCGCGCTCTTCGGCCTGCCCGCGGGGTTCCTCCCCGCGAGCGCGCCGACGATCCACGACTGGGGCACGCTCGAGGCCGCCGGCATTGCGGTGCCGATCACCGCAGTGAACGGCGACCAGTCGGCCGCGGTGTTCGCCTTCGGCTGGCCGGAAGAGGACTGCGCCTACGTCAACATCGGTACCAGCGCCTTCGTGCAGCGCGCGCTTGCGCGCGACCCGGGGCATGTGCCGCGCCAGCTCACCGGCATCATCCTCGCCGAGCGCGACGCCACCGTCTGGATGGTCGAAGGCAACGTGAACGGCGCGGGCACCGCGCTCGAGTGGCTGGAGAAGGAGCAGGGCATCGCCCAGGCGACCAGCCACCTGCCCGATTGGCTCGCGCGCGCGGGCACGCCGCCGCTGTTCCTGAACGGCATCGCGGGCCTGGGCGGGCCCTTCTGGAAGGCCGATTTCGTCTCGCGCTTCGTGGGCGAGGGCGAGCCTTGGCAGAAGGCGGTGGCGGTGGTGGAGAGCATTGCGTTTCTCCTGCAGGCGAACAGCGAGCACATCGCGCAGTACCTCGGCGCGCCGCGGCGCATCCGGGTGAGCGGCGGCGTCTCGCGCCTGGACGGCTTGTGCCGGCGGCTCGCCGCGGTGACCGGGGTGCCCGTGCACCGGCGCGAGGACCCCGAGGCGAGCGCTCGCGGCATCGCCTATCTGGCGGCCGGGCGTCCCGCAAGCTGGAACACCGCAGCGCGCGAGGAGGTATTCGACCCGCAGCCGGATGCGGCGCTGCAGGGCCGATACCGGCGCTGGCGGGACTTGATGCAGGAAGCGACCGGGGTGCGGTACCTTTGACTTTGGTCAACCGGAAGGGGCGCCCGCGGGGCTAGCCTTTCTCTGAATGAAATCAACACAGGAGCAAGCCATGCAACAAGTCAGCACCGAGAAACTGATGCGCGACCTGCGCGCCGTCGTCGTCGACGCCGAGGAGCTGCTCAAGGCGACCGCGGCACAGACCGGCGAGCGCGTGGACAAGGTGCGCGCCAAGGCGGAGGAGTCGTTGCGCACCGCGCGCAACCGCCTGCAGGAAATGGGCGATAACGCGCAGGCGCAGGCGCGCGAGGCGGCGCGCGAAGTCGAGCAGCAGGTGCGCGAGAATCCCTGGACCGCGGTCGGCATTGCAGCCGGGGTGGGCCTGGTGCTCGGCATCCTCATCGGCCGCCGGTGAGTTCCGGACTGCTCGCATCCGTCCAGAAGCTGCTCGCCAGCCTGCTCGGGCTGGCGCGCACGCGCCTGGACCTGCTGAGCACGGAGCTGCAGGAAGCGCTCGCGCATTTCGCGCTCGGCATCATCATCGCCGTTGCGGCGGTGCTGCTGGGCACGCTGGGGGTGGCCTTCGCGGCGGCGGCGCTGGTCCTGTCGGTCGGGCCGGAGCACCGGCTGCTCGCCACGGGGGTGGTGGCGTTGCTGTTTCTCGCAGGCGCCGCGGCGCTCGCCGTGGTGCTGCGCGTGCGCGCGCGGCCGCGCATGTTCGAGGCGAGCCTCGCAGAGCTGCAGCGCGACCAGGAGGAGCTCACCCCGTGATCCCGCTCACGCGCGCCCTCGCCCGGCGCAGGCACGCGCTGGTGGCGCTGTCGCGCGAGCAGCGCGCCGGGCTGAGGTTCGCCGCGCAACCCCTGGTGCGCGGCCTGAACCTTGCGGATCGCGTCTCGGAGATCGTGCGCGCTCGGCCGCTGCTCGTCGTGCTCGGCACCGCCGCGCTGGTGGCGTTCGGTCCGAGGAAGCTCGTGGTCTGGGGCCTGAGGTACGCGCCCCTGATTTCGTTACTGCGCCGGCTCTGACGGCGCCCATCGGCATGATTGAGGAGAGGAAATGACCTACAAGACGATACTCGTGCACCTCGATCCGCGCGCGCGCGGCAGCGAGCACCTGGGACTGGCGTTCCAGCTCGCGGCGAAGTTCGGCGCCCACCTGGTGGGCCTGTACGCGCCGGGACCGGCGCGCGTGCCGTCCTATGCGCTGGCGGAGGCGGGGCCCGCGCTGCGGCAGGTGATCGAGCAGCACCGCGCGGAATCGGCGCGCAACATGGAAAAGCAGTTCCGCGGCGCCGCGACCAAGCACGGCGACGCGCGCACCGAATGGCGCGCCGCGGAAGGCGACACCGCCGCCGCGCTGCGCCTGCACGCGCGCTACGCGGACCTGGTGGTCGCGCCACAGGCCGAGCCGGGCGACGATCCCGATGCGCGCATGCTGCCGCACGACGTCGTGCTGTCGGCAGGGCGGCCAGTGCTGTTCGTGCCCTATGCCGGGCGCTTCGCCGACGTCGGCAAGCGCGTGCTGGTCGCCTGGGACGGCGGCCGCGAGGCTGCGCGCGCGGTGAGCGATGCGCTGCCGCTGCTGGCACGCGCCGAGTCGGTCGAGGTGTCGGTGTTCGACCCGGAGCGCGCGGCGCGCAAGCACGGCGAGCAGCCGGGGGCGGACATCGCGCTCTACCTCTCACGCCATGGCGTGAAGGTCACGGTGCACAAGCAAAGCGGCGCGGGCTACGACGTGGGCGCGCAGATCCTGTCGCGCGCCGCGGACGCCGCCGCGGACCTGATCGTGATGGGCGGCTACGGCCACGCACGCGTGCGCGAGCTGGTGCTGGGTGGCGTCACGCGCACCATCCTCGAGTCCATGACCGTGCCGGTGCTGATGTCGCACTAGGGGATAGGAACAGGGGAACCGAGGTTCCCCGCTGCCCCCTCCTGAACCGTTTGTCGCACCTGACCGTGCGCACGCCGGCTTCTGCGCGACTTGTAGTGTCATGAGCGGTCGGTAGAATCGGCGCCATGCGAACCCTGGTCGAATCGACCCTGCGCCGCGCGGGGGAGCGGACGGCTGTGCCCTTCGCCGTGCGCTTCCCGGGCGGCGGCGAGTACCGCAACCGCGCCGAGGCGCCCGCATTCACGCTGGTGATCCGCAACCGCGGGGCGCTCGCGCGCATCGCCGCCTTCCGCCACATCGGGCTGCTCGAGTCCTATTTCGACGGCGACGTCGACATCGAGGGCGATTTGCGCCGCGCGATGGCGATGGGCATGGAAAGCGGCATGGCGGGGAACAACCCGCTGGTCGGCGTGCGCAACCGCTGGCACGAGCTGCGCTTCTCCAACCGCGACTGGGCGCAGGCGAAGCAGAACGCGGAGTTCCACTACGCCCTGGGCACCGAGTTCTACCGCTACTGGCTCGACGACCCGCTGATGATGTACACCTGCGCGTACTGGAAGGAAGGCACGCGCACGCTCGAGGAGGCGCAGAAGAACAAGATCGAGCACGTGGCGTCCAAGATCCGGCTCGCCCCGGGCGAGACGGTGGTGGACATCGGCAGCGGCTTCGGCGGCTTCATGTTCCACGCGCAGCAGAAGTACGGCGTGAAGGTGACCGGCATCAACGCCACCAGCTCGCAGGTGGAGATGGTGCGCGCGGAGATCGCGCGCCGCGGCCTCTCCGGCTCGCTCGAGGTGATCGACACCGATTTCCGCGACGCGCGCCGCGAATACGACAAGGTGGTGTCCATCGGCACGCTGGAGCACGCCGGGCGCGACTCGCTGGAGGAGGTAGTGCGCGCGCACGCGGCCTTCCTCAGGCCCGGGGGCCTCGGCATGCTGCACTTCATCGGCCACGTCGGGCACTTCCAGACCGAGTTCTTCATCCGCAAGCACGTGTTCCCGGGCGGCTGGATCCCGAGCCTGGCGCAGACCATCGCGGCGATGGAGCGCGCCGGGCTGGAGGTAGTGGACATCGAGAACCTGCGGCGGCACTACGCGCTGACGCTCGATGCCTGGGCCGAGAGGTTCGACCGCAATTGGGACAAGATCCGCGCGCTCGACCCGGGGAAGTTCGACGAGCGCTTCCGCCGCGTCTGGCGCGTGTACCTGTATGGCTGCGCCGAGATGTTCCGCTCGCCGAAGGGCTACACGCACCTGTTCCAGATCGTGTTCTCCAAGGGCAACATCACGCACCGCAACTACCCGATGAGCCGGGGGTTCCTCTACGAACAGCCTGCACACCGACAAGACGCGGGCGCTCAGCGAGCAGCTTAGGCGCGGCGCCGGCCCGGTCGGCCTCGCGAAGGACACCTCCAACCTGTTTCGCGACCGCGCGGGCGGCGCGGGACGGCGGCTCGACGTCCGGCAATTCCACGATGTGCTCTCGGTAGACGCGGCGGCCGGCACGCTCGACGCGGAGGGCATGACCACTTACGAGGCGCTCACCGATGCGTGCCTCGCGCGCGGCGTGATGCCCGCGGTGGTGCCGCAACTGAAGACCATCACGCTCGGCGGCGCGGTGGCCGGCGTGGGCATCGAGGCCTCCTCGCACCGGCACGGCCTGGTGCACGACTCGGTGCTCGAAATTGAAGTGCTGCTGGGCGACGGGCGCATCGTGCTCGCCACCCCCGGGAACGAGCACGCCGACCTGTTCTTCGGTTTTCCCAATTCCTACGGCACGCTCGGCTACGCACTGCGCGTCAAGGCGAAGGCCGTGCCGGTGCAGCCCTACGTGCGCCTCGAGCACCAGCCGTTCGACGATCCCCAGCGCTTCTTCGCGGCGCTCGGCGAGCGGCTGCGCGCGGGCGACGCCGATTTCGTCGATGGCACGGTGTTTTCGCCGCGCGAGATGTTCCTCACGCTCGGGCGCTTCGCCGCCACGGCGCCTTACGCCAGCGACTACACCTTCGAGCGCATCTACTACCGCTCGATCCGCGAGCGGCGCGAGGACTGGCTCACCGTGCACGACTTCATCTGGCGCTGGGACACCGACTGGTTCTGGTGCTCGAAGAACGTGGGCGCGCAGAATCCATTGCTGCGCCGATTCGCCTTCGGCCGCAAGCGCCTGGGTTCGCGCAGCTACACGAAGATCATGCGCTGGAACAGCCGCGTCGGCCTGACGAAGAAGTTCGAGCGCCTCGCGGGCCTGCACTCCGAGTCCATCATCCAGGACGTGGACATCCCGCTGGAGCGCGCCGCCGAGTTCCTCGAGTTCTACGCGGGCGAGGTCGCGCTCTGGCCGCAGTGGATCTGCCCGATCGGCCCCGCGCCGCACTCCGGCGCCTTCACGCTCTACCCGATGCGCCCGGGCTGGTACGTGAACTTCGGCTTCTGGGACGTCAAGCGCACGCGCGAGGCGCATCCGCGCGGCCACTTCAATCGCCTCATCGAGCAGAAGGTGGGCGAGCTGGGCGGCATCAAGTCGCTCTACTCGGAGAGCTTCTTCCCGGAAGAGGAGTTCCGGCGGGTCTACGGCGGCGGGGCCTACGCCGCGCTCAAGCGCAAGTACGACCCGCAGGGCGCCTTTCCCGGGCTCTACGAGAAGTGCGTGCTGCGGCGCTGATCGCGCCGGCTAGCGCTGCACCGGGCGCTTGTTCAGCTTGCGCTGCAGCGTGCGCCGGTGCATGCCGAGCGCGCGCGCCGTGGCCGAGATGTTGCCGCCGTTGTCGGCGAATACGCGCTGGATGTGCTCCCATTCGAGACGATCCACCGAAAGCTCATGCTCGCTGGGCCCCACGGCCTCGTCTCCCCTGGTGCGCCTGAACGCCGCCTCG
Organism: Burkholderiales bacterium; assembly: GCA_036390555.1. Lineage (GTDB taxonomy): Bacteria > Pseudomonadota > Gammaproteobacteria > Burkholderiales > SG8-39 > JAABQT01. The sequence goes on along the minus strand of DASWBP010000073.1, from coordinate 1,267 downwards.
ACCGTGTCGGCGTCCACCGGCTTGACGAGGTAGTGGGTGGCGCCGAGCTTGATGGCCTCGACGGCGGTCGCGATGCTGGCGTAGCCCGTGAGCACCACGGTGCGCGCCTGCGCGTTCGCCTGCAGGATGCGCGGCAGGAGCATGAGACCCGCCTGGCCGGGCATGCGCAGGTCGACCACCGCGTACTCCGGCGTCCACTTCTCCAGCAGCGTGCCCGCCTCGGCCACGGAGTGCGCGACGCGCACCTCGTAGCCGCGCTGCGTGAGCGAGCGCTGCATTGCCCAGCAGAAGTTCTCGTTGTCGTCGACGAGCAGGAGATTCGGCCGCTCAGGCTGCTGCAACGGATGCTCCCTGGTAGTCGCGGCCGGCGGCGGGCGCTGCCGCATGCAGCGGCAGCTCCACCCGCGCACAGGTGCCGCCGCCGTCGCGGTCGCTCAGCTGCACGCTGCCGCCCAGGCGCTCGATCGCGCTGTTGGCGATCAGCAGGCCCAGGCCGTGCCCGCCGGGCCGCGAGCCGACCGGGCCCCGGCCCAGGCGCTCGCGCAGTTGCGGGGAAATGCCCGGGCCGCGGTCGAGAATGTCGATGACGAGCATGCCGCCCGCCGCGCCCACGCGCAGCTCCACCACCTCGGGCGATGCGTCCGCGGCGTTGTTGACGAGGCTGAGCAGCGCCTGCTCGAGCGTGAGGTCCACCCTGAGGGCGAGGGCTTCGTCGTCCGGCGTGTAATGCAGGCCCAGCGCAACTTCGGGGCGCAGCAGCCGGAAGCGCGCGGCGAGGCCCTCGACGAACGCGCGCGCCGGCACGACGTGCGCCTTGCCGAGCTGCTCGAGATCCGAGGCACGCGCCAGGCCCGAGAGCGAATGCCTGCACAGCTGCAGCTGCTGCCAGAGCAGGTCGATGTGCTCCTTCCAGTCGGCCGGAGGCTGCTTGCTGCGCCGCAGGTCGCCGACCACCACCGACATCGTCGACAGCGGCGTGCTCATCTCGTGCGCCGTGCCCGCGGCGAGCGTGGCCAGGCCGAGCAGGTAGCGCTCGCGCGCGCTCTCTTCCGCCTCCGCCTCGATGTGGCGGTAGTGCGATCCCCGCAGCTCGTTGAGGCGCAGCGCGAACCACAGCACCAGGCCCGCCAGCATGACGTACACGACCCAGCGCACCATCTCGTCGAGCCCGGCGTGCGCGGCCGGCGTGTTGGGCAGCGGCAGCGGCACGTAGAAGATCTGCAGCAGCGAAAAGCACATCACGCACACGGCGGCGAGCGTCCAGCCG
>DASWBP010000072.1:0-2580 GCA_036390555.1 Burkholderiales bacterium | reverse complement strand
TGCCTTGCTCCCTCCCTGGTGGGGCGCCTGCAGTCCTCGGCCCGGAATGGCCCCCCATTCCGGGCCGTCTTTTGGGCAGCCAGGGGACAACGCCGGAGGCAGCATGCCCCGCCATCTCGCGCGTGCCATGTACGACCAGCTCGAAGACTCGCTGACTTCGATCACCATGCAGCTGCGCTCGGCAATCCAGGCCGACGCCAGCATGCCGGCGCGGGTCAATGGGCGGGTCAACGAGGCGATCGGCCGCCTGCAGCGCAGCAGCGGCTGGGCGCGGCAGGTTTCCGCCGAGCTCGGCTCGGTCCTGCTGGACACGCTGGGCCTGGCTGCGACCGTCGAATGGCACGTGCGCCAGTTCCACAAGTGCACCGGCATCCTCTGCGAGCTGACGGTGAACGACGCGGCCGGGATCGACCTGCCCGAGGGCTATGCCGAGTCCATGTACGACATGTACAGCGAGGCGCTGAGCAATGTCGCGCGCCACTCCGGCGCGAGCTGCGTGGCGATCGCGCTCACCATCACGCCGCACGCCGTGAGCCTGGTGGTGCACGACAACGGCGTCGGACTGGGTGACGCCGACCCTGCATCCGGCACGGGCCGCGTTGCCGCCATCCACGCTCGCGCGCAGGCCTGCAAGTGGCATTGCGAGGTCAAGGGCGCGCGCGGCTCCGGCACTACTTTCATGGTGCGCCTGCCGATGCCCGGCATCTCATGAGCGCTCCCCGGGACCGCCTGCAAGCGCTGGCCGGCTGCGCGGACGCCGCCGGCCTGCGATCTGCGATCGCCCGGATGTGCGCCGAGTTCGGCACGGTCACGAACATGGACATCCTGACCATAGCCGAGGCCGACAAGCGCCGGGCGCTGTGCTTCTTGCGGCTCGAGTCCTCGGCGCAGGAACTGCGGCTGATGACCGCCTGCGGCGTGCCTCGCTTCGGCGAGGATCTGCTGGTCATTGTCGACCTGGCGTGCGCGGCGCCACCTGCAGATCGTGATCCTGGGGCCGCTCAGCCAGTCAGGCTCCTGACGACCGCGTAGCACTCGGGACTGCAGCAACTACGCCGTCTTCAGCTTCTGCTTGAGCCTGCCTCTGGCGCGATGAGGGCGCTTGGCCGGGGCCGTACGTCGGACAGGAGGCGGGCGAACTCCTTGCTCACCACGCCATAGCACTCGCACACGCGCGTCTCGAGCTTGGCGCGATCGAGCACCTCGATGTGCCCGCGGCGGGAGAGGATGGCCCCGGCTTGCTGCAGACGGCCGGCGACGTCCGTGATGCTTTCCCGGCGCACGCCGAGCATGCCGGCGACCTGTTCCTGCGTAATGACGAACTGGCCCGAGGGGATGCGGTCGAGGGTCACCAGCAGCCAGCGGCACAGCTGCTGCTCCACTGAATGGTGGCGGTTGCAGACCGCGGTCTGGGACATCTGCGCCATCAGCGCCTGGGTGTAACGCAGCAGCAGGCGCTGCAGCGCGCCGGCGCGATCGAACTCGAGCTTCAGCGCTCGGCGCTCCAGGCGCCAGGCCTCGCCGGCGGTCTGCACGACCGCCGAACTCGGCGTCGTGTCCCCGCCCATGAACAGGGAAATGCCCACCATGCCCTCGCGGCCCACGCCCGCGACCGAGGCGGGGTCGCCGGACTCCATCACGTAGTGCAGCGACACGATGGCGCTCATGGGGAAGTACGCATGCTGCAGCTGGCTGCCGGGCTCGTAGATCATCTGCCCGAGGGGCATGGGCACGCGCTCCAGCTGCAAGGCGAGGCGTGAGAAGTCCTCCTCGGGCAAGGCGGCGAGGAGGAGGTTCTCACCGGGGCTGTGATGGATGGGCATCGGGAGTCGCGGCGATCCGGGGGCCTAGGTCCTGGGGGAGAGCGCCATGCCGATGCCGCGGTAGCCGATGAACCGGCAGGACCGGTTGAACATCGGCTCGCCGCTCACCTGGAATCGCTGCACGGCGCCATCGCCAGTGACGCGGCTGAACACGAGATCGACGAACGGCATCCGCGCCGCGATGGCGGTCCGCAATCTTTCGCGCTCCTTCTCGTTCCAGCCTTCCACCCGTTCGGCATTGGCGCCCTCGGCGAGCGCGTCGACGCGGATGCCGAGCATCTCCAGCACCGGGCCCGAGACCTTGGTGAATTTGCCGTCCTCGTCCTGCTCCCAGTACCAGTCGGAGGCGAGTTCGGTCAGGCTGCGGTAGCGGGCTTCGCTTTCGCGCAGCTCGGCGGTGCGCTCCTTCACCGCCTGTTCCAGTTCCTTGCTGTAGTTCTCGAGCTTGCGGTGCAGCAGGCGCACTTCCAGCATGTTGCGGATGCGCGTCCTGACTTCGACCAGGTCGAACGGCTTGCTGACAAAGTCCTTGGCGCCGGCCTGCAAGGCGCGCAGCTTGTGGCCGGGCTGGGCGGTGATCACCAGTACGGGCAGGTAGCTGTCCGCTTCGTTCGTCTTCAGGCTCTCGATCACCTGGAACCCGTCCATGCCGGGCATCTGCAGATCGAGCAGGATCAGGTCGTACCGGTTCTTGCGGTGCAGCGCGCAGACCTCCTGCGGATCCATGGTCGAGGCGACGCGGGTATAGCCGGCCTGG
>DASWBP010000071.1:0-14314 GCA_036390555.1 Burkholderiales bacterium | reverse complement strand
CCATCGTGCTGCGCCATCCGTTCGCTTGAGAGTGGTGCCGAGGAAGGGATTCGAACCCCCACAGTGTTGCCACCGCTAGGACCTGAACCTAGTGCGTCTACCAATTCCGCCACCTCGGCAGGGGAGGCGAATTCTAGTGTCTGAGGATTATCGTGTCAAAGAAACGACGCTCTGAATCGCGCACGCGGCGCGAGCACGTGCATGCGCGCGTCACGGGCGTGACGCACCGCGCCTCGGGGCAATTCACCGGCCGCATCGAGGGCCATCCCGACGGCCACGGCTTCCTGATCCCCGACGACGGCGCGCCGCGCATCTTCCTCGCCGCGGCGGAGATGCGCCAGGTCCTGCACGGCGACCGCGCCCGCGTGCGCGTCACCGGCGTGGACGCGCGCGAGCGCCCCGCCGGCGAGATCCTCGAAGTGCTGGAGCGCGCGCAGCGCCGCATCGTGGGCCGGCTGCACAGCGAGCGCGGCGTGCTCTATCTGGTGCCGGAGGACCGCCGCATCTCGCAGGACATCCTCGTGCCGCCGGCGGACGCCGGCCGCGCGAGAGCGGGGCAGGTGGTCACCGTCGAGCTGCTGGTGCAGCCCTCGCGGCAGGCCCAGCCGGTGGGCCGCGTGGCCGAGGTGCTCGGCAACTACACCGATCCCGGCATGGAGATCGAGATCGCGCTCAGGAAGTTCGACTTGCCCCACGAGTTCGGCAAGCGGGCCGAGGCGCAGGCGCGGGCGCTGCCCGACGCCGTGCGCGAGGAGGACGCGCGCGGCCGGCGCGACCTGCGCGGGCTGCATTTCGTCACCATCGACGGCGAGACGGCGAAGGATTTCGACGACGCGGTGTACGCGGAGCGCGAGGGCCGCGGCTGGCGCCTTTGGGTGGCCATCGCCGACGTGAGCCACTACGTGCGCCACGGCGACGCGCTCGACCAGGACGCGCGCGCGCGCGGCACCTCGGTGTACTTCCCGCGCCGCGTGATCCCCATGCTGCCGGAGAAGCTCTCCAACGGCCTGTGCTCGCTCAATCCGCAGGTGGACCGCCTGGCGATGGTGTGCGAGATGGCGCTGACGCCGAAGGGCGCGATCGCGCGCTACGAGTTCTACCCGGCGCTGATCCGCTCACAGGCACGCCTCACCTACACGCAGGTCTGGGCGCAGCTCTCGGGCGGCCGCGCGCCCGCGCACCTGGCGACGCTCTACGAGCTGTTCAAGGCGCTGCACGCCGCGCGCGGCGTGCGCGGCGCAATCGATTTCGAGACGGTCGAGACGCGCATGGAATTCGACGCGCAAGGCAAGATCCAGCGCATCGTGCCGGAGGTGCGCAACGACGCGCACCGCCTGATCGAGGAATGCATGCTGGCGGCCAACGTCTGCGCGGGCGAGTTCCTCGCCGCGCGCGGCCAGCCGGCCCTGTACCGCGTGCACGAGGTGCCGGCGGAGGAGAAGGTGCGCGCGTTGCGCGAGTTCCTCGCCGAGCTCGGGCACACGCTCGGCGGCGGCGACCAGCCCAAGCCCAAGGAGTACGCGCAGCTGCTCGAGCGCATCAAGGTGCGGCCCGACTTCGCGCTGCTGCAGACGATCCTGCTGCGCTCGCTCAAGCAGGCGCTCTACACGCCGCAGAACGTCGGCCACTTCGGCCTGGCGTTCGATGCCTACCTGCACTTCACCTCGCCCATCCGTCGCTACCCGGACCTGCTCACGCATCGCGGCATCAAGGCGGCGCTCGCGGGCCGCCGCTATGACAGCATGGACTGGGAGGAGCTCGGCCGGCACTGCTCGGAGACCGAGCGCCGCGCCGACGACGCAAGCCGCGACGTCGAGAGCTGGCTCAAGTGCCACTACATGCAGGAGCACGTCGGCGGCGTGTTCGAAGGCGCGGTCACCGGCGTGACGCCCTTCGGCCTGTTCGTCACGCTGGACAACTACTTCGTGGACGGCCTGCTGCACATCTCCGAGCTCGGGCGCGACTACTTCCAGTTCGACGCCGCGCGCCACCAGCTGCTGGGCGAGCGCACCAGGCAACGCTACCGCCTTGCCGACCGCATGAAGGTGAAGCTGGTGCGCGTGGACCTCGACTCGCGCAAGATCGATTTCGTGCCGGCGTGAAGCGCGAGCGCGAACCGCGGGTGGTGTTCGGCTTCCACGCGGTGCTCGCGCGCCTGCGCGCGGATCCGGCCTCGGTGCTCGAGGTCTTCCTGGACGAGACGCGCAACGACGCGCGCGGCAAGGACCTCGCCGCCGTCGCCGAGCGCGCGGGTGTGAAGCTGATGCGCGTGCCGACCAAGCGCCTGGACGGCTTCTACGGCGGCGGGCGGCACCAGGGGGTGGTGGCGCGCATCGAGGTGAAGTCGCTCGGCCACAGCCTGGACGAGATCCTCGAGCAGGCGAAGGGCCCGCCGCTCCTGCTGCTGCTTGACGGCGTGACCGATCCGCACAACCTCGGCGCCTGCCTGCGCGTGGCGAACGCGGCGGGCGTGCATGCGGTGGTGGCGCCCAAGGACCGCGCCGCGGGCATCAGCGCCGCCGTCTCCAAGGTGGCGAGCGGCGCCGCGGAGGCGACGCCCTACCTGATGGTGACCAATCTCGCGCGCACCATCGATGAGCTCAAGGAACGCGAGATCTGGGTGGTCGGCACCGATGAGCGCGCCGCGCAATCGCTCTACCAGGCGAACCTTCCCGAGGCCATCGCCTGGGTGCTCGGCGCAGAAGGCGAGGGCATGCGGCGCCTGACGCGCGAGAAGTGCGACCTGCTGGTGCGCATCCCGATGGCGGGCGAGGTGGGCAGCCTCAACGTCTCGGTGGCGGCGGGCGTGTGCCTGTTCGAATCCGTGCGCCGGCGCGCCGCGCCGCCGCCTGGCTAGGCGAGGAGCGTCATCGCGCCGGTCGCGGCGAAGAGCAGGGCTGCGAGGGCGCGGATGAAGCGGAACGGAATCCTGGCGGCGGCCTGCCGCGCGAGGAGCACCACCGGCACGTTGGCGAGCAGCATGCCCAGCGTGGTGCCGAGCACGACGCTCACAAGCGCGTCGAAGCGCGCCGCGAGCGCCACTGTCGCGATCTGCGTCTTGTCGCCGATCTCCACGAGGAAGAAGGCGATCAGCGTCACGACGAACACGCCGTAGCGCTCACCGAAGCGCGCCTCCTCGCCGGGCTCATCGGCACGCAGCGCCCAGGCGGCCATGGCGAAGAAGGAAAGCGCGAGGATCCAGCGCAGCACCTGCGGATCCAGTGCGGCGCGGATCCAGGCGCCCAGCGCGCCGGCGAGGCCGTGGTTGAGCAGGGTCGCGACGAGGATGCCGAGGATGATCGGCAGCGGCCGCCGGTAGCGCGCGGCGAGCACGAGCGCGAGGAGCTGTGTCTTGTCGCCGATCTCCGCGATGGCGACGATGCCGGTCGAGACGAGGAAGGCTTCCAAGGCGATTGCGGGCGTCGGCGGAAATGTTTGCGCCGACGAAGAGCACTGCCGCGGCGAGGCGGCGCGAGTCTAACACCCTGCCCGAGCACGGGCGGTGCCGACGACCAGTGCCAGCGGGCGCAAGCCCCAAGCCGCCAGGCGACGCACGTTATTGGAGCGGCAGGCGCGTGTCCCTTGTGCAGTGCGGCGGAATTCCCATATAATCCGCGCCCTTGCGCTCCACCGGGGCGCCCATCCTTGCTCCACCGCTTCGCATGGCGGGGGGCTTCACCCATAAGGAGATTCACGACATGCGGCATTACGAAATCTGCTTCATCGTCCATCCGGACCAGAGCGAGCAGGTGCCCGCGATGATCGAGCGCTACAAGGGCGTCATCGCCCAGCGCAACGGCACCGTGCACCGCCTCGAGGACTGGGGCCGGCGCCAGCTCACCTACCCGATCCAGAAAGTGCACAAGGCGCACTACGTGCTCATGAACATCGAGTGCGACCAGGACACGGTCAACGAGCTCGAGCACTCGTTCAAGTTCAGCGACGCGGTGCTGCGCCACCTCATCATCCAGATGCCGAAGGCCGTCACCGCGCCCTCGCCGATGATGAAGGAGGAGAAGTCCAAGTCCATGATGGACCGCGGCGAGGCGCGGCCGGCGGAAGCCGCCCGTCCCGCCGAGGCGCCGGCGACCTGAACCGGGTCCGGATCCGCGGACGCCTGACCGAGCTCGCGCCGCTGCGGCATACGCCCGCAGGCGTGCCGGTGATCGAGTTCAGGCTGCGCCACGAGTCCGAGCAGACGGAAGCCGGAACGAAACGACAAGTGAGCGCCGAGGTCCCCGCCATCGCTTTCGACGTGCAGGCGCGCCTGCTCGCCGGGACGCAGCTGGACCGCGCGCTCGAAGTGCAGGGCTTTTTGTGCGCGAAGAGCACCCGCTCGAAGAGGCTGGTGCTGCACGCGACCGACATCCAATTCATTGAAGGAGAGTAAGCATGCCCCCGCCGCGCAGAGGCAAAGGTAAAGGCAAAGGCAAGTTCGGCAAGGACAAGAAGGACCGCGGGCAGCGGGCCCTGTTCCGCCGCCGCAAGTTCTGCCGCTTCACCGCCGAGAAGGTCGAGTGGATCGACTACAAGGACATCGAGGTGCTGAAGGACTTCATCAACGAGAACGGCAAGATCATCCCGGCGCGCATCACCGGGACTTCGGCCGGCTACCAGCGGCAGCTGTCGGCGGCGATCAAGCGCGCAAGGTTCCTCGCGCTGCTGCCGTACACCGACCTGCACTGAGGGGCGCGCCATGCAAGTGATCCTGCTGGAGAAAGTCGCCAACCTGGGCAACCTGGGCGACGTGGTGAAGGTGAAGGACGGCTTCGCGCGCAACTTCCTCCTGCCGCAGGGCAAGGCGAAGCGCGCCACCGAGGCCAACCTCAAGGCCTTCGAGGCGCGCCGCGCCGAGCTGGAAAAGGCGCAGGCCGATCAGCTCGCCAAGGCGAAGGAGCGCGGCGCGAAGATGGAAGGCCTCACGCTGCAGATCGTGCAGAAGGCCGGTGTCGACGGGCGCCTGTTCGGCTCGGTGACCAACTACGACATCGTCGAGGCGCTCAAGGCCCAGGGCCACGAAGTCGAGCGCGCGATGGTGCGCATGCCCGCCGGCCCGATCAAGCAGGTGGGCGAGGTCCACATCCAGGTGCAGCTGCACACGGACGTGGTGGTGACGGTCAACGTTTCGGTGCTGGGCGAGCAGTAGCCGCGCGTACTGCACGGATTCGCTGACGGGGGCCCCGCGGGGCCCCCGTCGCACTTCTGGGGCATGCGGGCGGGCAGCGGTGCAACGCACAGCAAATACACGCCTGTCCACGCATTGCCCACCGCATATCCACCGAGTTATCCACTGACTTCCCACAACTTGTTCCGTATGATGCGTGTGCTCTCGCGGAGGATGGTCTAGAGAATGGCGCTGGCACAACCGAGCGTGGTGCGCAACGAGGCGAGCGACTCCCAGCTCCTCGCGCTGAAGGTCCCGCCGCATTCCGTGGAAGCCGAGCAGTCCGTGCTCGGCGGCTTGCTGCTCGACAACCAGGCCTTCGACCGCATCGCCGACCTCGTCTCGGGCGCCGACTTCTACCGCGACGACCACCGCCGCATCTGGCGGCACATCGCCAAGCTGATCGAGGCGGGCAAGCCCGCCGACGTGGTGACGGTCTCCGAGTCGATCGAGGCGAGCGAGGACAAGGACAAGACCGGCGGCGCCGCCTACCTCGCGGCGCTCGCGCAGAACACGCCGAGCGCGCTGCACATCCGCCGCTACGCCGAGCTGGTGCGCGAGCGCGCCGTGCAGCGGCGCCTCGCGCAGGTGGCCACCGAGATCGCCGAAAACGCGCTCAGTCCGTCCGGCAAGGACGTCGGCCAGATCCTCGACGAGGCCGAAAGCCGCATCCTGGAGATCGGCGAGACCGGCTCGCACCGCGGCTCGGGCCTGGAGGAGATCAAGCCGGTGCTGGCGCGCGTGCTCGAGCGCATCGACTACCTGTACCACCGCGACAACCCCTCGGACGTCACGGGCGTGCCCACCGGCTTCAATGACCTGGACAGCAAGACCGCCGGCCTGCAGCCGGGCGACCTGATCATCGTCGCCGGCCGGCCCTCGATGGGCAAGACCGCCTTTGCCCTCAACATCGCCGAGCACGTGGCGCTGCACAGCCTGCTGCCGGTGGCGATCTTCAGCATGGAGATGAGCGGCACGCAGCTCGCCACGCGGCTCTTGGGCTCGATTGCGCGCGTGGATCAGCACAAGATGCGCACCGGGCGCCTCTCGGACGCGGAGTGGCACGACCTTTCCGAGGCGATGGGCCGGCTGCACGACGCGCCGATCTTCATCGACGAGACCGCGGCGCTGAATGCGCTGGAGCTGCGCACGCGCGCGCGGCGACTGTGGCGCCAGTTCGGCGGCAAGCTCGGCCTGGTGGTGGTGGACTACCTGCAGCTCATGTCCTCGAGCAACCCCAAGGCGGGCGAGAACCGCGCCACCGAGCTCTCGGAGATCTCGCGCTCCATGAAGGCGCTCGCCAAGGAGCTGCACGTCCCGGTGATCGCGCTGTCGCAGCTGTCGCGCGCCGTGGAGAGCAGGAACGACAAGCGGCCGATGATGTCGGACCTGCGCGAGTCGGGCGCCATCGAGCAGGACGCCGACGTGATCCTGTTCATCTACCGCGACGAGGTCTACTTCCCGGAGAAGCCCGAGGCGAAGGGCCGCGCCGAAGTGATCATCGGCAAGCAGAGGAACGGCCCCATCGGCAAGGTCGAGCTCACCTTCCTCGGCCAGCACACGCGCTTCGCCAATTTCGCGGACCCCGGCACCTTCTGAGACAATCGCCGCATCCGCAACCCACAGGGAGGCCGCGATGGCAGAGCCGCTGATTCCGCAGAAAGGGCCCTACGCCGTCGAACTCGCGCCCGGCGATTACTGGTGGTGCGCCTGCGGCGGCTCCAAGCGCCAGCCGTTCTGCGACGGCACGCACAAGGGCGGGCCGTTCACGCCGGTCAAGTTCTCCGTGGCGGAGGCGCAGAAGGTATGGCTGTGCGGCTGCAAGCACAGCGGCAAGCGGCCGTTCTGCGACGGCACCCACCAAAAAGTCACCTGAGAACTACGAGGCGCTGCGAGGCGGCACCAGTGCCGCATCGCAACGCGTGATTCCGGAAAGAGCCTACTTCTTCGTGGCGGTCCAGCGGCCCTCGGTGCCGCTGTCGGTGCGATAGCTGCCCTCCATGCGGTTGCCGCTCACCCGGCCTGTGAGGTCGCGGCGCACGCTCGCGTTGTCCACGTAGGAGAACGAGATGTTGAAGCCGCGCAGGCGCGCGTCGCGCAGGCCGCCCTGCAGCTGCGTGCCGAGGCCGATCGTGCCCTCGATCTTCTGGAAGCGCTGCTCGAGCGTCAGCTCGCTCTTCTCGGTGGCGCCGCCGCCGGCGGCCTCGAACACCCAGGTGCCGGCGACGTTGGCGGGCACCACCCAGAAGTAGGCGCGCCGGCCGTCCATGCTGGAGGTCTCGTCGGCCTCCCAATCGTCCATGCTGAAGGAATGCGACACCACGCGCGTGCCCGGGCGCATGGCGAGGATCTGCGGCCGCAGCTTGAGGTTGAGCGCGGGCAGGAGGTACATGGTGATCACGGTGGCCTTGGTGAAGTCCGAGACGAAGATGTCGCCCTGCACGATGCGCGCCTTGCCGGAGACGCCCGCCTTCTCGACGTTGCCCTGCGCGTGCTTGGCCATCTCGGGGTTGTACTCGATGCCCAGCGACCTTGCGCCGAACTTCTTCGCCGCCATGATGGCGATCTTGCCGTCGCCGGCGCCCAGGTCGATCACGTAGTCATTGGAGGTCACCTGCGCCATGCGCAGCATGCGCTCGACGACCTCGTCGGGCGTAGGCACCCAGATCACGTCCTTGCCCGCCTGTCCGACTTGCGGCTCGAAGGGCTTGCCGTTCTTCTGCTGGGCGGCGGCGGGAAAGGCGAACAGCAATGCGGCAAGCGGCGCGGCGGCGAGCGCCGCGAGGCGGGACCAGTGCACGGTTAGAGCTCCTCGGATTCGGTAATGAGGCAGGAGAGGCAATCTAGCAGAATCGCCCGCGCCGGTGGCGAAACGCTGGCGCGGGCGGCGCGCAAGCTGTCCGGCGGCGTACGTTGCGCTTATCGCGGCGTCGCGCGCGTTGTGCGACGGCGACGTCGCGCCGGGGGTGCGGGTGGCGCACTTCAGACCGGGAGCCGCGGCTCCCGACCCCTGAGGGCGCCGCAGCGCCCCCAGCTCCTATAAGGCGTCGGCCGCGTGGTCGGCGAGCCGCGAGCGCTCGCCGCGCGCGAGCGTCACGTGCCCCGCGTGCGGCCAGTCCTTCATGCGGTCCACCACGTAGGTGAGGCCCGAGCTGCCCTCGGTCAGGTAGGGCGTGTCGATCTGCGCGATGTTGCCGAGGCACACCACCTTGGTGCCGGGGCCGGCGCGCGTCACCAGCGTCTTCATCTGCTTGGGCGTGAGGTTCTGCGCCTCGTCGATGATCAGCCACTTGTTGACGAAGGTGCGGCCGCGCATGAAGTTGAGCGACTTCACCTTGATCCTCGAGCGCACCAGGTCCCGGGTGGCTGCGCGTCCCCATTCGCCGCCGGACTCGTCGGATGCATTGAGCACGTCGAGGTTGTCTTCGAGCGCGCCCATCCAGGGCTGCATCTTCTCCTCCTCGGTGCCGGGCAGGAAGCCGATGTCCTCGCCCAGCGGCACCGTCACGCGGGTCATGATGATCTCGCTGTAGCGCTTCTGGTCGAGCACCTGGGTGAGGCCCGCGGCGAGCGCGAGCAGGGTCTTGCCGGTGCCCGCCTGGCCAAGGAGCGTCACGAAGTCCACCGCCGGGTTCATCAGCAGGTTGAGCGCGAAGTTCTGCTCGCGGTTGCGCGCCGTGATGCCCCACACCGAGTTCTTGGTGTGCGTGTAGTCGCGCACCGTCTCCAGCACCGCCACGCGGCCGTTGCGCTCGCGCACCATGGCGTAGAGCGGGCGCTCGCCCGAGTCGTCGTAGACGAACTCGTTCAGCAGCAGCCGCGGCACCAGCGGCCCGCGCACGCGGTAGTAGGTGTGGCCTTCCTTCTTCCAGGACTCCATGTCGCGGCCGTGGCTTTCCCAGAAGTCCCCGGGCAGCGCGCGCACGCCGGTGTAGAGGATGTCGGTGTCCTCCAGCACCTTGTCGTTGAAGTAGTCCTCGGCGTGCAGCCCGAGCGCACGCGCCTTGATGCGCATGTTGATGTCCTTGGACACCAGCACCACCGGGCGCTGCGCGTACTGCTCCTGCAGGTGGCGCACCACCGACAGGATCTGGTTGTCGGTCTTGCCCGCGGCGAGCGTGCGCGGCAGCTCGCCGTTGATCGCCTCGGTCTGCAGGTACAGGCGCCCGCCCGCCGCGCGGCCGTCGCGGCCGCGGATCGGCAGGCCCGCCTTGATGTCGGCCACCGAGTCCGAGACGATCTCGTCGAGGAAACGGCTTGCCTGGCGCGCGTTGCGCGCCACGTCCGACAGCCCCTTCTTGTGGTTGTCGAGCTCCTCCAGCGTGCCGATCGGCAGGTAGAGGTCGTGCTCCTCGAACCTGAACAGGCTCGAGGGGTCGTGCATCAGCACGTTGGTGTCGAGCACGAACAGCTTCGTGATGCGGGGCTTCTTCTGCGGGGGGCGGGGCTTCTTCGCCATGTCGGGCGGGGCTTCTACGCTTTCTGCACTGCGGGCTTCGGTCCGTTCTTGTTCGAATTGTGGGTCGAGCGGACGATCAGAGGGTCTTAACAAAGTCGAGTACCTCCTGTGCGTGGCCGGGAACCTTCACGCCGCGCCATTCGCGCGCCAGCATCCCGTCGGCGTTGACGACGAAAGTGCTGCGCTCGATGCCGCGGACCTTCTTGCCGTACATGTTCTTCATCTTGATGACGCCGAACAGGCTGCAGGCCTCCTCTTCGGCGTCCGAGAGCAGCTCGAAAGGAAAGCGCATCTTCCCCTTGAAGTTCTCGTGCGACTTGAGCGAGTCGCGCGAGATGCCGAACACTTCGCAGCCGGCCCGCTTGAAGTTCATGTGCAGGTCGCGGAACTGCATGCCCTCGGTGGTGCAGCCGGGGGTGTTGTCCTTCGGGTAGAAGTAGAGCACCAGTTTCTTGCCGCGGTGCTCCGAGAGCCGGAAGGTGCCGCCGCCGGTGGAGGGCAGCGAGAAATCCTGGACGGGTTTTCCTGGCATCCAGGCGGGTTTTAAGCCGCGTTCTCAGGTTCGTATTGCAACGCGTTCATTAAACGCGCTTTTTGCCGCAGCTGCAAGCATCTTGCAGGCGCCTGAAATCAAAGCGCTTTTTCGCTCCGCGCGAGGAAGCGGCGCAGTTCCGCCAGCACTTCCCCGGGCTTCTCCTCGGGCAGGAAATGCCCGCAATCGAGCGCCTTGCCGCGCACGTCGGTCGCGACCTCGCGCCAGTCCCTCAACGGGTCGAACAGCCGCTCGATCACGCCCTGCCTGCCCCAGAGCACCAGCACCGGCATGCGCAGCTTCCTCCTCAGGTCCTTGCGGTCGTGCTCGAGATCGATCGTCGCCGAGGCGCGGTAGTCCTCGCAGGTGGCGTGGATGGTGCGCGGGTCGCGGAACGCGCGCTCGTACTCGCGCACCGCGGCGGGCGCGAAGGGCGACATCCCGGCCTTGCCGCGGCCGAGGCGCCTGAGGACGTAGTGCGGCACGTGCCCGGCGATCATCTGCTCGGGCAGCGGCGGCTTCTGGATGAGGAAGAACCAGTGGTAGTACGCCGTAGCGAAGGCCTTGTCAGTGCTTTCGTACATCTTGAGGGTGGGCGAGATGTCCAGCACCGTGAGGCTCTTCACGCGGCTGCCATGGTCACGCGCCAGGCGGTGCGCGACGCGCGCACCGCGGTCGTGGCCGACGAGGTGGAAGCGCCGATGGCCGAGCCGTGTCATCACCTCGGCCATGTCCTTCGCCATCGCGCGCTTGGAGTAGTTCGAATGGTCCGGCAGGCCCTTGGGCTTGGAGGAGGCGCCGTAGCCGCGCAGGTCCGCGCAGACCACGGTGTAGTCGCGTGCGAGGTCCGGCGCCTGCTTGTGCCACATGGCGTGCGTTTGCGGGTAGCCGTGCAAGAGGAGCAGCGGCGGGCCGTCGCCCCCGGTCACGAGGTTGATCGTGGCGCCCGAAGTCCTGACGCGCATTCTCCTGAACCCGGGAAACAGGGCCATCGTTGCTCCTCCTCGTTGTTGCCAGCTGATTTACGAGCGGGCCACCAGCACCACGCCAATCATGATCACCGCGATGCCGGCGAGGCGCTGCGCGCTCAAGGTCTCGCCGAGCAGCCACCAGGCGAGGAAGGCGTTCAGCGCGAAGCCGAGCGACACCATCGGATAGACGGTGCTCAGGTCGGCGCGCGACAGCGCCATGATCCAGACGACGAGCGAGAGCGCGTAGCAGGCGGTGCCGCCGAGGATGCGCGGTTCCGTCACGAGCTGCCAGCCGACCGGCAGCGCGTTCTCCAGCGCGAACTCGAAGTGGCCGACCGCGTTGGTGCCGGCCTTGAGCAGCACCTGCGCGGCTGCTCCGAGCAGGATGGCGACGAGCACCAGCGCAAAGCTCACCGCGTTCATGCGAAGAGCAGCGCCGCGGCCACGTGGCGTTCCTCGGCGGCGAGGATGTTGAAGGTGCGGCAGGCCGCCTGCACGTCCATCACCTCGAGGCCGATCCCGGCGCGCGCGAGCGGCGCGGTCAGGCGCGGATGCGGAAAGCGCAGCCGCGAGCCGGTGCCGAGCAGCACCACCTCGGGCGCGAGCGCGGCGAGCGCCGCGAAGTGCGCCTCGGCGAGCGCCTCGAATCCGGCGACCGCCCAGGGCTCGATGCGCTCGGGCAGCACGATGACGCTCGCCGCGTGGCGCGCGCCGTTCACCATGACGTAGCCCTCGCCGTACGCGGTGAAGCGGTGCTGCGTCGTCGGGGGGGAAGCGAGGAGTTTCACTGCTAGAATTCTACAATGCGAGAGTTTTCAAGGATCCAGCGGCTGCCGCCGTACGTCTTCAACATCACCAACGAGTTGAAGATGGCGGCGCGGCGCCGCGGCGAGGACATCATCGACCTGTCGATGGGCAACCCCGACGGGCCGACGCCGAAGCACATCGTCGACAAGCTGGTCGAGGCCGCGCAGCGCCAGGACACCCACGGCTACTCGGTGTCCAAGGGCATCCCGCGCCTGCGAAAGGCGATCTGCGACTGGTACCAGCGCCGTTACGGCGTCGAGTTCGACCCGGAGAGCGAGGCGATCGTCACCATCGGCTCGAAGGAAGGCCTCGCGCACCTGATGCTCGCCACGCTCGACCGCGGCGACACGGTGCTGGTGCCCAATCCCTCGTACCCGATCCACATCTACGGCGCGATCATCGCCGGCGCCGACATCCGCTCGGTGCGCATGACGCCGGGCGTGGACTTCATCGCGGAAGTGGAGCGCGCGATCCGCGAGCTGTTCCCCAAGCCGAAGATGCTGATCCTCGGCTTTCCCTCCAACCCGACCGCCAAGTGCGTGGAGCTCGACTTCTTCGAGCGCGTCGTCGCGCTCGCGCGCGAGCACGACATCATGGTGGTGCACGACCTCGCCTACGCCGACATCGTGTTCGACGGCTGGAAGGCGCCCTCGATCATGCAGGTGCCGGGCGCGCGCGACGTGGCAGTCGAGTTCTTCACCATGTCCAAGAGCTACAACATGGCCGGCTGGCGCATCGGCTTCATGGTCGGCAACAAGGACCTGGTGCACGCGCTCGCGCGCATCAAGAGCTACCACGACTACGGCACATTCGCGCCGATCCAGGTGGCCTCGATCATCGCGCTGGAAGGCCCCCAGCAGTGCGTCGAGGAGATCCGGCAGACCTACCAGCGGCGGCGCGACGTGATGGTGAAGGGCCTGCACGACATGGGCTGGATGGTGGAGAACCCGAAGGCGTCGATGTACGTCTGGGCGAAGATCCCCGATTACTACGCGAAGATGGGCTCGATCGAGTTCACCAAGCGGCTGCTCGAGCAGGCGAAGATCGCGGTGGCGCCGGGCATCGGCTTCGGCGACTACGGCGACGACCACGTCAGGATCGCCCTCATCGAGAACGAGAACCGCCTGCGCCAGGCGCTGCGCGGCATTCGCGAGATGTTCCGCAAGGACGGGCTATTGCGCGGAGCGGCGTGATGCGGCCCATCAACGCCGGCCTGCTCGGCATCGGCACGGTGGGCGGCGGCACCTGGGAGGTCCTCAAGCGCAACGCCGACGAGATCCGCCGCCGCGCGGGCCGCGCGATCCGCATCGCGCGCGTCGCGGACAAGGACCTGAAGAAGGCGCGCAGGCTGGTGGAGGGCAAGGCGATCCTTCACGGCAACGCCTGGGAAGTGGTGCGCGCGCCCGACATCGACATCGTCATCGAGCTGATCGGCGGCACCGGGATCGCCAAGGACCTGGTGCTGGAGGCGATCGCGCAGGGCAAGCACGTGGTGACGGCCAATAAGGCGCTGCTCGCCAAGCACGGCAACCGCATCTTCGCTGCCGCGCAGAAGAAGAACGTGATGGTGGCCTTCGAAGCCTCGGTGGGCGGCGGCATTCCGATCATCAAGGCTCTGCGCGAAGGCCTCGCGGCGAACCGCATCGAGTGGATCGCCGGCATCATCAACGGCACCTCGAACTTCATCCTCTCGGAGATGCGCGACAAGGGCCTGCCGTTCGACGCGGTGCTCGCGGAGGCGCAGCGCATGGGCTACGCCGAGACCGATCCCACCTTCGACATCGAGGGCATCGACGCCGCGCACAAGCTCACCATCCTCTCGGCGCTCGCTTTTGGCATCCCGATGCAGTTCGCCAGGGCCTACACCGAAGGCATCTCCAGGCTCACGCAGGCCGACATCGGCTACGCGGAGGAACTCGGCTACCGCATCAAGCTGCTCGGCATCACGCGGCGCGCGAAGAAGGGCATCGAATTGCGCGTGCACCCGACGCTCGTGCCCGCGCGGCGCCTGATCGCCAACGTCGAGGGCGTGATGAACGGCATCCTCGTGAAGGGTGACGCGGTGGGCGCCACGATGTACTACGGCGCGGGCGCGGGCAGCCTGCCCACGGCGAGCGCGGTGGTGGCGGACCTGCTCGACGTGACGCGCCTCATCACCGCGGACCCCGAGCACCGCGTGCCGCATCTCGCCTTCCAGCCCGACCAGCTCTCGGACGTGCCGATCCTGCCGATCAGCGAGGTGGAGACCTCCTACTACCTGCGCATGCGCGTGCTCGACAAGCCCGGGGTGCTCGCGCGCATCACGCGCATCCTCGCCGACTCGCGCATCTCGATCGACGCCATGGTGCAGAAGGAGCCCGGCGAGGGCGAGCAGCGCGTGG
>DASWBP010000070.1:0-3698 GCA_036390555.1 Burkholderiales bacterium | reverse complement strand
CGGGGGGCGCCGTCGCCACCAGGCCGGCGGTCAACGTGGCCGATTCGGCCATCACCAGCATCGAGTAGAAGACGAGGATTGCCACGACCAGCGCCCAATGCAGCGGAGCGGAGAACGCGAGCGCGATTCCGGCGAGCGACGAGCTCGCCATGACCATCAGGATCCAGCGCCGCCGGCCGATGCGGAGCGCCATCTCGTTGCCGAGGATCGAGGCGGGGACGGCAAGCAGGTTGACCAGGGCCGCGATCGAGGTCGGGCTCCAGGGCGAGCTGCCCGCGGCGCCAACGCCCGCCGAAAACGCGAGGAACGCCACCATCCAGCCGCGCGAGCCGAAAAGCTCGAGGCAGTGCACGCAGTAGCCGAAGATGTAACCGGCCGCGGAACGGTTGGAGAGCACCGTGCGCCAGGCGGCAACCGGGACAAGGATGGAGTGCGTGGAGCCCGCGGGCTTTTTCGGCGCGAGGCTCGCGAACACCATGAGCCCCGAGATCACCGATCCAACGGAGCAATAGACGAAAGCCATGCGCCAGCCCGCAAGCGGCGCGATCCAGCCGGCAAGGGCAAAGGAAAGCGCCGCGCCGATGCCGAAGAACGAGGTGTAGAAAGCGACGAAGCGGCTCTGCGACTTGCCGTGCGTCACGTCCGAGAGCAGGCGCAGCCCCGGCATGTAGGTGCCGGCGATCCCCGCGCCCATCAGCACCTGGAAGGCGCAGGCCGAGAAGAAGCCCTGCGCGAGAAGGCCGAAGCCCAGGCAGCCGATCAGCGCGAGCGCGCTGCCCGCCGCGTACACCCAGCGGCCGTCCACGCGGTCGGTGAGCGCGGTCCAGAAGGAGACCGTGGCGATGTAGCCGGCGAAGAAGAAGCTGCCGATGATCCCCGCTTCGGAGTTGGAGATGCGCCACTCGCCCTGCAGCTCCGGCAAGAGCGCCGGATAGGTCGAAAAGCCCAGCATCGAGAAGATGTGGGCCGCAATCAGGATGACCGGAACCGAGCGCATGGAAAATCGGGGTCAGACCCCAATTTCTCGGAAATTGGGGTCTGACCCCGATTTCTATCTACTTGTTCTTGAAGGTGGGCTTGCGCTTCGCGACGAAGGCGGCCATGCCTTCCTTCTGGTCTTCGAGCGCGAACTGGGCGTGGAAGCTGCGCCGCTCGAAGAGCACCCCTTCAGCAAGCGCGGTCTCGTAGGCGCGGTTGATGGACTCCTTGGCCATCATGACGACGGGCAGCGAGTAGCCCGCGATCTTCTCGGCGATCGCCATCGCCTCCTCCATCAGCTTCTCCACCGGCACGACGCGCGAGACCAGCCCGGCGCGCAGCGCCTCCTGCGCGTCGATGGTGCGCGCGGTCAGGATCATGTCCATGGCGAGCGCCTTGGAGGTGAATCGCGGCAGGCGCTGCGTGCCGCCGGCGCCCGGCATGACGCCGAGGTTGATCTCTGGCTGGCCGAACTTCGCGTTCTCCGCGGCGATCGCCATGTCGCACATCATGGAAAGCTCGCAGCCGCCGCCGAGCGCGAAGCCCGCCACCGCGGCGATCACGGGCTTCCTGATGTTCTTCAGGTGCTCCCAGTCGCGCGTGATGTAGTTCGCCTTGTAGGCGTCCATGTAGCTGAAGTCCTTCATCGCCGCGATGTCGGCGCCCGCGGCAAAGGCCTTCTCGCTCCCGGTGATGACCATGCAGCCCACGCCCTCGTCCGCGTCGAAGGCGTACAGGGCCTTGGCGAGCTCCTGCATCAGCTGGGCGTTGAGCGCGTTCATCTGCTTGGGGCGGTTGAGCGTGATGAGCCCGACGCGGCCCTTCTTTTCGGCGAGGATCAGTTCGTAGGTCAAGGCTTTTCTCCCTGGAGGGTCTGGATGGCATCGGCCGCGGGCTGCACCTTGGCGTAGAGCCCGCTCAGCGCGGCGAGGAATGCGGCGTGCACCTGCTTCGCGGAAACGCTCTCTTCGCCATGCTTCAGTGCGCGCGTCGCGCAGGCGTCCGCCATGAGCGTCACGCGATAGCCCAGGTCGGCGGCCTGGCGCACGGTGGCGTCCACGCACATGTGCGTCATCATCCCGGCGACGACGAGGTGCTTCACGCCCGCCGCGTCGAGCCGCTGCTTCAGGTCCGTCGCGCGGAAGCTGTTCGGAAAGTTCTTCTGCACCACCGCCTCGCCCTGCGCGGGTCGCACGCCCTCGTGGATCTCCGCGCCCTTCGTGCCCGGAATGAAGAAGGTCGCGCCGGGCCGCACCGAGAGGTGCTGGACGTGGAACACGGGCAGCTTCTTCGCGCGGAACGCCGCGAGTGCCTCGGCGGCGCGCTTGCTGGCGGCGTCCGACCCCTCGAGCTCCATCGTGCCGCCCGGGAAGTAGTCGTTCTGCAGGTCGATGATGAGAAGCGCGGTATCGCTCATGGCTTCGCCTTCTTCTTCTTCATTTCGGAGAGGGGGATCGCGCCCGGGATCTCGATTCGCTTCCTGCCCGGCTCGGGCGCGGTGAGCGCCTCCACGCGCTGCATGGTCGTGGCGCTCCTTTCGGCGAGCTTCTGGTAGAGGTGCATGTTGTCCTCCTTCCATTGCGTTTCGTCGGGCGCAAGCTCGCGCAGCACGCGCGCGGGAATCCCCGCTGCCAAGGCACGCGCCGGAATGCGGCTCTCCGCCTTGACGAAGGCGAGCGCCGCCACCATCGCGCCCTCACCCACCTCGGCGTTGTCGTTCACCACGGCGTTCATGCCGATCAGCGCGCCGCGCCTTACCGTGCAGCCGTGCAGAACGGCGCCGTGGCCGATCGTCGCCTCCGACCCGACCACCGTGTCGCGGCCCGGAAAGCCATGCAGCATGCAGGTGTCCTGGATGTTGGCGCCTTCCTCCACCACGATGCGGCCGAAGTCGCCTCTGAGGCAGGCGCAGGGCCCGATGTAGGCGCGCGCGCCGACGATCACGTCGCCGATCAGCACCGCGCTCTCGTGGACGAAGGCGGAAGGGTGCACCACGGGGACAATCCCGTCGATCGAATACACCTTGGGCATGGGGCCGATTTTAGCTAAGCTTTGCCAATGCCCTCCGTCCTCGTTTCGACCGATTCCGGCGTCATGACCGTGACGCTCAACCGTCCCGAGAAGCTGAACGCCTTCATCAGCGAGATGCACGGCTTGCTGCGCGAGGCCATCACGCAGGCCGAGAAGGACGACTCCATCCGCGCGCTGCTCCTCACCGGCGCGGGCCGCGGCTTCTGCGCCGGGCAGGACCTCTCCGAGCGCGACATGAACGACCCGAACCTCGACCTGGGCGGCGGGCTGGAAGCGAATTACAACCCGTTCATCCGGCGCCTGCGCGCGCTGCCCAAGCCGGTGGTCTGCGCCGTGAACGGCATCGCCGCGGGCGCCGGCGCAAACCTCGCGCTTTCCTGCGACATCGTGCTCGCCGCGCGCTCGACCTCGTTCCTGCAGGCCTTCGCCAAGATCGCGCTGGTGCCGGATTGCGGCGGCACCTACTGGCTGCCGCGCCTGGCGGGCACCGCGCGCGCGATGGGCATGTCGCTGCTCGCCGAGCGCGTCTCGGCGGAGGACGCCGAGCGCTGGGGCCTCATCTGGAAGTGCGTGGACGACGCAAAGCTGATGGACGAGGCGAACGCCATGGCGCGCGCGCTCGCCTCCGGCCCCACGCACACCTACGGCATGATCAAGAAGGCGATCTACGCCTCCTCCGACAACTCGCT
>DASWBP010000069.1:0-2284 GCA_036390555.1 Burkholderiales bacterium | reverse complement strand
GCCGTGGGCATCACGCCGCTGGTGCGCGTCGCGGGCAAGGAACACTGGCTCGCTTCGCGCATGCTGGACAACGGCGCGCAGGGCGTCGTCGTGCCCCACGTGGACTCGGAGCTCGAGGCCAAGCGCGTCGCCGACCACTGCCGCTTCCCGCCGCTGGGCCACCGCTCGATGGGCGGCGGGCTGCAGCAGCTGGGCTTCGCCTCGGTGCCGGTGGGCGAAGCTTCGCGCATCGTCAACGAGGAGACGCTCGTCGTGGTGATGCTCGAGTCGCCCAAGGGCATCGAGAACTGCGAGGCGATCGCCGCGGTGCCGGGCATCGACGCGCTCCTGATCGGCACGAACGACCTGTGCTTCGAGATGGGGATCCCGGGGCAGTTCAACGACCCGCGCATCGCGGAGGCCTACAAGAAGACGATCGCCGCCTGCAGGAAGCACGGCAAGTTCGCGGGCATGGGCGGCATGTACACCCCCGAGCTCCTCGAGCGCCACATCAACATGGGCGTGCAGCTGATCCTCTCGGGGTCGGACTTCTCGCTGCTCATGCAGGCGGGCACCGCGCGCGCGAGCCTGGTGCGCGGCTTCGAGAAGAAGGCCTAGGAAGCGCGCGCCGGCAGCGACGGCGCGGCAGGCGGGGCGCACGGCCATGGATCCAAGCCGGGAGCTTTCTCAAGCGCTCGCGGCGTTGACCGCGTTCTTCGACGCCGAGGGGCGCGCCTGCGACTTCCGGGCGCTTTCCGGCTCGCGCGAGCGCGGACGACTGGCGGTGTGCATGGGGGCGCTCGCGCAGTTCGACCCGGCGAGCGAGCGCATCGCCGGGCAGACCGCCTTCTGGGTGAACGTCTTCAATGCCTGCGTGCTGCGCGACGTGCCGGAGCTCGAGATCGCGCTCGAGGGCGGAAAGCCGGACGTGGCGCTGTTCTTCGAGCGGCCGCGGGTCACGATCCACGGGCACGCGTATTCGCTGGACGACATCTACCACGGCGTGCTGCGCGGCGGCGCCCCTCCCCCCGGCGGACGCGCGCCGATGCCGCGCGACGATCCGCGTCTCATGCATGTGCCGATCGCGCTGGACGAACGGCTGCACTTCGCGCTCTTTCGCGGCACGGTCTCCTCGCCCGCCTTCCGCGTCTTTGGCAGCGGCAGCGGCTTGGACGCGCAGCTCGAGCAGGCCACCGAGCGCTACCTGCAGCGCACGGTGCAGGTGGACGCGGACGGCCGCACGATCTCGGTGCCCAAGCTCCTGCAGTGGTACGCGGCGGATTTCGGCGGCAAGGGCGGCGCGCTGGAGTTCGTGGTGCAGCGCCTCGATGACGCAACGTTCGCGCACCTGGAGCCCCACCTCGGGCACTTGAAGCTGCGCTTCCTGCCGTTCGACTGGCGGCTGAACCGGCGGTGAGCCTGCGGCGCGCTACCGCAGCGGGCGGCAGGGATATAGTTGGGCCATGAGCACCATCCGCGACCGGCGCGAGAAGCTGCGGGCGCTCGTCGCCTCCGGGCGCACGGTCGCGGTGCCGGGCGCGACCGATGCGCTCTCGGCGCGCCTGATCGAGAAGCACGGCTTCGAGGCGGTCTACATCGGCAGCTACGCCACCGCGGCGAGCCGCTACGCGCTGCCCGACACGGGCCTTCTCACGCTGGAAGATCTCGCCGCGCAGGCGCGCTCGATCGCCAATGCGGTGAAGGTGCCCCTGATCGCCGACGCCGAGGGCGGCTTCAACGATCCGGGCAACATGTGGCGCACGGTGCAGGCCTTCGAGCAGGCGGGCGTGTGCGCGATCCACATCGAGGATCACACCGGCGCGGGCAAGCACACGAGCCTGCCGCAGCGCCTGCGTCCGCTCGAGGAGGCGGCGGCGCGCATCGCCGCGGCGGTGGAGGCGCGCACCGATCCGGATTTCCTCATCGCGGCGCGCACGGACGCGCTCTGGATCGGCGGCGAGCTGGGCGATGCGCTGCGGCGCCTGGAGGCCTACGCCAAGGCGGGCGCCGATCTCGTCTTCCCGACGAACGCCACCCCCGCGCAGCTCGCCGAGATCAAGCGGCGCGTGCAAAAGCCCTTGATGATCGTGGACCTGCCCGGCGGCACGGTGGCGGATGAGGAGCGCGCCGGCGCCTCGATCGTCCTTTATTACGGCTTTGCCGCGCTCGTGCAGTTCGATGCGCTCGGGCGCGCGCTGGAGGCCTTCAAGCGCACGCAGGACGCGAACGCCGTGACGGGCTATCGCGAGCGGGTCAAGGAGTTCGAGGAGTTCATGGGGTACCGGGAGTACGCGGAGCGGGCGAA
>DASWBP010000068.1:0-5266 GCA_036390555.1 Burkholderiales bacterium | reverse complement strand
TGCCCCAGCGGCCGTTGGAAGTGCCGTTCGCCTGGATGGTGTTGCCGTACAGGTGCACACTGGAGGCATCCGCGGCCAGCACGCCGTCGAAGACGTTGTTCTCGATCGTGTTGCCGCAGCAGACGTTACCGGCAGCGTCGTAGTTGCCCAGGATCGCGCCGCCCGCTCGACTCAGCACAACCCCGTACAGCGCATTGCCCCTCACTACGCTCCCCGTGAGGGACGCACTGGACGCGTTTACCACCGCGATGCCATTCTCCCCGTGATTCTCTATCGTGCACGCGTCGATCGCCGCGGTAGAGTTTTGAAAGGCGAACACCCCATTCCTCGCCGCATTGCGAACGCTGCCGCCGCGAATGGCGACAGCAGCGCCGTTCGTCGCATGTACCCCATGCAACCCGCCGGTAACGCTCAGAGACTCGAGGGCGATACGCCGCGCGCCGTTGATGGCGATGGCAGGCCTGGTCGTGACGGCCGCGCTAACACCGCCACCGGAGGCACCCGCTTTCAGCGTCACGTCGTCGCGCTCGATCGTCACGTTTTCAGTGCAGGTGCCGTTGACGACGATGATCATGCGCCGGTCGAGCACGTTGGGCCGGCTCAGGGCATCGGCAATGCGATTGCCGCCCGCGCAATCCACGTTGATGACGAGATCGCTCAGTGCGAACGCGGCAGGCGGAAACGTGAGGACGGCCGCGGCGGCCAACGATGCGGCTACGACTGAAAGCTGGACTCGCATGGTGTGTTCCCCCTTTGTGAAAGAGACGCCGCACCATGATGTCCAGCGGCCGCACGCTCTACAATCGCCTGATCTGGTGACGTTGGCGATTCGACACCTCCCTACCATCACGATTTGAGATGGCCATTCAGCTCGACGACGCGGCAGTCCGCCGCCTGCTGCGCCTGGAGCCGCTGCTCGAGGGCATGCGGCGCGCGCTGGTCGATCTCTCCGCGGGGCGTGTGGTGCAGCCGCTGCGCATGGTGATGGAGATCCCCGCGCACCAGGGGCTGCTGTTCGTCAAGCCGGCGCTCACGCAGGACGCGCTCGTCACCAAGCTCATCACGCAGCTTCCCGGCAACGCGGCACGCGGCCTGCCGACGATGCTCGCCACGCTCGTGCTGATGGATCCTGCGACGGGGCAGACGCTCGCGGTGATGGATGCCACCTGGCTCACGGCGCTGCGCACCGCGGCAGTTTCGGCGGTTGCGGCTGACGCGCTCGCGCCGCCGGGACCGAAGGCGGTGGCGCTGCTCGGCAGCGGCGCGCAGGCGCGCAGCCACGCCCAGGCGCTGCGTGCGGTGCGCGCGGTCTCCGAAATTCGAGTATGGAGCCGCAATCCGCAGAACGTTGCGCGCTGTGCGGAGGACATCGGTGGCATCGCTTGCACCTCGGCCGAGGCCGCGGTGCGCGGCGCGGACATCGTCTGCACTGTGACCAATGCCGCCGAGCCGGTGCTGAAAGGGGCGTGGCTCAAGCCCGGCGCCTTCGTCGCCGCGATCGGCGCGCCGCGCCCCGCCTGGCGCGAGCTCGACGACGACGCGATGCGCAACGTGGTGGTTGCGGACTTCCGCGAGTCGGCCGAGAAGGAGTCCGGCGATGTGATGCTCTCCGGCGCGAAGGTCTACGCGGAGATCGGCGAGATCCTGGCCGGCACGAAGCCGCGGCCGCCCGCCGGCGCCACGGTGATCTTCAAGGCGCTCGGCCAGGCGGTCGAGGACGCCGTTGCCGCTCGCCTGGTCTACGACGCAGCCCGCGCCGAAGCGCGCGACGGCAAATCGGGGTCAGACCCCAATTTCCGCGAAATTGGGGTCTGACCCCAATTTTCCTTGCGCGGTAGACTCACCGCGGGAGGAGTGGATGGAAACGATACAGGACGCCATCGCGCGCCATGCCGCGGCGCGCGGAGGCGAGCGCGCCTACTGGACGCCGCGGCGTAGCTGGACCTTCGCCGAGATTTGGGACGCCGCGGGCCGCGTTGCCACCGGGCTCGCGCAGCTGGGCATCGGGCGCGGCGACCGCGTCGCCTGCCTCACCAAGCACACCGCCGAGTGCGTGGCGCTCGTCCTCGGCGCCTGCCGCCTGGGCGCCGTATGCATGCCGGTCAACTGGCGCCTCGCGCCGCCGGAGATCGCCTACGTCGTGAAGGATGGCGGCGCACGCTTCATGATGGCCGATCGCGCGTTTGCGGCCGCATCGCCGGCGCAGCTCATCACCGAGGATTTCGATGCCTGGGCGCGCGGCTTCCCGCCGCTTGCAGCCCGCACCGCGCCCGCGCTCGACGACACCGCGCTGCAGCTCTATTCCTCAGGCACCACGGGGCTGCCGAAGGGCGTGGAGCTCACGCACCGCAACCTCTCCGCCGGGATGATGAGCGCAGTGCCGGCGGCGATCGGCTATCGCGGCGCGCCCGACGTGATGCTGAACGTGCTGCCGACCTACCACATCGCCGGCGTGGGCGTGGGCCTTCTGACCGCGACGCTCGGCGGCTCGAGCGTGCTCTATCCCGACTTCGACCCGGGCGCGGCGATCGCCGCCATCGGCGAGCATCGCATCACGCACGCCTTCCTCGTTCCCGCGATGATCCAGTTCATGCTCGCCGCGCCCGGCGCGAAGAGCGCCGACTACTCCTCGCTGAAGGGCATCTCCTACGGCGCCTCGCCCATCTCGGACAAGGTGCTCGTCGAGGCGCTGCGCACCTTCAAGTGCGACTTCATGCAGGTCTATGGCCTCACCGAGACCACGGGCGCCATCACCATGCTGCCGCCCGAGGACCACGATCCCGATGGCCCGAAGAAGCACCTGCTGCGCTCCGCGGGCAAGCCCATCGACAACGTGGAGCTGCGCGTGGTGGAGCCCGGCGGCGTCAAGGATTGCGCCGAGGGCGCGGTGGGCGAAGTGTGGATCCGCAGCCCGCAGAACATGAAGGGCTACTGGGGCAACCCCAGGGCGACCGCCAGCGTCTTGATGGGCGACGGCTGGTTCCGCTCGGGCGACGCGGGCTACCTGAAAGACGGATACCTCTTCCTGCACGACCGCATCAAGGACATGATCATTTCAGGCGGCGAGAACATCTACCCGGCGGAGGTGGAGAACGTGCTGATGCAGCACCCGGCGCTCGCCGACGGCGCGGTGATCGGCGTGCCCGACGATACCTGGGGCGAGGCGGTCAAGGCTTGCGTGGTGCTAAAGTCCGGCGCCAGGGCGAGCGCAGCCGAGATCATCGAGTTCATGCGCAGCCGCATCGCGCACTACAAGTGCCCGAAGTCGATCGACTTCCTCGAAGCGATCCCGCGCAACCCGACCGGCAAGATCCTCAAGCGCGTGCTGCGCGAGCCCTACTGGCGCGGGCAGGAGCGCCGCATCCACTGACTCACTGAAGGAAGCCGTATGGCCTACGCCGAGATCCGCTATGAAGTCGCCGAGCGCATCGCCACCGTGACGCTCCACCGCCCAGACCGGATGAACGCCTTCACGCACGTGATGCGCGACGAGCTCATCGACGCTTTCGGCAGGGCGGACGCCGACGACGAGGTGCGCGCAGTGATCGTCACCGGCGCCGGGCGCGCCTACTGCGCGGGAGCAGACCTTTCTGCGGGCCCATCGACTTTCGACTACGCCAAGCGCGAAGGCCTCACCGCGCAGACGCACCGCGACGGCGGCGGCATGGTGACGCTGCGCATCTTCGAGATGAAGAAGCCCGTGATCGCCGCGGTGAACGGCGCGGCGGTTGGCATCGGCGCGACGATGCTCCTGCCGATGGACGTGCGCCTCGCCTCGACCGACGCACGTTTCGGCTTCGTCTTTGCGCGCCGCGGCATCGTGCCGGAGGCCTGCTCGTCGTGGTTCCTGCCGCGCGTGGTGGGCATCGGCCAGGCGCTCGAATGGACGCTCTCCGGGCGCGTGTTCGACGCGCAGGAGGCGCTGGCGGGCGGGCTCGTGTCGAAGGTGGTCGCGCCGGATGCGCTGCTGCCGGTGGCGCGGGCACTCGCGCGCGAGATCGCGGCCAACACCGCGCCGGTGGCGGTGGCGCTCGCGCGGCAGATGATGTGGCGCATGCTCGGCGCCGACCATCCGATGGAGGCGCACAAGGTGGACTCGCGCGGCATCTTCACGCTCGGTCAATCGGCCGACGTTGCCGAAGGCATCGCCGCGTTCAAGGAGAAGCGCGCGCCGCGCTTTCCGATGCGCGCGAGCGCCGACATGCCGGCGTTCTATCCCTGGTGGAAGGACCGCCGTTTCGAATAGGGCTAGAGCCTGATCTCGCCGACGACGACGCCCACCACGTCGCCGCCGACCCAGATGTCCGTACCGTCCCTGCGCAAGTGGACGCGCCCGGCGCGCTGCAGCGCCGTGCCCTGCGCGGCGACGTAGGAAGGCTGAGCGAGCCCTGCGCCGATCAGCCACTGCGCGAGGCTCGCGTTGAGGCTGCCGGTCACCGGGTCCTCGTAGCCGCCCGTGCCGATGAGGGCGCGCACCTCGAATGTTGCATCGTGTCCCGCCTTGTGGGGCCCGATCACGCCGAGCTTGAGCGGCGAGAGCGCGGCCCAGTCGGGCTTGAGCGCGAGCACCTCGCGCGCCGAGCGCAGCATCACCGCGCACCACCCCGGGCCGTTGTCCACCCACTGGTGGCGCATGATGTCCGTCGGCGCCACGGCGAGCGCCTTCGCGACCTTCGCCAGCACCTCGGGCTCGAGCAGGCCTGTGCGGCGCAGGGGCGGCGCTGCGAATTCCAGGCGCGGTCCGTCGCAGCGCACGCGCACCAGGCCCACGCCGCACTCCTGCACCACCACGCCCGCCTTCTTCGGCTTGCCGCCCGCGGCAAGCCACGCGTGGCAGGAGCCGAGCGTAGGGTGTCCGGCGAAGGGCAGCTCGCCGCTCGGCGTGAAGATGCGCACGCGGTAGTCCGCGCCCGCATTCGATGGCGGCAGGAGGAAGGTCGTCTCGGAGAGGTTGGTCCAGCGCGCGAGCGCGGCCATCCGCGTCTCGCTCAGCCCCGCTGCTGCGTGGACCACCGCGAGCGGATTGCCGGCGAGCGGGTCCTTCGAGAAGACGTTGACCTGGGAGAATCGCACCTAGGCCTGCGGCACCGCGAGCGCGGCGGGCCTGCCGGCCTTCGCCTCGCGGATCGCCTGCCAGATGCGCTGCGGCGTCGCCGGCATGTCGAAGTGCGTGACGCCCGCCTGGCGCAGCGCATCCACGATCGCGTTCATGAGGCACGGCATGGAGCCGGTGACGCCCGCTTCGCCCACGCCCTTCGCGCCTAGC
>DASWBP010000067.1:0-8581 GCA_036390555.1 Burkholderiales bacterium | reverse complement strand
GGGCTCTCCGCCTATCTTGAATGGACCGGCGCGCTGCCCACCGAGACCGTGGACATCGAGGTGGACGCCGAGGGCCACATCACGGTGTTCTCCGGCACGCAGGCGATGGGGCAGGGCCTCGAGACCAGCTACATGCAGCTCGTCACCGAGGTGCTGCAGATTCCCGCGACTGGCATCACGATCGTGCAGGGCGACACCGACCGCGCCAACGGCGTCGGCAGCGTCGGTTCGCGCTCGGCGTTCATCGGCGGCTCCGCGGTGGTGGCGGCGGGGCGCACGCTGATCGCGCGCGGCAAGGAGCTTTCGGCCGATGCGCTGGAGGCGGCGCCCGCGGACATCGAGTTCCGCAACGGCCGCTTCTATATCGCCGGCACCGACCGCTCGATCGGCCTGTCCGAGCTGGCGGCCAAGCAGGCGGAGCGGCGCGTGCGCGTCTCGGCGACGCAGACGCCCTCGACCCCGTCCTGGCCGAACGGGGCGCAGGCCTGCGAGGTGGAGATCGACCCCGAGACCGGCATTGTCGAGCTCGTGCGCGTGACCAGCGTGGACGACATCGGCCGCATCATCAACCACATGATCGTCGAGGGGCAGATCCAGGGCGGCATCGCGCAGGGTGTCGGCCAGGCGCTGTACGAGCAGGCGGTGTACGACGCCGAGAGCGGGCAGCTGCTCACCGGCTCGCTGATGGACTACTGCGTGCCGCGCGCCGACCAGTTCCCGCCGATGGCGAACGCCTTCGACGAGAGCGTGCCCTGCCAGACGAACCTGCTCGGCGTGAAGGGCTGCGGCGAGATCGGCACCATCGGCGCCGTGCCCGCGGTGGTGCACGCGGTGCTCGATGCGCTCGCGGAGCGCGGCGTGAGGCATCTGGAGATGCCGCTCACGCCCGAGAAGGTGTGGCGGGCGCTGCAGCGCCGCTGAGCGACGCCATGGCGCGCGACCGGGCAAACCGCAGCCTCGGTCTCGCGCTGCTTGCGTCGCTCCTGCTGCACGCGCTCGCGCTCTCGGCGTTGCCCGCGCTGCGCGAGCTGGCCGCGCACTTGCCGCCCGTGCCCGCGCCACTTGTCGCGCGGCTTGCCGAGCGCGCGGCGCCGCCCGCCCCCGAAGCTGCCGAGCGCGAGCGACCCAAGCCCGTCGCGCCGAAGCCGCAAGCCGCCAAGCCCCCGCCGCAGGCAACGAAGCCGGTGCCGCCGCTGCCCTTGGTGCAGCAGACGCCGCGCGAGCCGCGCGCGGAGCCCTCGCCAGCGCCTGCCCCGGTCGCGCAAGCGGCGCCTTCAACACCCGTGCTGGGCGCGGCGCCGAGCGAGGCACCGGCGCCTGCCGTGCCGACGATCACCGCCGCCGGCGCGCTCGCGCGCCTGGAGCCGCTGCCCGTGCCCGCGGCACCGCGCGGGCCGGACCCCGGCGCGCTCGAGCGCTACCGCCTGCAGCTCGTCACGGTCGCAGCGCGCTTCAAGCGCTATCCGCGCTCGGCGATCGACAACAACTGGGAAGGCTCGGTGGTGGTGCGCATGACGCTCGGCGCCGATGGCCGCATCGCCGCGCTGGGCGTTGCGAAGAGCTCGGGGCACGAGGTGCTCGACCGGCAGGCGCTCGACATGTTCCGCACCGCCAAGCCCTTCGTGCAGCTGCCGCCCGAGCTCGCGGGGCGCGAGTTCGAGCTCGAGCTGCGCGCGATCTACAGCCTGCGGGATCAGCCCTCGGGGTGAAACGCCACCACGTGGTCCACGTCGAGGCGGATGCCGATCTTCTCGCCGAGCGCGTGGTTGTGGTGGCTGGGCACCAGCGCGAGCACTTTGCGGCCGCTCGCCAGCCGCAGCGTGTAGAGGATCTCCGCGCCGCGGAAGGCCTTGTGCACCACCTCGGCCTGCGTGGCGGAGGCGTCGTCGTGCATCACGTCGTCGGGCCGCAGCAGCACGTCGGCGAGGCAGCCCTTGCCGCAGGCGTCGCAGCCCATCCGGCATTCGTTGGGAATGTCGCCTTCGAGCACGCCAAGCTCGATCTCGACGCTCCTCGCGTTGAGCACCTTGGCGGGCAGGAACACGCCCTGGCCGACGAAGTCGGCGACGAAGCGGTTGGCGGGCTTGTGGTAGAGGTTGTAGGCGCTGTCCCACTGCTGGATGCGACCCTCGTGCATGACGCCGACCTCATCGGCCATGGCGAAGGCCTCGTGCTGGTCGTGCGTCACCAGCACCGCGGTGGCGCCGCTCGCCTTGATGATCTCGCGCACTTCGAGCGAGAGCTTCTCGCGCAGCTCGACGTCAAGGTTGGAGAAGGGCTCGTCCAGGAGCAGCAGCTCGGGCCGCGAGGCGAGCGCGCGCGCCAGAGCCACGCGCTGCTGCTGGCCCCCCGAGAGCTCGTGCGGGTACTGGCCAAGCGCCTCGCCCAGGCGCACCAGCGCCGCCAATTCGCGCACGCGCACGTCGCGCTCCTCGCGCGCGAGGCCCGCGAGGCCGAAGGCGATGTTCTGCGCGACCGACAGGTGCGGAAACAAGGCATAGTCCTGGAACACCATGCCGATGCGGCGCTTCTCCGGGGTGAGCATGACGCCGGGGCCGGAGACCACGGCGCCGTTCAGGCGGATCGTGCCCGCGCGCACGGCCTCGAAGCCCGCGATGCAACGCAGGACGGTGGTCTTGCCGCAGCCGCTCGGGCCCAGCAGGCAGCCGATGGCGCCGCGTGGCAGCACGAAGTCCAGGCCTCTCACGACTTCGTGGCCGTTGTAGCCGTGCCGGAGCCCCTCGACCTCGAGCAGGTTCATGCCGCGATTATACGCCGCCATCATAAACAAGAATCGTTCTTGTTAGAATGACGAATGCTTTCGGATCAGGCGGTTAGGCCCCAACCGATCAGGCTTCGCCCGGCTGTCTGGGTTTCGGTCGGCATCGGGCTCGTCCTCGCGCTGCCGATCCTCGCCGTGCTCGCGAGCCTGCTGCAGCCCTCGGGCGACACCTGGCGCCACCTCGCGGCAACCGTGCTGCCGCGGTATGTGGGCAACACGGCGGCGCTCCTCGCGCTCGTCGCCGCGGGCGTGATTTCGATCGGCGTGGTCTCGGCGTGGCTGGTCGCCAGCTACCGCTTTCCGGGTGTGCGCCTGCTCGAATGGGCGTTGATGCTGCCGCTCGCGATGCCGGCCTATGTCATGGCCTACGCCTACACCGACTGGCTGCAGTTCACAGGTCCGGTGCAGGGTGCCTTGCGTGCGGCCACCGGCTGGCAGGCGCGTGAATACTGGTTCCCCGAGATCCGCTCGCTGCCCGGCGCGGCGGTGGTGCTTTCCTTCGCGCTCTATCCCTACGTGTACCTGATCGCGCGCACCGCGTTCCGCGACCTCTCGCGCAGCGCCATCGAATCGGGGCGCCTCGCGGGCCTCTCGGCGTGGGGCAGCTTCTGGCGCGTCGCGCTGCCGCTCGCACGCCCGGCGCTTGCCGCCGGCACGGCGCTCGCGCTGATGGAGACGCTCGCGGATTTCGGCACGGTGTCCTACTTCTCGCTCGAGGTGTTCACCACCGGCATCTTCAAGGCCTGGTTCGCGATGGGCGACGCGGACGCCGCCGCGCAACTCTCGAGCGTCCTGCTGGGCTTCGTGCTGCTCGTGCTGCTGCTCGAGCGCGCCTCGCGCGGGCGCGCCGCCTACTACAGCGCTGCACCCGGCAAGCGCACGCCGCCGGTGCGCCTGCGGGGCGCCGCCGCCGCGCTGGCGAGCCTCGCCTGCGCGGCGCCGGTGCTGTTCGGCTTCCTGCTGCCGGCGGGCATCCTCGCGCAGCTCGCGCTCGCCGATCCGGAGGCGCGCTGGGGCGCGCGCCTGCTGGCGCTGGTGGGCAACAGCTTCATCATCTCCGGGGTGACCGCGGCGGTGGCGGTCGGCGTCGCGCTCGCGCTCGCCTACGCCGTGCGCATCTCGAAGAGCCGCGTCGCCGCCGCGGCCAACCGCGTGGCCTCGCTCGGCTACGCGATGCCCGGTGCCGTCATCGCAGTGGGCGTGCTGGTGCCGCTGGGGCGCTTGGACAACTGGCTCGCGGCGCTCCTGGAGGACGGCTTGGGCGTGCAGGCCGGGCTGCTCCTTACCGGCACGCTCGCGGCGCTGGTGTACGCGTGCCTGGTGCGCTTCCTCGCCGTCGCGCTGCAGACCACCGAGGCGGGCCTCGCGCGGATTACACCGAGCATGGAAGACGCGGCGCGCAGCCTCGGCGCCTCGCCCACGGCGACGCTCGCGCGCGTGCACGCGCCGCTGCTGGCGCCGAGCCTCGCCAGCGCGCTGCTGCTGGTCTTCGTGGATGTGATGAAGGAGCTGCCGGCCACCTTTGCGCTGCGGCCGTTCAACTTCGACACCCTGGCGATCGAGGCCTACAACCTCGCGAAGGACGAGCGCCTGGCCGAGGCCGCGGTGCCCTCGCTGGTGATCGTGCTGGTGGGCCTGGTACCGCTGCTCGCGCTCACGCGCCGCTACTTCCAGGCGACGCGGTCGTAGAGCTTCTGCGAGGCGGGCTGGTTGCGCCCGAGCACCGCGACGTTGACCGCGTCGTACTTGAAGGCGCCGAAGGCCGAGAGCACCGGGTTCACCACCTGCACGCTGGGCACCACCGGCCACTCGTTGTTGCCGTCGGCGAAGTAGCGCTGCGCCGCGTCGCTCGCCAGGTACTCGAGGAACTTCACGGCGGCCTCGCGGTGCGGCGCGTTCTTCATCACGCCCGCGCCGGAGATGTTGACGTGCGCCCCCCAGCTCGCCTGGTTGGGGAACAGCACGCCCAGCCTCTCGGCGACCTGCCGGTCCTCGGCTTTCAGCGATCGCGCGAGGCGCGCGTAGTAGTACTGGTTGGAGATGGTGACGTCGCACTCGCCGGCGGCGACGCTCTTCAGCTGGTCGGTGTCGCCGCCCTTGGGCTCGCGCGCGAGGTTGGCGCGCACCGCTCTTGCCCAGGCTTCGGCCTGCGCTTCGCCCAGGTGGTCGATTAGCGCGCCCATCAGCGAAAGGTTGTAGATGTTGCCGGAGGAGCGCATGCACACGCGCCCCTTCCACTTCGCATCGGCGAGGTCTTCGTAATTGTTCAGCTCGCCGGGCTTCACTTTCGCCTTGTTGTAGGCGATCACGCGCGCGCGCAGCGAGAAGCCGAACCACTTGCCCTCGGGCTCGCGGAAGCTCGCGGGGATGCGCGACTCGAGCACGGCGGACTTCACCGGCTGGAACAGGCCCAGCTGCTCGGCGCGCCACAAGCGTCCGGCATCCACGGTGACCAGCACGTCCGCGGGACTGCGCGCCCCCTCGTTGCGGATGCGCTCGATCAGCGCGTCTTCGCCCGCCTCGATGCGGTTCACCTTGATGCCGGTTGCCTTGGTGAAGCCGGTGTAGAGCGCCTCGTCGGTCTGGTAATGGCGCGAGGAGTAGAGATTGAGGACCTTCTCCTGGGCGGTTGCGCCCGCCGACAGGGTGAGCAGGGAAAGGACGAGCAGGGCGTTAAGGGATCGCATGTACGTCTCGGGCAATCACGGTGCGCAAATGGTAATTACTCTCATTTGAGTAGTCAACACAAATGCGAATTATTTGTATTTAAAGGGCCTGAGCCTGGATGCGACGGGCCCCGTCGAAGCGCCTCATCCAATACCGGGCGGTGACCTGCTCGAACCGCACCTGCGCCCCAGTCTTCGGCGCATGCACGAACCTTCCATCACCTACATAGATGCCCACATGGGAGAAGGGCGCGTTAAGGGTGTTGTAGAACACCAAGTCCCCTGCGCGAAGCTCCGATAGACTCACCCGGACCCCCAGCTCGCTCTGGGCGCGCGCGTTTTGCGGCAACCGGATCCCATAGGCCTCGCGAAACACATGGGCCACGAGGCCGCTGCAGTCAAACCCGCTCGCCGGGGAATTGCCGCCGTTGCGGTAATCCACGCCGAGCGTTAAGAGCACCTGGAGAAGAGCCTCGGCTCGCTCCGGGCCTACGGGCGTCGATTCGGGGCGCGGCGGCGCAGGTGGCGCGCTGGCGCATCCGGAAAGGACCGCAAATATCAATGAATACAGAATAATACGTCCCATACTTCAAGTAATGTAGTGTAGCGGGCAAATGAGAGCAATCACTTACCTTTGGATGGCTTTCTGGGCGTTGCCGGCCTTGGGCCAAGGCAGCCTCGAGGTGATCGAGCTCAGGCACCGGACCGCCGAGCAGGTGCTGCCCGACCTGCGGCCGCTGCTCGAGCCCGGGGGCGTCCTCACCGGCCAGCGAAACCAGCTCATCGTGCGCACGAGCGCCCGCAACTTCGACGAGATCCGGCGCGCGCTGGAGGCCCTGGACCGGCCGGCGCGACGCTTGGTGATCTCGGTGCGTTTCGACGACGCGGGCACGGACGCGCGCAGCGCCTTTGCGGCGGGCGGCGTCGTCTCCTCCCAAGGCGCCGCCGCCCGGCTGCAGGCGCAAGACGAGCGCTCGCGCACCACCGAGCGCGTGGACCAGCGCGTGCAGGTGCTCGAAGGCGGACGCGCCATGATTGCCACCGGACAGAGCCGGCCCGTGCAGCACACGGAGATCCTCGGCAGCCCGGGCACGCAGGTGCGGCGGCAGACAGTGATCGTCCAGGACATCGCGACCGGCTACGAGGTGGTGCCGCGCGTCTCGGGAAATACCGTGTTCCTCGAGATCGCGCCGCAGCGCCAGGCGCCGGGAACGATCCCCGGCAGCGTGCAGGGCTACGGCGCCGCCACCACGGCGAGCGGGCGCCTGGGGGAATGGTTCGAGCTCGCCGGCATCAATGAATCGCGGGCACGCGACGAGCGCGGCCTGCTCGCGGGCTCGAGCGCTCGCGCGACGGAGAGCCGCCGCATCTGGGTGCGGGTGGACGAGGTCCGCCCCTGAGCGCCGAGTCCGAGCGCGCGCTCGAGCGGCTGTTCGCCGACGGCGGGCCGCTTGCGGCGCAGATCCCCGGCTACCGTCTGCGCGCGCAACAGCTCGAGATGGCGCGCGCGATCCTGCGCGCGATCGAGCGCGACGAAGTGCTGGTCGCCGAGGCGGGCACCGGCACCGGCAAGACGCTCGCCTACCTCATGCCGGCGCTGCTCGCCGGGGGCAAGGTGATCGTCTCCACCGGCACCAAGACGCTGCAGGACCAGCTTTTCGACCGCGACCTGCCCGCGGTGCGCGCGGCGCTCGCGTCGGGCGCGGTGCCCGCGCTCCTCAAAGGGCGCGCCAACTACGTGTGCCTGCATCGCCTGGAGCGGGCGCTTGGCGAGGCGCGCCTCGGCAGCCGCGACGAAGCCGCGCAGCTGCGCCGCATCGAGCGCTTCGCCGCGGCGAGCGTGAGCGGCGACCGCGCCGACCTCGCCGAGGTGCCCGAGGACGCGCCCGCCTGGCAGCACGCCACCTCGACACGCGAGAACTGCCTCGGCCAGGAATGCCCGCGCTACAAGGACTGCTTCGTGATGAAGGCGCGGCGCGCCGCGCTCGCCGCCGACGTGGTGGTGATCAACCACCACCTGTTCTTCGCCGACGTGGTGCTGCGCGACGAGGGCGTGGCGGAGCTGCTGCCCGCCTGCAACACGCTGATCTTCGACGAGGCGCACCAGCTGCCGGAGACCGCGCGCCTGTTCTTCGGCGAGAGCGTCTCCACGGGGCGGCTCGTCGAGCTCGCGCGCGACGCGCGCCTGGAGCTGCACGCGGCGGGCGGCGCGGCGCCCGGGTTCGACGCGCTCGCCGGCAAGCTCGACAAGGCGGCGCGCGATCTGCGCCTCGCTTTCGATGCCGAGGGTGCGCGCCTCGCCTGGTCGCAGGCCGCGGCGCGCCCGAAATTCGGCGCGGCGCTGGAGGCGCTCGGCCACGCGCTCGCCACGTTCGCCGAGGCGCTTGCCGCGCAGGCCGAGCGCAGCGAAGGCCTCGCCGCCTGTACGCGCCGCGCCACGGAGGCGCGCGTCCTCCTCGAGCGCCTCGGCGCTGCCGACGGCGCGAACCAGGTGCGCTGGGTCGAAGTCTTCGGCCAGGCGCTGCAGCTGCACCTCACGCCGCTGTCCAGCGCCGCGCTGTTTCGCCGGCAGGTGGAGGAGGCGCCGCGCGCCTGGATCTTCACTTCCGCCACGCTCGCGGCCGGCGAGAACTTCGCGCACTTCACGGGCGAGCTGGGCCTGGAGCGCGCGCAGGCGCGCGCCTGGCCGAGCCCTTTCGACTTCGAGAGCCAGGCGCTGCTCTACGTGCCGCGCGGCCTGCCCGCCGATCCCAACGACCCGGCATTCACCGAGGCCGTGGTGCAGGCGGCACTCCCGGTGCTCGAGGCGAGCCGCGGGCGCGCGTTCCTGCTGTTCACCACGCTACGCGCGCTGCGCCGCGCGCGCGACCTGCTGCGCGGCAAGCTCGACTTTCCGCTCCTCGTGCAGGGCGAGGGCTCGAGGAGCGAGCTGCTGACGCGGTTCCGCAGCCTGGGCAACGCGGTGCTGCTCGGCAGCGCCTCGTTCTGGGAAGGCGTGGACGTGCGCGGCGAGGCGCTGTCGCTGGTGGTGATCGACAAGCTGCCATTCGCGCCGCCGGACGACCCGGTGCTCGCCGCGCGCATCGACGCGCTGCGCGCGCAGGGCGGCAACCCGTTTACCGCGCTGCAGTTG